>DASXSU010000052.1:0-32931 GCA_036505795.1 Nitrospirales bacterium
GTTGCGCGAGATGACAATCCCATTCACCGGAGAATAAATCGTCGTGTAGTTAAGATTAAGCTTGGCCGTTTCCAGCATGGCCTTAGCCTGCTTCACTTGCGCTTCAGCCGTCTGAATATTCGCTTGAGAGGTTTCAAGGGCTGCGCGGGCATTATCTACATCCTGCCGGGCGTTCATTTGCTGCTCGAACAAAGCCTTTGCGCGGTCAAAGTTGAGCTTCTGCAATGTCAGATCGGCCCGGGCTCGAGCCAGATTGCCTAACGCGTTCTGGAGGTTGGCCTCCATCTGCGTGACGGCGGAAAGGAACGGAGCCGGATCAATCTGGGCCACCACCTGCCCGGCCTTCACGACCGAATTGAAATCGGCATAGAGCGTCTTGATAATGCCGGACACCTGGCTGCCCACCTGCACCGTAATGACCGGATTGATTGTGCCGGTGGCGGTGATGGCTTGGACCACCGTCCCGCGTTCGACCCTCGCGGTTTTATACTTGACCGGCGTTTTCTGACCACCGGCCCAATACGCGTAACCGGCGGCGCTTAGCGCCACTGCCAGCAGCGCGCCGGCTATGAGCCATCGTCTGCGTGTCATGAGCCTCCCGTTAAAGGCGGCGCGGTGGTGCCCATCGCCCGTTCGAGCTGCGCTTTCGCGGCTTGATACGTCGACATCGCCACCACATCGTTCACCTGTGCGTTCACGAGCGCTACTTCGGCGTCCGTGACCTCCACCGCCGTCGCGAGTCCCGCGCGATACCGGCCCTCCGTGAGCGCCATACGCTCCTTCGCCTGGGTCACAGTGATCGCGGTGAATTGCAGGCGCTCTCGCGTGGCGTCTAAGTTCAAATAGGCCTGGCTGACCTCAGCCAGCACGGTCTGTTTCAGCGAATCACCGTTCGCCTTTGTCCTCAAGAGAGTGGCACGCGCTTCCGCAACCTGCTGTTTGGTCAGGAAGCCGCTGAAAATCGGAATGTTCAAGGACCCCAGGACATTCCAATTCCACACCAGTGGAAACTCCTGCCCGTTGTATGAATAGCCTGCAGCCCCTGTCACCGTGGGGAAAAAATCGGCCTCGGCTGTCCTGATCGCCGATTCCGCGGCCTGCTCGAGCGCACGTTGGGAGATCAGTTCGGGCCTGGCGCGCATGGCCCGGTCCAGCGCCTGTTCCTGGGTGATCGCATACTGTTCGAACGCCGCCGGTTCTTCAACTCGATATTGGTCGGACGTCACGATACCCATGGCGTTGTTCAACGTGACCCTGGCCAAAGACAGATTGTTCTTGGCGGTAATCAGATTCAGGCGCGCGTTAGACAGATCCACCTCCGCTGTGGTCACGTCGATCTTCGGCGCGACACCGACCTTAAACCGACCCTTTGCCAGGTCCAGGTGCTTTTGGAACTGGGTCGCCGCCTCTTCGCTCACCAGCAGCAGACGCTGGGCCTGTTGGAGACCGTAATAGCCCTGCTGCACATTGACTACCATGGTCTGGACCGCGGTTTCTGTGTCGGACCGCGCGGCCATTAGGTTAAACTCGGCCGTCTTGATTTGTGAGTGGACCTTTCCAAAGTCGAAAATCGTTTGGTTTAAGTTGACGTTGTTCAAATAGGTTCCAAACGTGTCGCCGCGGGTGTTCCGCTGAATCGGGCCTCCGCCGAAGGACGTCGCGACATTCGCGGTCGCCCGCTGGTATGCAACGCGACCCGTGATCAGAGGAAAATACCCGGAGCGGGCCTGGCCGACTCTCGCCTCGTTGATCGCCTGATTTCCGGCCGCTACTCGAAGGCTCGGCTGGTTACCGAGGGCAATGTTCAAAGCGTTCTCCAGCGTCAACACTTGGGGAACCACTTTTGGAGTGACCGGATCCGGGACGAGCGCGCCCGCTCGGACGGCTAGCGACACTATCATGGCTGCCGCGATCAGCACCCCCCATACCATCGTCTTCACGTGCATTATCGTCCTCCTTCAGAGAAGCGGAAAGGCTTCGAACCATTACGCACTAGGACTTTTCGATGCCGGTCAAAAACAACTCCTTGATAACCTCCGTCTTTGCCAAGAGAGAACCCCGGGGGTGATTTCCGAGGATCCAATGAAAAATCGTCGAATTCATCATGCCATTAAGCGCAAAGGCGGCTTCTTTGGGCGCAATGCCTTTGAACTCACCCGTACTGGTCCCCTTCTCTATGATCTCTGCGATCAGATCCAGGTGCGCCAATAATTTTTTCCAAATTCGGTCTCCGAAGGCGCTTTTAGGCGCCAGTTCGAAGCCGCTCCATTCCGCCACGTAAATCCGGAAAAAGTTTCGGTTGTGCTCGAAGAAATTCAATTTGGTGCGGATCAGCGCTTCGATCTTGGCCTCGCTGCCAATAGCCATGCTGGTCTCGGCCTCCACCTTCGACAGGTAGGCAGTTACCTTTTCATTCACCAGCGAGAGATAAATCTCCTCTTTGCTCCTGAACATTTGGTACAGCGTGCCGATCGCAAATTCGGCCTCCTCGGCAATATCGGCCATCGTCGTCTTAAAGAAACCGTTCTTCGCGAAAAGCGCCTCCGCTGCCGTCAAGAGCTCTCGGCGCCGGGTCAGGCCCTCCCTCGTTTTTCGCGATACCTTCACAAAATTGCCCAGCCTTGACAGTTATGAACGAGCGTTCGGAAATTAGAATGATAGTTCACTTTAATTGACTTTACACAGGCTGTCAAATTCACGCAAAGAAAAAGGGTCATGCCCTGACGAGCATGACCCTCGGCTCGCGCGGTCAACGCTTAGGGGGTAATCGTGATCCTGTCCTTGATACGATCAAATATGGTCTTGGAAAGACCAGCCTTGGTAACCAGCTCTTCTTTCGCCTTGTATGGCCTGCTCTTGATGAGCTTCTGGGAGTCTTCCTTCCCTAGGCTCAGCGTCAGCACTAGATCTGCTTCCGACGCCTTGTTGATATCCACGAGGGTGGCGGCAGGCAGCCCAGCGACCGCGGCAGGCTTCGGGGCCTCCGGCGCGAGGGGATTGTGAGGGGCCGAAGCGGGCGGCACCGTGGCCTGCTTCGGCGTATTTATCGGGGGACTCTTTGAAAAATCGCCGGGCCCCGTCGACTTGCCCTGTGAGGGCGTCGGAAGAAGCTCGGATTGCTCGCGCTCTTTGAGCTCTTTTTGTTGGCGCTTAATCGTTTTCTGTGCGCTCTCGTACTTTTGTTTCTGCACCTCAAGTTCCTGCGCCATCATTCTCTTCGATGCGGCAACCTCTTTCATCTGACGCTCCAGATCTCTGACTTTGTTGTCCACACCCTGGCGCTCTTTACCCTGCGAGGCGTTGAGTACACCCAACTCGCTATTCGCTTTCTCCAGGTCTTCACGCAATTTTGTTTTGGCCTCCTGCAAAACTTTGACCTGTTTATTGAGTGCTTCATTCTGAACCCGCATACGGTCGAGATCGCTCTTGGTGGCCTGAAGATCTTGAAGGGTCTGCTCGTGCGTGCTTTGGCTGACGACACATCCTGTCATCAGCGCCGTACTCATCACCAACAGCGCCATCGCGATTCGCTTCATGCCCTTGCCTCCTCGATATGCGTTTCAACGTACGTGATTTTCTTCCTCATATCTATTCGAATCGTCCGATTTTGTCAACAAAGAAAAGCCCGCCGTGGCCTTGACAATGCGCGCCGTCGTTACGGATGATGCCGCCACGTATGTCGATCTGGACTGTGATCATCCTCGGAATCGTCGAAGGCCTCACCGAGTTCCTACCGGTCTCCTCCACCGGCCATCTGATTCTAGCCGGCTATGTCTTAAACTTCACGGGAGAAGAAGCCACGAGCTTTGAAATCGTCATTCAACTCGGCGCGATCCTTTCCGTAGTCGTATACTTCCGCCGGCAGCTATGGGAACTGCTTCGCCAGCTTCCGCGAGACCGCATCAGCCAGCGGCTGGCCTTCGCGCTGGCGGTCGCCTTCATCCCCGCCGCTATCCTCGGACTGGTTCTGCACAAGTGGATTGAGCAGTATCTCTTCGGGCCTGTCACCGTCGCCTGGGCATTGATAGTGGGTGGGGTGGTAATTCTGGTAGTCGAGCACACCATCAAAAGCCGCCAAATCCAAGGTTTAAACCAGATCGACGCCCGACGTGCCTGGTGGGTAGGCATGGCGCAATGCTTCTCCTTATTTCCAGGGGTCTCCCGATCCGGAGCAACGATCATCGGCGGTCTCTTGACCGGTCTGGATCGAACGACGGCTACCGAATTCTCATTCCTCTTGGCGATTCCCACCATGCTCGCCGCCACCGGCTACAAAATAGTGAAGACCCACGACCTGCTGCTGCAGGCCGATCCGCTCCTGTTGCCCCTCGGCCTGGCTGTCGCATTCATCACCGGGCTAGCGGTGGTCGCGGGATTTCTCGCCTTCGTCCGCTCCCATACGTTTAAATCCTTCGCGTACTATCGCATCGTCCTTGGGGTGATCATCCTGGCCGTCATGCGCTAGCCTATCGCTCTTGGATCAGATCATTGCGCAATTCATCGGGATTGTCCTCCGGCCGCGCCGGAAAATGCTCTGCCAGCAATTCTCCACAGTGCGCGATAGCACGGCACAGACCTTCCGCCGGCCGACCCTCCTTAATGGCCGACACGAGCTGTTGCACCACGGTGTTCCAGGTGGCGGGCGGGACCTTTTCATCGATTGCTCGATCGGCGAGGATCTGCACTCTTCGCTCCAATAAAGAGATCATGATTAAAATACCGCTGGCCTCCCGGGTCTTATGAAGTCCGTGCTCATAAAACGCCGCTTCGGCGCGGCGGCGAACTTGCAAATCCATCCGATGATCCGGGGTTAACCGCCGAAGGAGCGAAGGCAGGGAGCCGGAAAGGTTCCCGAGGAGATACGCCGCCAGGACGCCGAGAAGAACGACGGGTGGTGAATAGCTTGCAACCCAACCATCATGCTCAAATAGCAGAAGGCCTGCGAGCGTGAGCAGCGCCAGAAGGCTTCCTAGCAGATGAGGAGTGTCATAGTGTCCCGAAACGGGAACGACCATGGGAACAATCTCACCGCGCGTCTGTTTCTCTGCCGACTGAACTGCCGCATGAATTTTCTGCAGATCTTGCGCCGAAAACATTCGTCGATTACCAGCGTCCTGAAGCCCCGCCGCCCCCGAAATCCCCTCCGCCGCCTGTGAACGAACCACCGCCCGAGAAATCACCCATCCCTCCCCCCGACCACCCGCGACCGACATATCCGCCGCCTGGTAGGCCTCCCCCTCCCCGGAACAAAACCGAAAGCACGAGGGCGAGTACAAGCGAGACGACGGCTGCGATAACCGCGATGACGATCCCGGAGGAGAGCGCCAGCAGAAAGGCAAGGATACCGCCGGCGAAAAGGCCAAACCCCTTTTTCAGGGCGAGAAAGATTGCTCCCACAAAGGCTCCCACCACAACTGCCGGAAGGAAACCACTCCACTGCTGAGTGAGGGCTCGCGGGGCGGGGGGTTGATCTTTCGGTGCAGTATAGGTGCCTTCGATTGTGCCTATAATCGCCCTGGCTCCGGTAGCGATCCCCTCGGCGTAGTTGCCCGCACGAAAATGAGGCACCATTTCGTTGCGAATGATGCGGGACGTGACCGCGTCCGTCAGCACCCCTTCAAGTCCATACCCCACCTCAATGCGGATCCGGCGGTCTTGGGGTGCGACCAAGAGGAGCACGCCGTTGTCGGTTCCTTTCTGGCCGAGCTTCCACGTGGTCGCCACACGATGGGAAAAATCCTCCACTGGTTCGCCCTGCAGGGTCGGTAATGTGAGGATCGCGACCTGATTACCGGTCCGCTGTTCGTGAGCGGCCAGTTCTTGCGAAAGCGAGGCAGCGAGCTCCGGAGGAAGCAGGTGGGCCGTATCGACGATCCGCCCGGTGAGCGGCGGCACGTCCAGCGCAAGGGCGAAGCCGGACGACACTGCCAGCGCCAGGACAATCAGCAGCGCGATTTTCCCCGCCCTGGCGGGTTGGGAAGCGAATGCCACGGCTTGCCGTCGATACATCCGCACCGTTAGAACTTCACCTCGGGCGGTTTCGTCACGGCCTTTTCATCCGCGACCGTAAAATTCGGTTTCACATCGAGATGTAAGATGTATCGGGCGGTCAAGTTCGTCGGGAAAAACCGTACCGCCTTATTGAACTCGGCCACTTTATCGATATAGCGTTTCCGCGCGACGGCGATCCGATTCTCCGTTCCCTCCAACTGGCTTTGAAGATCACGAAAATTCTCGTTTGCCTTCAAATCCGGATATTTCTCCACCACCACCAACAAGCGCGAGAGGGCTGACGATAGGTCACGTTGCGCAAGTTGAAACTGTTTGAAACTTTCAGGATTCTTGAGTAAATCTGCGGACGGGGTGATGCTGGTGGCCTGCGCCCGGGCCTGCGTGACCGCTTCTAGAGTCTCCCGTTCATGGGCCGCATAACCTTTTACAACATTGACCAGATTCGGAATCAAATCGGCGCGGCGTTGGTATTGATTCAGCACCTCGCTCCAGGCAGCGTTCGTTTCCTCATCCAGGGACTGAAGGTCATTGTATCCGCAGCCCGAAGCTAACAGCAGAGCGCCCAGAAGAGGACACAGGATCAACATTGATCGCGGTCGCATCAAAATCACCTCCTTCTCGCCTTGGACAGTTTCACAATCGTAACGCGTCTCGTCGCAGAAATTCCATCAGCAAGCAAGATTGTACAAGTACCCTACAACTGATCCACCAGAAACCAGGAGATAGCAAGTCATAATGGTACAGCTCCGCATGCCTACAAAGAGGAATTCCTTCTTTGCCAATTATCCGCGTATGTTACAGGCCTACAGTAGGCACTCGAGGATCGCATAAAGGAGGGATTCAGATGAGAAAAAGTATAGGGATACTGACAGTTGCGTCCGTCATGCTCTTTGCACAGACGGCGACCTACGCCGCGGAGCAGATGACAAAGGAACAGGAAGGAGCGGGCAAGATCTCCGGCCAGGAAACTCAGAAGCAATCTGGTCAAGAGATGCAGAAGCAGTCCGGGTCGGATATGCAGAAGCAGTCTGGTGAAGCGACCCAGCGGCAGTCTAGCCAAGACACGCAGAAGCAGTCGGGCCAGTCCGGCCAATCAGGCCAGGACATGCAGCAGCAGTCGGGCCAGTCTGGGCAGGCCACCGTGAATTTTAGCGAGGAAATGCAGCGGCAAAACAAACAAATCTGGAAATCCGGCCAGCAGTACCAGCCTCAGTGTCAGCGCCAAGGCAAGAGCCAGCAGGCAGCATCCCCACAGCCGGCAACGCCACCAAGCCAGGCAAGCCAGCCATCCAGTACCCAGCAGCAGGCTGCTGGACAGCAGCCGGGCCAGCTAGGTCAGCCGTCAGCCTCCCAGCAACAGACCGGGCAACAACCGGCGGCGGGCCGTGAACAGACCCAGCAAGCAACGCAGGATCAGGGCAAGCAGACCGAGGGCCAATCCGCGGCAGGAGCAGGCGGCGCGCAGACGGTGAAGGGGCAGTTTGTCCGTGTAGAAAGCGATTTCTATATCATTAAGGACCAAAGCGGTAAGGAAATATGCATTCCTACCAGCTATGGTACGTTCGTTGATCAAACATTCAGCCCAGGCGACACGGTTGTCGCTCGTTTAGGGCAGGATGGAAACGCTCTCCGGATTGGGCGCCAAAGTGATCGCCAGACGGCCTCGTCCGGCTCTCAGGGCCAAGAAATGAGTCCTCAGGGCCAGGATCTGGGCATGGGGGCTACTGAGCAGTCCTCCAAGGACCGTGGCAAAGATGTCGCCGGCAGCCAGGGTTCTCAAGGCCAGGGCCAGGATTTAGGCGCAGGAACCAGTGAACAAGCGACGAAGAGCCGTGACAAAGGCAAGCAGACTGCATCGGTTGTCAAAGGCGAATTGTTGAAGATTCAAGGAGAGTTTTATACCGTCAAGGATACAACGGGCAACGAGGTTCGCCTCCATGTCAACAAGGAAACGAAAATGGAGATCCCCGTCAACGTCGGGGACAAAGTTGAAGCGGAGCGGACCGCGTCGGATCATGCAGTGTCCATAAAGAAAGCGCAAGACGCCGGCACCGGCGCCCGTTAAGTTCTGCTCTATGCCCCCGGGCGTGGGCCCGGGGGCCTCTTAGTACAGGTTCAGCGACTTATTCTCCCGCGACCTCCTCGGCAAGAAATAAAAAATTCATTAATATTTTACACATAACCCTTTATAGGTTTCTTGAACTAACACTTTGGAGGGGTATCCTTAAGCTAGGATCGAATTGAAACGCACAGGGCGTTGGCGCCGCATTCAGACCTGAGGTATTTATGACCTACGATACTGACGAAGGCATTTTCCACCAGGTCTGGCACGATTGCTGGAAGAGTCTGTTTCTTTTTGGAAGCCTCTTTATCGGCATTCTGTTGCTGGGCTCAATTGCCCGATGGCTGGGTCTGGTATTATTCATGGTCTTTGCAGTCATCACCCTAAAGGACATACTACGGCTGCTCATGGCCATTGGCCTGGGGGTTTTGGTGCTTCCTTTCACCATCATGGCAGCTTTCAAATTTCGCCCGAACAGCGAGGGGCAGGGATGGGGAGACGGCGTGCACCTCTTAAACGCGAACGCGATTATCGTGATGCAGCTCTTCGTGCTGGTCGGCTACAACCTCTTCCTCTATAGCCACTTCTTTGTCAGCGGCAATATCCCTCTTCCCTAAACCACTGCGAGAGTCGGATAATTTAGGACGAACAGCTCACCACGAGGTGTTTGCTCCCGGCCGGCGGAGGCGCAGCGTACTGTTCCATTCCAGGCTGTTCGTCATAGGGACGCCGAAGAAGGGTAAGCAACCTGTCGATCTCGGAGAAATCCCGTTTTTCCGTCGCGAGCACGATGGCGTTCTGCGCCAGATGGTTTCTAAGAATAAACTTCGGGTTCACCTTATTCATCTGTACCCTACGCTCTGCATCGGGGCCGCCTTCTCCTCGAAGCCGGCGCCGATACTGGTTCGCCCAGGCGTCGAACGCCTCCCGGTCCAGAAACAGGTCCCGTAATGGGATTGCCATGGTTTCGCCTGCCGAGCTGAGCGCCCCCAGTCCTCGAAATAAGACGGTGTAATCAACATGATTCTTTTGCATGATCTCCAGCAGACCGGTGATCAGTTCGCCATCCTCCGGCATCCATTCCTTTAGACCGAGCTTGGCTCGCATGAGCTCTCGGTAGTGCGCCACCATGGCCGGCTCATAAGCCGCCAGGGCTTCCTTCGCCTCATCCTCCGTCATCAACGGCAGAAGCGATTCAGCGAGGGCATGAAGGTTCCAGCTTCCGATGTTGGGCTGGCGATGAAAAGCATAGCGCCCCGCCCGATCGGAGTGGTTGCAAATCAGCTCTGCGTTGTAGTCATCCATGAAGCCGAAGGGGCCATAATCGAGCGTGATCCCCAGGATTGACATGTTATCGGTGTTGAGGACGCCATGCGCGAACCCCACCGCCTGCCATTTCGCCACGAGTTGGGCCGTGCGGTCGACGACTTCACCCAGGAAAAGGCGGTACCTATCGCTGAGTCCCAGCAGATGGGGGAAATGCTCCTCGATCACATAGTCGGCAAGCTGCCTGAGCGAGTCGGTTTGCCTGCGATAATAGAAGACTTCGAACGACCCAAAACGCACGTGGGAGGGCGCGAGGCGCAGCAGCATGGCCCCCGTCTCGACCCCTTCTTCCCGAAGAACTTCCTCATCGCTCCCCACCAGACACAGGGCCCGGGTCGTGGGAATACCGAGGCCATACATGGCTTCGCTGCCGAGGTATTCTCGAATGCAGGAGCGCAGGACGGCGCGCCCGTCTCCGTCCCGGGAGAAGGCGGTCTGGCCGGCTCCTTTTAAATGGAGATCCCATTTCTCCCCGCGCTCGTTGCGAATCTCTCCCAAAAGCAGAGCCCGGCCGTCCCCCAATTGAGAAACGTAATGCCCGAACTGATGACCCGAGTAGAGCATGGCCAAAGGTTCGCTTCCCGGAAGGAGGCGAGCGCCGCTGAAATATTCCACGAACTCCGGCCGCTCGGCCTCTTTCGGGTCGAGATCCAAGAGCGCGCCGGCATCGGCATTAAAGCTGACGAGGTAGGGTTTGGAAGAAAACGGCGTGGGCGCTAAACGCGCGGAAAAGGCTTGCGGGAGTCGCGAGTACGTGTTGTCGAACCGAAGCGTCTCAAGTGTGCGCACTCAGACCTTCTTGGCTTCCGCGTCTTCTGTATCGGAGGCCGAATTCTTGACCGCCTCCTCCGCTTCCTTCATTGAAGATTCAAGGTCCTGCTGAATCGATTTCATTTCGGCTTGCATTAAATTTAATTCGGGTTCCACCGACTTGCGAACGTCGTCGGTGGCGTCTTTAAAACCCTTGACCGCTTTTCCCACCTGCCGGCCGATCTCCGGCAACTGTTGGGGTCCGAATAGGAGAAAGGCGACGACCAGAATGACCAGAATCTCTGTGACGCCGAGGCCAAACATCAGTCTTACACGCCTTGGGGATGGTCCCCGGCCGGCTTCACGCCGGCGGATGTGGGTGGCGCAACAGGAGGAGGGGTCGTCGGCTGATCGGTCAATTGTTGTGGCTCAGGCTCAAATACCGACTTCTTGAAGCCTTTCACCGCCTTGCCTACGCCTTCCCCGAGTTGGGGAAGCTTACCCGCTCCAAAGATAATCAACACGATGATCAGAATCAGCAGCAATTCCATCCAGCCTAAACCGAACATGGAGGGAACCTCCTAAAAAGGGTCGAAACTCTATCATACCACGGCTATCGTGCCTGTGTACAAGCGGTCTCGGCAGGGGCCTGGATTGACGCGGCTGAGGATCTTTTCGGAGACCCGGTGGCTCCCCGGGCAGGACTCGAACCTGCGACCAGCCGGTTAACAGCCGGCTGCTCTACCAACTGAGCTACCGGGGAATCTCGGATGAAAAACAGAGTGTGAGATATACCACAGCCTATCTTCTAGAGCAATTCTTGCGTGCTGAATGCTAAAACCCGGTAATGCGACCCTCGTCCTCGTCAATATCCTCCGTGGAACCTTCGTCGCCCCCGCTACCGGCATAATGGCGCGCCCAGGACATATAGATATTTCCGCTGTCCTTTAGGGTATCGGCATTCTTCGCGACTTGATCGATCTCGGAGGGATCCTTCCCGGTGAGATGGAGTTGTGCGACATAGTCCTTAAACGCTTGGTTGACGTGCGCCATCGCTTCTGCCACTTCCTGGATCGACTGCCTGATATTATCATTCATAAATGACCCTCGTATGCTCCCGCCCTAATGAAAAAGCCCCACGGCGCCGGCGCCATGGGGCTTTTGGCAACTCTCTAGAAGAAAACTTAGCCCGCGTAGGCTTGGCCGAGCCCTGCGGCCTCTCCCTTTTTTTGCAGCAACTTGCCGTCCGCTCCCATCGCCAGCATCTCGACGGCCTGATGTTTGGCGGCATCGCAGACAACCTTGCACAGTTCACAGCCTTTACAGATATCGGTAATCACCTTCGCGACCATGTTGGTGGTGTCGAGAAGAATGCAGTCCGCCTCAGGACAATACATGATGCACAGGCGGCATCCCTTCTTCGCGACGCACTTCTCATCCGTAACCACCGCTACGTTATACATTCGGCGTCCTTTCCCTCAGACCATTAGACCATTGCCACGGTCAATTCGACATTGTTCTTTACTGCCCACTCCGCGCCCACGTCGTACGCCTTCTTCACGACCGCCAGGTTCTTCGCGAGCAACAGTTCCTTCTTCGCAAATTTCTTCGTGATCGCCTGGTCCAGCGTCGCCGTTCCGCCCGACGCGACATACTTCTTACCGAATCGATCTTGTAGTGCAAGGTCCAGCGCTTCCATCGTGACGCATTTCGTAATGCCGGCCACAGATCCGATCATGCCCATGTTCGTGGACAACTCCGTGCTCGCAATCTCGAGCGCCATCTCGGTGGCATTAACATAATAGACGGCCACTTCGAGGTCTTCCAGGCGTTGCCTGTCTTCATCACTCAACAATTCCATGTTGGAATTGATGATCACCAGGCCGCCCCGCTTAATCCCCGAATAGAAAGGCATCGTGTAACTCTTACCCTGATTGATCACCTGCGGATGGAAAACCTCGATCACCTCGGGATAGACCAGTTCGCCCCGGTCATAAATCCGTTCCACGCCGATCCGTACGTACGCCTCGGCCGGCGCCATTCGCTTCTCCGCGCCGAAGAATGGATTCGAGATGGCCTGTCTGCCGTCTTTCGACGCCGCCATCGCCATGACATGCGCAGAGGTGACCACGCCTTGGCCTCCGAGGCCCGACATTCGAATGTTGATCCGTCGCTTAATCATGAAGGATCTCCTTTACCTCATGCGTCGGTTCAAGCCTGCGTGAGAGCTTCCTTAGCCGCGGACTTTTTGGCCTTGTCCTTCTCCGCCAGGTCGGCAAGAAACGCCTTCGCCTCGTCGGAGATGAACTCTTTATAGTTAAACCGCTCGCCCGGTTTCTCCGCGTCCCGCATCTCCTGGAGACCTTCCATGCTGTTCTTGCCGATCTCCAAAATGCAGGGTGTGTACAGCTGCAGGTACGTAGGTCCGATTTCACGAGCGATCAGCACCGCATTCCTGACCACCTTCTCCACGAGAGAAGGCTTGCTGACCGTGCAGTTCACGACATAGGCGCAGCCTGACTCGCGAGCGATCTCCGGCAACCGCACCTTGTCGAACTTCTTACCGGTCGGCGCCATCTTGGCGACAAACCCTTTTTGCATCAGGCCGCTTTCCTGGCCGCCGGTGTTCGCGTACAGCTCATTGTCAAAGCAGATCGTCGTGAACTTTTCTTGGCGGAACCAGGACTGCAACGTATAGTCTAATCCGATGTCGACCGTCGCACCGTCGCCGGCCAGAACGACGACATCTTTGATCTGATTGGGAAAACGCAGCGCCAGGGCGCGCTTCAAGCCGGACGCGACTGCGTTCTGGTTGCCGAAAAGTGAATGGATGTTGTGAACGGCGACATGCGGGAACACCAGGCTTGTGCAGCCGGTCGATCCCACCATGACCGTATCTTCGGGATTCGGCAAGGATGCGAGAATGTATCGAAACGCCATCGACTCCGGACAGCCCGCGCAGAGCGAGTGCTGTTCAATGAGCTCCTTGTTGATGCCGACATCCTTCCATCCACGACCTTCTTTGCCCCAGGTGGCATTCGTGACCAGGTCACGATACTCGATTGGCATGATATCGAAGAACTCTTCACAGATTTGAATACGCTCTTTGCTCATCTGCTTTCTCCTCCCCGTGCCGTGACAGGCGCGAGTTATTCAGGTTCTTAGAAAAACTCAGCTTCCTCGGCCCGCCAAGGTCGCGACAGACTTACCCAGCGACCGCTGAATGTGCTCCACGATCACCTCCGGAGGCATTGTCATCCCGCCGGCTACGTGGGGCCCGGCGATGACACGATCAGAATCTGCGATGGTGGCCTTGATTTCGCGCGCCATCCAGCCGGCCACATTGAACTCAGGCACGAAGATATGCTTCGCGTACTTGGTCGCCTCGCGAATCTCATGATATGGCCACGGCCGCAAGGACTTGACTTTCACCAGCCCGACGCGCAGTCCCTCATCGGCGAGCAAGCGAATCGCCTCGCGCCCTTGCGACACCGCCGTCCCCGAGGAGACGATCAGGATCTCGGAATCTATATTCTCGGTCTCAATGAGACCGCCGATTAACGGGATCGTATGCTTGCGCGAGCGCTCCACGGCCGCACGCACTTCTTGCTGCCAGGAGGCATGCGTGGCATAGCTGATGTAGTTGCTCTTCATCACGAAGGGATCACGCATCATTCGGACCGGCGGGCACTCCATATCCATGCAGGGCACAGGAGAGCGATAGGGATCGTAGGGCGGCAGACACATGTCGGCCGGGGTCAAATTGACGACGTCCTTCGTATGGGTGACGAAGAATCCGTCGCAACAAATTGCGATCGGCAGATGGACATCCGGTTCCTCCGCCACAATAAAGCCCATCAGAATCCAGTCATAAAAATCCTGCGCGGTCTCGGCATGCCAGACCAGCATACCGGTCTCAAGCAAATAATAGATCTCAAGGGTATCCGGCTGGATGCTCAAGGGCGAATTGATGCCGCGGCAGGTGACGATCATCTCGATCGGCAACCGCGCGCCGGACCACATGGGGAAATTCTCCATTGCACGCATGGTCCCGGGGCCGGCCGTGGTTGTAAAGACACGGGCGCCACCGAAAGAGCCTCCGGCGCATTCCGACATCACGCCGAATTCATTCTCTCCGCGCATGTAGTCGGTGACATAGCCTTCGGCATACAGCTCACCAATCAACGCCGCGGCTTCGCTCTGAGGCGTGATCGGATAGGCCACCATCAGATCGACACTGGCCCGCCGGATGGCTTCCTTGATGACCTCGCTCCCCGTATAGAAAGAGGGAATGCGAGGAGCTTCAAAGAAGAGATGTCGGGGATCAGTGTAGACCTGACCCTTCTTGTTCTTCGTCCCGATGACAGAATGGCTATCCATCGGTTGGCCTCCTATTGGTGGTGTTCGAGTTTTCTGAGATTGCCGGACGTTGCTGTTCCATCAATAACCCCTGGCGCCGTTTGAATATTGAGCGATACTGTTGAACGGAACGGAGCCTTTAAGTTTTTTTACCCACTCGGCAAAATGCATTATCTTGTCAACAGACAAATCGCGAAAGGAAAGACACGCGTCTTCATGTCCCGCCTGCGCGCACATCGCCATCGTATAACAGTTCGTCCCTCCGCGAATGATTTTCAGGGAGAGATTCGCCTGGTGGCAATGTACTCCAACAAAGATACACGCGTCGATCTTATTATGCCAGATCGTCAGATTCGGGTGATTGGGATTGATCTCCACTTCCGGATTAATCTTGGGATATTTCGGCCGGTAATCGGGCATCGGAATCAACATCGGCTTTGAGCCTTCGGGGGCGCACTCTTTCACCGTCTCGTACAGAAATTTGATGGCTGTTGCCTTCTTCTTGGCTTTTTCATTCCACGCCCACAGGACGAGCGGGCCAGGGAAGATGGTCGGGACCTTGGCCGACAGAAAGACCCGCGCCCCATACTCAAAGGCTTCTTCCTCGGGAACAATTCTGCCGTTAATGTGAGCCTGTCCGGGATCGGGTAAGGTGTTCCCCATAGAGGCCGCGGCCGGCGGCAGGAAGGCTTCAGGTCCCGGACGAACAAGATACTGACTCATGAAGTTCCCCTTAGCTTTGATTTGAAAGGAAAAGATGACACTTTCAGCCTCAGATTATCCCCTCTTATCCTTCGTGAATGCAATTAAAAAGAAGGCCTAGAAGCGGGCACAAAGTAGTCATTCGTCCGTCTCCCATAGGCCTTTCGTCCAATAGCAAAACCCTTGGATCTAAGCCTACCTCTTGAATATTTGGGGAATTTTACGCAGCGGTCTATTCCTTGTCAAATAGAATAAAGATGACACAGCCCGTACATCCGCATAGCCTTTAAATGCCCGAGCAAACTAAAGGGTTACGTATATTACAGATTTAATTCGCGCCTCCTCTGGGCCACGCGCCAAATACCCATTCCGCACCGTTTCGGCGCGCTCGATCACAAAGACCGTTATAAAAATGACGCGGCGAGGTCATCGGCGAAAGCCAAGCCGGTGGCAGTGGGGCATAGCACTTCTCCATTGATCTTGAGCCACCCTACAGTCCTGGCCTGTTCAATCGGACTCTGAAAGCGCTCAAGGGGCGAAACGCCATAGCGACGCGCCAGAGAAGTGAGCTCCACACCACTTACCAATCGGAGCCCAAATGCAAGAGCTTCCCGCAAACGTAGATCGTCATCAGCCTCATCTCGTTCCGTCACAGGCGCTTGTCCCCGAAGTAGGCTCTCATGGTATGTCTCCAACGACTCAGCATTCGCAAATCGTTCTCCATCCAGATACGAATGGGCGGATGGACCAAGACCGAGCCATTCTCGATCTGTCCAATAGCCAAGATTGTGTCGACATGCGAAGGCGGGTTGCGCGAAATTCGAGACTTCGTACTGTAGATAGCCGGCTGCTTCGAGCATCATTCTCCCCATCTCGCTCATCTCCGCCATTACGTCATGAGAGGTGAGGACGAGCTCTCCCGCCTCTTGCTCACGGGCAAATCTTGTTCCTTCCTCAATAGTCAGGCCGTAGAGTGAGATATGCTGCGGCATCAGATCGATCGCGGATCGCAGATTCGTACTGAGCCGCTCCAGCGATTGCCCCGGAAGACCGTAGATAAGATCGAGATTTAGATTCGTGAAACCGGCCTGCCGAGCACATCGTACAGCACGGTCGATGTCGGCCGCCGTATGAGGCGATCCGACCGATCGCAGTTCCGCACTGTCGAATGATTGCGCGCCCAGACTCAACCGATTGTAACCGGCCAGGCGAAGTGCTCTCAAGAACTCCTCGTCAAGGCCGGCCGGATTTGCTTCGACGGTAATTTCGGCGTCAGGCAGGACTCGAAATGCATCCCGGCAGGCCATTAGAATTCCGCCTAATTGGTCGGCAGACAATGTCGTGGGAGTGCCCCCGCCGACATAAATCGTTTCGATGGCCCGGTCTCGCAAGCCATGGTTGTTGCCATACAGCCGAATCTCAGCAAGCAAATCATTCACAAACGTGCCGGCCTCTCCTTCACGAAAACTCCCCTTGAAAAATCCGCAGAAGTGACACAACCGTTCGCAGAACGGAATGTGGATGTAGAGCCCGACGGCATCTTCACGAAGCGTTAGGGACATGTGATGACCATGTTATCGATCAGACGAGTCTTACCAATCCAGACGGCCAGCAATAAGACCGCCCGGCCTTTGACGTTGTCCACGACTTGCAAAGTGGCCGGATCCACAAGCGCGGCATAATCCAGCCGGGCCAACGGTTCTCGTCTGACAAAGCCAATCATGGCATTCCGCCCCTTTTTCGCCGAGCGCTCCCCGCTTTCAACCAGCCGGCGGGCCGACATTAATGCGCCAAAGAGCACGCCAGCCGCCTTGCGCTCGCGCGCCGACAACATGCGATTCCGGGAACTTAGCGCCAAGCCATCCGGCTCCCGGACAGTAGGGCGCACAACGACGTCAATGGGTAGATCCAGATCTTTGACCATCTGCTTAATGACAACCACTTGCTGATAATCCTTTTGCCCGAAGAAGGCGCGATTCGGACCAATGAGGTGAAATAACTTTGCCACGACCGTCGTCACCCCGTCGAAATGTCCCGGCCGCGCTTGACCCTCATATCGTTCCGTGAGCTCCTTGACTCTCACGGTCGTCTGGAATCCTGCCGGATAAAGTTCCTGGACTGTTGGCAGAAATACGACATCAACGCCTTCCGCGCGGCAAAGACGGACGTCCTCGGCCGTCGATCTGGGATAGCGAGCGAGGTCCTCACTTGGGCCGAACTGCAACGGATTGACGAAAATGCTGACGGCAACGGCGTCTGCCTGGCGCTTGGCCGCGCGAATTAACGATGCATGACCTTCATGCAGCGCGCCCATTGTCGGGACGAAGCCAATGCTTTCCCCTGCTGTGCGGCGCTCGCGCGCCCATGTCTGTATCGCTCGACGCGTCCGGATCGTCCGCATCAAGAAGCGGGCAACCCACAGCGCTCTCCTTCACGGCTCCATGGAACAACAGGGTCTGTCAACCGAACGCTATGGGAGTCTTGAAGACCTTCCAGCAGAGCCGAGACCGTTTGTTTAAGTACCGGATGGCAGAGATTCGGCGCTAATTCTGCAAGAGGAACCAGAACAAACCGGCGAAGGTGCAAACGCGGGTGGGGAAGAATCACTCCATTTGGGCCAGGCTTATTCATAACCTTCTCCCCATAGAACAAAAGATCAAGATCGATCGTTCTCGGCCCTTTCCGATCGTCAAGGTTCCGACCGAGACCGCGTTCCGTTTCACGCAATATCTCCATGAGTCGATCGACGGGTAATTCCGTTTCCACGCGCGCAACCAGATTAAGAAACGACCCGCCCACATCGCCGACAGCCTCGGTCTCATAGGCGGATGAATAGCCCGTCAGCGCGCTTCGGGGGAGCATACCTAACAACCCCAGCGCCCGGGAGCAGTAGTCGCGCCGGTCTCCGAGGTTCGAACCGATGCCGATGTACGCTTCAACCTTTGGCATAGCGCTAGGCGCTCAAGCCCACCTTCTCTATACGTTCCACGGCCTCGGCCAAGCGTTCCTTGGTTGTACACAGGGTCATTCTGATGTAACCCTCGCCCGCGTCGCCGAACCCGTTGCCCGGCGTCGTCACAATGCCCGCCTTCTCGACCAGATGCGCCGTGAAGGTAGTTGAGGTAAAACCCTTCGGCACCGTGATCCAGACATAAAAGGCGGCTTTCAGCGGCTCAACCTCCAGGCCGATGCGTTTGAGCCCGGTCAACAGGACATCCCGGCGTACCTGGTACGTGGAGCGGATACCGTCGGCCAGCGTCTCACCGGAATGCAAAGCGGTAATCCCCGCTTCCTGGATTGCCTGGAACACGCCCGAATCCATATTGCTTTTGACTTTGCCTAGGCCCGCTAAGACTTGCGCGTTGCCGACAGCAAATCCGATGCGCCAGCCGGTCATATTGAATGTCTTGGACAAGGAGTGGAATTCTACGCCGACCTCCTTGGCGCCGTCCGCTTCAAGGAAGCTCGCCGGCCGCCGGCCGTCATAATAGATTTCGGAATAGGCGGCGTCATGACAAACAATAATCTTGTGCTCGCGCGCAAAGGCGACGACCCGCTTGAAAAATTCTTTATCGGCGGTCGCGGAAGTCGGATTGTTCGGGTAATTGAGAAACATCATCTTCGCGCGGCTCGCAATGTCTGCCGGAATGGCGTCGAAATCCGGAAGGTAGTGGTTTGCCTTGACCAACGGCATCATGTACGAAGTCCCACCGGCAAAGCCAGTCGCGACCGGATAGACCGGGTAGCCAGGGGTCGGCACGAGCACTACATCACCCGGGTCAACGAAGGCGAGCGGCACATGACCGATCCCTTCCTTGGAACCTATCAGGGTGAGCACTTCACGCTCAGGATCTACTGTGACCCCGAATCGGCGTTGGTACCAGCTCGCCACGGCTTGGCGAAAAGTCAACATCCCTTCATAGGATGGATACTGATGGTGCTTCGGGTTGCCGGCTTCTACCCGCAGACGTTCGACGATCGGCGCCGGCGTAGGCAGATCGGGATCGCCGATCCCTAGATTAATAATGTCCATCCCGCGGGCGATCGCCTTTTTCTTCATCTCGTCGATAGCGGCGAACAGATACGGCGGAAGAGTCTTGATGCGATTCGCAGGTTCGATCGGAAAGCCGGCCATTCGGTCTCCTTCTCGCAGGGTGAAGTTACAGAGTACTGCACGCCGCGAACAAAGAAAAGGGGTTTTGACAGAGGCCAGACCCCATGTTAGCGTGACTCTATGCTTTTACGGATAAGCTCCTGGTTCCTTCTGGGAATGATGCTGCTCAGCTCCCAGACTGCCGCTGTTCACGCTCAGGACCGGGTCGGCACCTCTCTTCGTTCCGTTGTGACAGAGTATCTTGCCACCCAACAAGGGCAAAAAGCCGGTGAATTGCTGCAGCAAATTCTGCTCCGCGAAGATGCCACATTGACCGCGGTCAGCTCGATTCTTTCTCAAGGGCGCGTGCACGACTCCGCGCCGGTCGGGACGCAGCCTGGACAGGAAGTCGAGGTTGGCTCGCAGGTGTTCGAGTACGGTCTCTACGTTCCTACAGGCTACCGTCCTGAAAAGGCCTATCCTCTGATTGTCTGCCTGCACGGAGCCGGCTTTACCGGCGATGCCTATCTGGAACGTTGGCAGATTCGCCTCGGAGACAGCTACATTCTGGCTTGTCCAACTCTCATGCATGCTGACTGGTGGACCCGAACCGCAGAGCAGTTGGTCATGGCCACGATCAACGCAGTCACCGGCACGTATCATGTTGATCCGGATCGGGTGTTCCTGACCGGCATGTCAAACGGCGGAATCGGCGCCTATCTCATCGGCGCCCATCACGCCCCCCTCTTCGCAGCGATTGTCCCGATGGCCAGCGGCCTGGACGATGTCCTCATGCCGTTCCTCGAGAATTTCCAAAACACTCCTCTGTACATCATTCACGGCAAGCAGGACCAGGTCATGCCTGTCGAACTCAGCCGCTCCATCGTCGATACACTGGCGGAATTGAATTATACCTATGTCTACCGCGAGCACGACCGAGTCCATCCAATGGCGGGCGGCCACTTCTTTCCGCGCGAAGAATTAGCTGATTTGGTCGCGTGGCTTGATCCGAAACATCGAAATCCTTATCCAAAGAGCATCAAGGTGGTACAGGACGGCTCTCATCTGTTGCGCTTCGGCTGGTTGCGGATCGACGCGACAGACCGCATTGCCTCATTTACGGAAGCGTTGATTGATCGCCAAGATGAGGCAATGAAGTCTCGGCTGTATGCAAGACTTGACGCTAGGATCGATGACAATACTGTTGCAGTGAAATCCCAACGGGTCCGCCGGTACACGCTCTTTCTCAATGATCAGCTGGTGAACTTCTCCCGGCCGGTCATCGTGATTACCAATGGGACGGTATCGTTCAACGCAGTAGTAAAACCCAGTGTCCGCACGCTGTTACACGAGGCGCGCGTTCGCGACGATCAGCGAGCAGTGTATCCTGTCTCCATCACGATCGACGTTCCGGCATCTCCGCAATAGGCAAAACCCGCACTTTGTTTCTAACGCCGCACGCTGCTCCCCGTTTACACTAAACCACTAGATTATTTTCCTTAGAGTCGTTCTGGACATTTGCAGCGGAGAAAAGGAATCTTTGTCCAAGGCGAGATGGAGGTAAAACGGTCATAATAAATATGACGCAATAGATTCGCAATAAATTCTGAGAAGACGAATCTATGCTCGTTCATGTTGTTGCCGACTATGGTTTTGGTGATCTCGCATTCGCCGAGGTCGTGCAGCGGATCCGGTTCAACCTTCCGCATGCCGAATGCGTGCTGACCCCCGTTGCGCCCTTCGCGACACTTGCGGCCGGATTCTGTATCGCCCAATTGGCCCTGAACAGAGCGCCGGCGGACACTCTCGTCTACCATAACGTCGCACCCCGTCAGGATGACGAAGATTCTCGCGAGGCCAATTCCGGAGAAGCACTGGCATACGCGCGCCTGTCCACCGGAGTTCAGGTGGTCGGCGTCAATGCCGGATATACCTTCTCTTTTGTCCGCGACGCTGCAGAGGAATTGCGTTGGGTCGCGGCTCCCGCAGAGGGGTCACAGTTCCGGTCGCGGGACGTATTTCCGGAAGCCGCTGCCTCTATCGCGCTTGGGGAAATTGACGCGCTCGGGACGGCCATGAAGCGAGAGGACATTTCCGATATCCCGACCAAGCGGATCGCCTACATCGACGGCTATGGAAACTTAAAAACCACGGTGAGAGCCAATGAGCAATGTCCGCCCATCGGCACCATTGTGACCCTCACGATCAACAGTCGAACGGAAAAAGCGGTGATCGCCGACGGGTCCTTCGGAGTTCCCGTCGGTAAATTGGCCTTTGCGCCGGGAAGTAGTGGGTGGACCATTGGCGGCCGGGAGACCCGCTGGATGGAACTCTTCTTACGGGGCGGCAGCGCGTGGGAAGCCTTCGGCCATCCGCCAATCGGATCACAAATTCACATCGACTGGCTGATCTAAAAAGAAGAAAGAGCCACCCGACTTAGCGCAAACGCCGTCTCCAGACAAAGAGGCCGGCCAAACCTGAACCCAAAAGCATGAGAGAAGCCGGCTCAGGAACCCCTGTGGGGGTAGGTTCAAACCCGCCGTCTGTAATTCGGACATTGCCTGCCAAAGTGGTTGCCTGGCCGCTTCTATCTAAATCTACGGGGTTCAGCCCTCCGATCGCCCCAAACGAATTATGGGTGGGATCGTTTATGTCACCATTGACAAGGCCAAGGGAAGTGCCAAACGGTGTGACAGTAAACGGAGGGGAAGGCGCAATCGACGATACAGTGACCGGAAGAAAACTGTAAAGGCTCGACGTGGGTCCAGTAATATTTGTCGTCAGGCAACTACCACTACCGGGGAAGCACTCGGCTAGAGCGAGCAGCCCTTTGCCGCTATTTATAAAAGCCGTAATATCAGCTTTACGTGCGATCAATCCATTGAGTTCTGCTTGCGTGAGTAATCCGCCAAACGATGAGGCGACGGCAATTGCCGTATACTTTGAGAGATCGACGGTGGTTAGTTCTGCGGCATTCACGCGATCATAATTCGTACCTAACGTTAGACCAATCGAATTCAACCCTAACTCACCTACGCGATACCCGGAGGGAGGGGAGATCCTTGACTCAACCCATAAAAATTTGGTAGCGGCTCCGTCATCAAAAGTCCCGCCCGTTACGAAATTTAGACCTTCCCTTAAGAGATTTTTCGCTCCTGCCGAATCCTGGGAATGGAAGTCCGGATCATGACCCGTTATGAAAACCGGTCCGGCCGATACTAGAGCCGGTGACAAAAACGAAGTCATCGTCAGGGCGAGAACATACCCTCTCCAGCTTCTCATGACACTACCTCCGTTGGTTGCGAACTACCAACCTAGCGAATGGCAAGTACTGTGCCACGATCTTGGAAGAGGTCGAGATCATTGAGAAACAAAGAAGAATTTTAGGAATTGCCGTGCGCGTCCTAAGCGACGCAGGGATGCATGTCGGAAATCTCGACACTCCGGAGGTGATATGAATTGCAATAAAACTAATCTGAGAATGTATAAGCTGTTAATATTAAAGGAAAAAAATGAGGAGCTCTATCGTATGGATTTCAGCATAAGAACTAAGAAAGTGACAACTTTTCCGTCACAGTGCTGCATCCTAGGTGAATTACCGGTCAAAGTCGCTGAGTCGGACGGGCAGGCGCTTGGCGCCCCAGGTGCCAGGCGGGCCATCGAAGATGCCGGCACAAGGCGTACCGCAATTTCGGCAACGGCCGTCGTCCGTGAGATTCCATTCGGTCATCACGTACCAGTCCCGGCCGATGAGCGTTTGGCCGCACTGGTGACAGTAGGTGCTGCTGCCGGCCTCATCGTGCACGTTGCCTATGTAGACGTAGCGAAGGCCATTTTTTACCGCGATTCCCCGGGCCATCGTGAGCGTGAGAGTCGGCGTCGGCGGTTTATC
The DNA here is from genome assembly GCA_036505795.1 of Nitrospirales bacterium. Taxonomy (GTDB): domain Bacteria; phylum Nitrospirota; class Nitrospiria; order Nitrospirales; family NS-4; genus NS-11. The sequence continues at coordinate 23,197 of DASXSU010000052.1, forward strand.
CAGCATTTTGTAGTCCGGATGGAAGGCGGTAAAGTGCAGCGGCACATCCGGGCCGAGGTGCTGCATCACCCACTGGGTTAATTCCTCGATCTCCCGCTCCGAATCATTCTCGCCCGGAATCAATAGCGTGGTGATCTCAAACCATACGCTGGTTTCGCGCTTGAGATAGATCAATGTCTCCTGTATGGGCTTTAGATGTGCAACGGTAATCTCTTTGTAGAATTTCTCGCTAAAGGCTTTGAGGTCCACATTCGCGGCATCCATGTAGCGGTAGAATTCCGCGCGAGGTTCAGGACAGACATACCCGGCCGTCACGGCGACCGTCTTGATGCCGAGTTCGTGGCACGCTTGCGCGACGTCGATCGCATACTCATGGAAGATGACCGGATCGTTATAGGTAAAGGCGACACTGCTGCATCCAAGTGCACTGGCAGCACGAGCGATGACTTCCGGAGAAGCGGCATCGGCCAGGGTATCGACCTCCCGAGATTTGCTAATGTCCCAGTTCTGGCAGAACTTGCAGGCCAGATTGCACCCGGCAGTCCCGAAGGACAGGACCGCCGTCCCCGGCAAGAAGTGATTCAAAGGCTTCTTCTCTACCGGATCGACGCAAAAGCCGCTGGAACGCCCATACGTCGTCAGGACCACTTCTCCATGCTCGCAGGCGCGTACAAAGCACATGCCCCGCTGGCCTTCTTGTAATTTACAAAAACGGGGGCACAGGTCGCACTGAACCCGGCCATCCTCGAGGCGATGCCAGTATTTTGTAGATACGACGGATACCAGGCTCGAACTGCTCACAGGCTCTTCTCCTGAGCTCAATTATACCATCTTGCCTGCATCGCGGGGTCTCTAGGATGCACGGGGATGAGCTGGCGATAGCTTTTGCTGGTGCGAATTACTGCGCGGTAGACACGGGCGGCAGCGCCCCCAGAAACTCGAAGTCGCCGCGACGTACGAGCGGCGTGTCGGCTCTCAGACGGAAATCGCCCGACGCGGGATCGACAAAATGGGGATCCACGGCAAGGTCCGATTCGGACTTGAGATCGGGTGTGGGCACCGGGGGATCACCGGGACGGGCGTAATCCGGCCCGTCGTTTCTGACCGCGTTGAACGCAAGGTGAGCCCGAGCTTGTGGACCGATCTGAATTCCCGACTTGTTCGCTCCGACGATATTTCCCTTCAGCTCCGCTTGGGAATTGTCGATTACCAGAACACCGCCGCCGTTTTTGACGACCGTGTTGCGCACAAGCTCGGCCTTCGCTCCCCCTTGAAGAACCACGCCGGCGACCAGATTTTCCTGAATCAGATTGGCAGTGAGCCGCACCGACGATTTTCCCGAGATCGTGACGCCGTAATCGTTGTTCCTGATGTCGTTTCCGTTCAACTCCCCTTCGGCATCGGCAAAGGACACACCGGTCGTCTCGCTATCCGCGATTAGGCTGTGTTCAATGCGCACGCCGGTCGCCTGCTGAACGTACAAGAGCCCCAGGACGCGAATATTGGAGAGAAGGATCCGCGAGCCATTAAAGACGCCGACTGCGAGCCCTCCATTTTCTGAGATCGTGAGATCGCGGATCTCAATATCGTTCGCGCCGTAAGGCCATTTGCCCACTCGAAAGGCGCCGACTCGCTTCAGTCCGTGGATCGTCACGCGGTCTCTCGCTTCCCCTATAAGGCGCAGGCGATTCTTGCTATGGACGACGACGTCTTCGCGGTAACTTCCGGCTTTGATAAAAATGGTGTCGCCGGGCTTGGCTTCATCGATCGCGCGTTGAATCTCCTGGTAGGCGCCCGAGCCATCCTGTGACACCACGAGCACGGGGGAACCTAAGGTTGGCTCAAGCGCGATCGCAAGCGGCGGCAGCAGTGACAGCGCTTGAATTGCCCCCGCGCACCAGAGAGCAGCTACCCGCCTCATCTGAATAGCGCCGTTCCTATCAGACCTGATTTCTCAGCCATGACCTGAAATCCCTTCCTGCACACGAGTGAATGCAACTGGGCCCACAAGAATCCGCCCTCAGGGGGCGAGCCGGCGACCTTTTTAAACTCCAGAATCAACTGATTGGTATAGCGCCCGTCCGTATGGGTTTGCCCCCAACCTGTGACCAGATAAGCAAGAGCATCACCGAATACGAGAGCATGACGTTCCTCCAATCCCAAGCGCCTGGCCGCATAGTATCCCAGCGCCGCATAGAGCTCGCTATGGTCGGCATCTTGAAGACGAACTTCCCCGGCCTGAGCTTTTGCGACTTCCAGAAGCGTCAAATCCGTCGGCTGCTCGCCCCCCCTGAAAGCCTGGCCGCGAAGGCCCGATTTCTCCAGCGTCAGGATCGCCTGCACGGCAGGAATAGAAACTGCCGGAGGCACGCCTTTGCGGTCCCGCTCGGCGATGATCCGCCAGTCTTCAAGATTCAACGGTCCGATATCTCCAGCTTGGGCGAGGGCTTTCCTAAAGCGCTCCCACTCGACCCCCAAGTGCGCCTTCATCCGCTCATCTAAAAGGTTCTCGTTCATAGAAGCCGCGATTGTACTGGGCTTTGTCGTATCCATGCAATGTGCTATCTTTTTTACCGGGGGAAGAGGAGTTTGTCTTGGCAAACTCCAGGGCGGGTGGGTGCAATATGTTACGAGTCGGGCTGACAGGCGGTATCGCGACCGGGAAGAGCACGGTATCCGAGTTGTTCGTGCAATGCGGTGCTCACCTTATTGATGCGGATGTGCTGGCGCGTGAGGCTGTCGCGCCCGGGAGTCCGGGACTCCGCGCCATCGTCGCTTCTTTCGGCCCCGGGATGTTATGCGCGGACGGCACGCTGAATCGCGAGCGACTCGCGGACATCGTCTTCAAAGATACGGGACAGCGAGAACGGCTCGAGGCGATCATCCATCCCTATGTCTTTGCGGAGGAGGAGCGTCGCTGCCGAGAAATTACAGCAAAAGATCCACCTGCGGTGGTGCTCTTCGACGCGGCCCTGCTCATTGAAACCGGTGCGTACAAGACGAAGGACCGCGTCATCCTCGTCACCGCCGACGAGCCCACGCAGCTTGCACGGCTCATGTCGCGAAATAATTTGACGGAAGCCCAAGCGCGAGAGCGGATCGCCGCTCAGATGCCGCTCTCGGAAAAGATCAAAGTCGCGCACTACGTGATCGACGGCACCTTGCCGATAGAGCATCTCCGGAGGCAAGTAACACGCATCTATCAGCTCCTTAAGCAGCTTGCTTGATGTAAAATTGATGCGTTGATGTCCCGAGTCTCCGTGCGTTCGCATTCCTTCCCGTCGCTGTGATAGATTTCCTGCATGAGGAATGTCGTGATTATGGGCTCCGGGCCAGCGGGGCTGACGGCGGCGATCTATGCCGCGCGCGCCAACCTTTGGCCGGTTCTCATCGATGGGCATCAGGTGGGAGGACAATTAAGCACGACAACCGAGGTGGAAAACTATCCGGGATTCCGCCATGCCATCATGGGCCCCGAACTGATGCAAGAGATGCGGGCGCAGGCGGAACGCTTCGGCACGGAATTCATGCGAGGCAACGTCACCGATGTAGGCCTCAAGAATCCTCCGATCACTCTCTCGATCGAAGACGACAAGGCCATTGAAACGCAGACCCTCATTATCGCCTCCGGCGCCAGCGCCATCATGCTCGGGCTCAAGTCCGAACGCCGGCTGCTGGGCCATGGTGTCTCCACGTGCGCGACCTGCGACGGCTTTTTCTTTAAAGGCAAAGACCTTGTCGTCGTCGGAGGTGGCGACACCGCCATGGAAGAAGCCAACTTTCTCACCAAATTCGCCGCGCATCTGACCGTTATTCATCGCCGTGACACGCTCAGGGCCTCCAAGATCATGCAGGAACGAGCCCAGATGAACCCGAAGATCAGCTTTATCTGGAACACTGTAGTCGAAGAGATTCTCGGAGATCCGCTCGTCACCGGTGTTCGGCTCAAGAATGTCAAAACGGACGCCGTCACTGAAATACCCTGCGCGGGCGTGTTTGTCGCCATTGGCCATTCACCCAATACGAAGCTGTTCGAGGGCCAATTGGACCTTGACCCGGCCGGCTATATCAAGACCTATGGGGGGATGCGCACCAGCGTTCCGGGAGTCTTTGCGGCCGGCGACGTCCAGGATCATGTCTACCGGCAGGCTATCACGGCCGCCGGTACAGGCTGCATGGCTGCCATCGACTGTGAACGGTACTTGGAATCTCTGGGCCACTGATGACCCCTCACCCTGGCCTCTCCCCAGGATGGGGCGAGGGTACTTAATTTTTCCCTCTCCCCTGGAGGGAGAGGGGGAATATTTTTATGCACTACGCCCTCGCGCATTATCATGAACTAGCTCTGAAGGGACGCAATCGAGCCTTCCTGGTGGACCGGCTCGTGCGAAATTTACGTCACGCGGTACGGGGGTTAGGCGTGCTTCAGGTGGAGAGCCTGGCCGGGCGCGTCCGATTATCGATGGAGAATATCTCCCAATGGCCGGCAATCAAATGCCGCCTTGCCGAGACATTCGGCCTGGCCAACTTCGCACCTGCTGTCTGCGTCTCGAGCGATATTGTCACCCTGAGCGCCGCCGTGTGCGAATCGGTGGAGCCCCTTTCATTTCACACCTTTCGCATCACGGCCAAACGTGCCGACAAATCCTACCCTTTGACATCGACAGAGGTGAACCGCATCATCGGCGCGGCTGTGGTGGAGCGCACAGGCGCCCATGTGAATCTGTCAAAGCCGGAGCTGAATGTTTATATCGAGATTCTGGGCCCGAAAGCCTATTACTCCTTTGAACGGTTCGCCGGCGCCGGCGGCCTACCGGTCGGTATGTCCGGCAAAGTCGCCTGCCTGCTGTCCGGCGGCATCGATTCTCCGGTCGCCGCCTATCGCATGATGAAGCGAGGCTGCCGGGTGACCTTTATTCACTTTCACGGGCACCCGTTCGTCACCCGTGCCTCCGCCGATAAGGCCGAGGAATTAGCGCGGCATCTGACGCGGCACCAATACTACTCGCGTCTGTATCTTGTGCCGTTCGGAGAACTACAACGTCAGGTTGTTCTGTCGACACCGGCGCCGTTGCGGGTCGTGCTGTACCGCCGGCTCATGGTCAAGATCGCGGAGGAATTGGCGAACTCTACAAAATGCTGGGCGCTCGTGACCGGGGATAGCCTCGGGCAAGTAGCTTCCCAGACAGCCGGAAATATCAGCGTGGTGGACGAGGCGGCGACTCTCCCCTTCCTGCGGCCGCTGATCGGGATGGATAAGATCGAAATTACTCAGCAGGCCCAGGAAATCGGAACCTTTGAAACCTCCATCGAGCCCGATCAGGACTGCTGCCGGTTGTTCGTGCCGCCGAACCCTTCTACGAACGCGAATCTAGATCAGGTGCGGCGAGCCGAAGCGATGTTGGATATTCATGGTCTGGTGAAACAGGCGTTGGAGAAGATGGAATTGCGAGAGTTTCACTTTCCAGGAGTTTCGAGCGAGCTATAACGAGAGCGCGGGACGGCGAACCTGTAGGTAGGATGCCATCTCATCCGCCGGCAGGGTATTGATGATGTCACTGGCGCTCAACCCACCCTTGCGAGCCACGTTCACTCCCAATGGCACTGTGGCGAGCGCCTCAGTACTGTGGGCGTCCGGATTAATGCTGAACTTCACCCCCTTCTCCTTTGCATAACGGCACCATCGCCAGTCGAGTTCCAGCCGGTGCGGGCTGGCATTGATCTCGATAAGCTTACCGTTGGCTGCCGCGGCATCGATGACTCGCGTCATGTCAGCCCGATATCCATCACGAGACAGCAATAAGCGGCCGGTGGCATGACCCAGCATCGTGACATAGGGATTCGATAAGGCGCGGCAGATTCTGTTGGTCTGCTCTTCTTCGGACAGATTGAAACGACTATGGACGGAGGCGATGACGAAGTCGAAGGTCGCGAGCATGTCGTCGGGATAGTCCATGGTGCCGTCGGGCAGGATGTCCGCTTCAATGCCCTTAAAGATTCGAATACCGGACAACTTCTCTTGCACCGCTGCCATCTCGGCGCGCTGCGCCATGATACGGTCTTCTTTGAGGCCCCGGGCGTAGAACGCAGACTGGCTGTGGTCAGAGATTCCGATGTACCGGTAGCCAAGATCACGCGCCGCCGCCGCCATTTCCTCGACAGTCGCTGAGCCGTCGCTATACAGCGTGTGGTTGTGAAAGATGCCTTGCACCTGTGAAGCTTCAATGAGCTGCGAGAAGTGTCCCATAGCCGCCATCTCGATTTCCCCATGACCTTCGCGCAGCTCCGGATGAAGGTAAGGCAACCCCGCGGCTGCATATAGCGCCTCTTCTGTTTTATACAGCCCGGGCAAGGCGATTCGCTGTCGCACCGCCTCCACATGCGAAGAATGGCCGGTGGCCTCGAATAGGGCCGAGCCATAGCCCGGAAGTCCCGCGACTCGGATTTCCAGCGGCAGGCCCTGCGGTGAGCGGGCAGTGATAAGGCCGGGTGCGTTTTCTCTCATGTCAGCCATGCCAGGGATTGCGGCGAGGAGCGGGCTGAGCGATGCCGGCGAAGAGCTTGCGATCACGAGAGAGAGGTCTTGCACTACTTCGGTTTTGCGTCTGAGATCTCCAGCGAGGTCCGCCTGCTCCACACCGCGCAGAGCCCGAACGGTGGCAAGCAAACGCTCCGCTTCGCCGATGACGGTGCCATACAGATGAAAGCCTTTGTGCCGTTGGAACTGCCGAATGCCCGCGACGATTCTTTCCTGAGCCTTCGGCCCGAAGCCCGGCAGCTGCGCCAGCCGATTTTCGATGCAGGCATATTGCAGCTCACCCAGGGAACCGACACCAAGCCGTTCGTGAATGACTTTGAGCTTCTTCGCGCCCAGCCCTGGGACATCGGCGAGCTCCAGCAAACCTCTCGGAAAAAGCGCCAGCAATTCCTCATGCAGAAGACAGCGGCCGGTCGTGACGAGTTCGAGGATGGTCGCGGTGAGAGTCGGACCGATGCCCTTCACATCGCGTAACAGTCCTTGGGCCGCCAGGGCGGCGGGCTCCTCAGCAAGACTGATCAATTCGGCGGCGGCGTTGCTATAGGCTTTGGCCTTATAGGGGTTCTCCCCCTTAAGCTCGAGGAAAAACGCTATTTCCTCGAGGACGCGCGCAATATCGTACTTCGTCATGAGAGCCTCATTCCCATTAGAAATGGAGTTTACCATACTCGGTCAGTGGTGAAAGCACGACGCTCTTCCGTTGCGGCCCCTTTTACAAACCTGCTACGATTCCTCCATGGTCGGCCTGTTCATGGTTTTGTTCGTCCTGCTCGGAACGCTACATTCCATGCCTGACCGCGCGAATGCGCAAAGTCTCGGGCGTGACACGCAGACCTCAAGTTCCTGTCAAATCGGTGCGATCAAGAAGGGGGCCACCGGCACGCAGTGCGATGTACCGATCCCGCCGACTTGCACGGTCGCGACAAATATCGCCACAAAGACCCACTGGAGCGACATCCAAAAGTCCGGTGGCATCTCTTGCCGCTTCGATCCCAAAAAGACCGATTGGAAGACCCGCATCGCCGGCTCTTGCGGAAAATGCGAGGCTAGGCAGTGTACGGCGAAGTTCACAGTGTATTTCGACTGCCCGCAACCCGTCCAAAAGTGACGCCATGACGCTGACCGAACGCATCAAGGGCGAAGCGCACCGACTCGGCTTTCAGGCCGTTGGTGTGAGTCGCCCCGCACCAGCTCCTCCGGAGGCAGGCCGTCTAAAGCAATGGTTGGCTAGCGGGTATCAGGGCGAGATGACCTGGATGGCCCGCACTGCCGGCAAGCGAAGCAATCCGGCTCTGGTGCTCCCCGGCATCCGGTCCATTGTTTCCGTCGGGATGAATTACTATACCGAGGACAAAGCCAACGATGGTCCCGGGCATGGCCGCATTGCGCGGTATGCCCGCGGCAAGGACTACCATCGTGTGCTGGCCGAGCGCTTGGAATTGCTCGCAGGCTTCATCGATCGGGAGGTGCTCGACTCAAGGAGTCGAGCGTATGTGGATACCGGCCCCATCATGGAAAAATCCTGGGCCCAGCGAGCAGGTCTAGGCTGGATCGGCAAACATTCAAATCTGGTCTCGGGGCAGTACGGATCATGGCTCCTATTGGGCGAGGTCCTGACCACCGCCGCGCTTGAACCGGATGTGCCGGCACACGATCTCTGCGGAAGCTGCACGCTGTGCATCCGGGCATGTCCGACAGGAGCCATCTCTGAACCATATGTCGTGGACGCCCGTCGCTGCCTGTCATATCTGACGATTGAGCAGAAAGGGCGGATTCCGGAAGACTTACAAGCCGCAGCAGGAAATCGCATCTTCGGTTGCGATGACTGCCTCGAGGCCTGTCCTTACAATCGCCACGCGACCGCGACCGCCGAACCGGGATTTCGGGGCAGCGCGCAGACCCTCAATCCCAACCTCCAAGCCCTCGCGCGACAGACCGCCCAGGAGTTTCAAGCGGCCTTTCGGATGAGCGCGGTGCGGCGCGCCACTCACGAGGGATTCCAACGCAGCGTGGCTGTCGCGATCGACAACGACCGGCCGGTCTGACGAACGACACCGCTTTCCGGTATGCTCCTCCGGAGAGGGAGTTACGATGACGCCTTCCTTTTCCACCTATCTCGTCAACCCGCCTTTCGGCGATCCCGGACTGTATGTTGAGATCCGTTGGGCGCGTCGGGCCCTCTTGTTCGATCTCGGGGAAAACTCCGCGCTCAGTCCGGCGCGGCTGTTGCGCGCCGGCGAAGTGTTCATCTCTCATACCCATATGGATCACTTCATCGGCTTTGACCGCCTTCTACGCATAATGCTGGGTCGCGGTAAGGCACTCCACCTCTACGGCCCGCCGGGCTTAATCGACAATGTGGCCGGGAAACTGCGCGGCTATACCTGGAACCTCGTCGACAACTATCTTCTTACGATCGACGTCCGGGAGTTTCACGCCCGGCAAGTGCGCCGTGTAAGCTTCCTCGCCCGCGAGGGGTTTCAGCCGATCGAAGGCAGTCCTGAGATCCTGGCCGACCTCCGGCCATTCCCGGTTCTAACGGATCCGATGTTTACGGTCCTCGCCACGCCGTTGAATCACCGCATCGCCTCATTCGCCTACGCGCTCCAGGAAAAGTTTCACATCAATATCAATAAGGAACGTTTGCACGCCGCCGGTTTGCCGGTCGGGTCATGGCTCAAGGAGGTCAAGCAACACCTCTGGGACGGCCGGCCGGACGACTACCGATTTTGCGGCACACTGTACTTTGAGCACCGCAAGGAGGAGCGGGAATTTGTCTTGGGGGAACTGCGGGAGCAGTTTGTCACCATCACACGAGGCCAAAAGATCGCGTATGTCGTGGATGCCCGCTTCGACGATGACAACGCATCCAGGATTGTGCAGTTGGCTGAAGGCGCGGACGTCCTCTACTGCGAGGCGCCGTTTCTGGATCGGGATGCCGACAAAGCCCACGAGCGATATCATCTGACGGCGCGACAGGCCGGATTTCTCGCGCGGAGCGCCCATGTGCGCGACCTGGTCGTTTTTCACTTTTCTCCTCGGTATACAGGAGAGGAAGATCTGCTCTATCGCGAGGCGAAAGAGGAATTCGCGTGCCCTGCGGGTCCCCAATGAAGACGCTCGTGATCGGAGCCGCGGGCTTTCTAGGATCGAATCTGGTGCGGGCTCTTCTTGCGCGCGGGGATGAAGTTCGGACC
>DASXSU010000053.1:0-13576 GCA_036505795.1 Nitrospirales bacterium
CACCGGCGAGCAGTTCGGACCGACGCGGGCCATTCCGCTCACGAACATCAAGGCCATCAACCCGCCGCCCCTGGTCACGTACAGCGGCGCCTTCAATCTCGGCGGCGTCATCGCCAAGGGCAATTCCGACTCCAAGGCGATTAACAGCTCGCTGATCTATAGCCTGCGGGCAGACCGGCATCGGTTTGGAGTGGAAGGGAAATATAACTACGGCGAGCAATCCGGCAAGCTCAACGTGCGCAATTCGCTGGGGCAACTCACCTATGATGTGTTCATCACCAAGCGGGCCTTTTTCAATCTGTTTGCGTTATTCGAACAGGACACCTTTCAGGATTTAAATCTGCGCAGCAGCTTCGGCGCGGGCCCCGGCTACCAGTTCATTGATACGAAGCGGACCCAGCTCTCCGGCACCCTGGGCATCGCGTATGTGAACCAGGACTGGCGCACCCGGCCCGATGACAGCGGCGCGGCCGGTCGCTGGGGCGTGAATTTCACGACGGCCGTCATCCCGGAGCGGCTCCTCTTTTTCCACCGCCAGGAGGGGTTTTACGATTTCAAAAAGCCGAACGCCTGGCGGCTGCGAGCCGACCAGGGCTTGCGCGTGCCGGTGTACAAGCAGTTTGCGATGAATCTGGAGTACGATCTCCGATACGACAGCAATCCCGCTCCCGGTCGCAAGAGAACCGATCATCTCTATATCGTCGGCGTCAGCTATATCCTGGCCCAGTAAAAAAACATCAGAAGAGGTCATGCCGCCGGTGCTCTCGACGGCCCGGTAAGCACCAGGGGCACCGCGTTCCAGTGCTCCCCGCCATCACGGCTTCGGTAAAGCCCCGTGCCGTTCGTCCCGACATACATGGTTCCCGGATCGGAAGGACTAATCACTAGGGATCGAATATTCAAGCTCTGAAGTCCATTATTGCTGGCTTTCCAAGTCGCGCCGTTATCGAGGCTCTTGTACACCCCCTTGCGGCTGGCGGCGTACAGCGCGCCGTCCCGATCCATGGCGATTGTAATGATCATTTGATCGGGAAGGCTCGCCCCGATCCGGTACCAGGATTTTGCCGCGTCGGTCGTCTTGTACAGTCCGTTGAGAGTGGCCGCATAGACGGTTTCGGCTCTGCTCTCCGGTTTGAGCGAATCGATGATGATGGCATTCACCATGAGGGCGCGCGAAGAGGAGAGCAGGTCCGGCGAAACCAGTCCATTGTTGACTTTCTCCCAGTGTCGAGCGCCGTCCATGGACTTGTACACTCCACCGCTCGTGCCGGCGTACATCATGGTAGGGCGAACCGGATCGACGGCCAGCGTCACCACCATGAGTATTTCTTTCATGCCGTCCATGCGCTTCTTCCATGTCTCGCCTCCGTTTAAGGATTCAAAAATTCCCAGTGTGGTCGCCGCGAATACGTGGTTGACATCCGTCGGCTCGAAGACCAATTGATTCACGACGGAGGTTATCGTCACATCATCCAGACCGTTTTTTTGCGGCACCCAACTATGGCCTCCATCGTAGCTCTTGTAGACCGCATCGCCCTTCGTCCCGGCGTACAGGGTTGCGGGGTAGGACGGATCGATGGCGATCGCGATCACCCGCGAATGGCTCATCCCACCGGACATCTTTTCCCAGGTTCGGCCTTCATCCCGGGTCTTATAGATGTACTCGTTGGTAGCGACATACAGGATATTCGGCTTGGTGGGATGCGCGGCGATGACGACAATGGCATCGTCGCGCGAGCCACAAGAGGCCACAACGAAGGCCGACGCGACAAGGAAAGCGATGAGTGTTGCCGCCCGCAAGAAGGAGAACATCAGCAAATTCTAGCATGAGAGCCCGAGCCGTCCGGTAGAGTTTCCTACCCCGAGGAGTTGCGCCTCCCGTCGGCTCCTGGGTATCATGGAGTGTCTATGCCGCGACTACTCAGAATTCTCCTTCCGCTCGTTGCGGTCGTCGTATTAGCGGCTCCGCTGAGGGCCGATGAGAGCGTTCTCGCCACGGTGCGTGACCGAGCAGTTACAGCGCAGGAAATAAAGCAGAGCCTGACCATACCGCTGTACGATCTCGAGATGGAGAAGTACCGCCTGGTGCGGCGGGCGCTGGACAAAAAAATCGCCGCAGAGCTGCTGGCGCGCGCGGCGGCCGCGGCCGGACGATCTGTCTCCGCCTATGTGACGGAACAGCTGCAGGCGCAGCTCGCCACGCTGTCCGACGAGGAGGTGGAGGCTCGCTTCCAGCAGGCAATCGCGAGCGGCAGCAAACAACCGAATAAGCAGCAGATAAGAAATCAGCTTCTGCAGGAACGCGCACGCCACGGCCTGCACCTGCTGCTGGAGCGCTTGTCGGATGAAGCCAACGTCTCCGTATCGCTTCGACCGCCCGACCCGCCGGTGATCCAGCTGACCTTCGAGGACGATCCCGCCGTCGGTCCCCCTACCGCCCCGGTCACGATCGTGGAATATGGAGACTTCGAGTGCCCAATTTGCAAGGAGAGCGTGGCCATTCTCGAACAACTGAGGAGCTTATACCCCGACCAAGTCCGTGTGGTCTATCGGGATTTTCCTCTTGCGGCGCATCCTAGGGCTCGGTCGGCTGCAGAGGCGGCGCAGTGCGCGTACGCGCAAGGAGAGTTCTGGGCGTACCATGACGCGCTCTACGCTCATGCGCCGGACCTTCCCAACTATGTGGAATTGGCCGCGCGGCTGCATCTCGATACGCAAACATTCAACAACTGCCTCATGAGCGTCGCCCCGAAAGCGGCCGTCTCGAAGGACCTCCAGGAGGCCGAGCGATTAGGACTCAGCGGCACGCCCACGTTTTTCGTCAATGGTCGATATATGAGCGGTTTCCAGACCCTGGAAACCATGCGCCAGGCCGTCGATCGCGCTCTGCTCGACGCCGGCGCCGTAAAGCTGCCGCAACCCCACGCAGACTCCGGGCGATGAACGCCTTCTGGCGTAGGATCTCAGTCCGATTGCTTGTCGTCGCCGGCCTGACACTCGCCGCTCAGGCTCCTGTCGACGCCGGCATACAACCGGGTTCGCTTGTCCCGCTGGTCAATCCTGTCAGTGAGAAGGGCACGGCCGGGCTATTTAATCAGATCCTCACGGCGCGCGGGGCCGAATTCGATTCTGGCAAGGCCGGCGTGCATATGATCCGCGCCATCGAGCCCACCAGTACCTTTGACGCGAATACCCCCGAGATCTATCTGGTCATCGAACTGAAGCAGTCCGCGTTCGACATGTTCGAGCTGATCGGGCGATTCATCTTGGAAGATCCTGACGGTAAGCCCGTAGGCATATTGCTGCATACTGACCGTGCACACTTTGAGTTTTCGGATACGGGCGGGTACATGATGATGAAGCAGCCCGAAGGCGGGTTTCTGGTCGGGAATTATCGCATAGAGATTCACTATGGCGAGCAGGTGAACGACATCAGCCTGATGACGCTGGTGCGGTTTAAAGTCCTCAAGACCGCCGCCACCTCGCCATCTCCTCAGCCGTAGCCTCCATGGCCTCTCGCCCCTCTTCACGCCATGACATTCGGGTCCGGCCCGCATGCCTCTCCGATCTCGACCTGCTGGTCCGGTTCAGCGCCGCGATGGCCGAGGAGACGGAAGATCGGAAACTCGATCTGGCACGTCTTCGGCAGGGCATTGCCGCGGTACTCACGTCTACGGAGAGCGGAGAGTATCTGGTGGCGGAGACGAAAGCGGCGGTGATTGCGCAGTTATTGGTCACCTATGAATGGAGCGACTGGCGAAACGGCATGTTCTGGTGGATTCAAAGCGTATATGTAGAACCGGCGATGCGCAGACAAGGGGTCTTTCGCGCAATGCACGAGTACGTGTTGCTGGAGACTCAACGGAGGCCGGACGTATGCGGCATCCGCCTCTATGTCGAAAAAGACAATGCGGACGCCCAGGCGGCCTACCGCCGGTTAGGAATGCGAGTGACCGCGTATCAGGTCTATGAGCAGGATTTCGTCCTCTGATTGGCATCCAAAACGCAGCGGCTGTCCTTGACTTTAGAGGGGGGATACGTTAGAAAAACCAATAGCCAATCCTGTCTTTTCTGCGAGAGTGGCGGAACTGGCAGACGCGCGAGACTTAGGATCTCGTGGGCAACCGTGGGGGTTCAAATCCCCCCTCTCGCACCATTCTCGTAGCATTTAATGCATAATCCCGACACCGACATATGAAGTTGGAAGTCACTGAACTGGGGCCTGTCCAACGCGCCGTCAAGATTGAAGTGCCGGCGGAGGACGTGACCAAGCGATTCGACGCGGCGTATGCCGACTTGAATCGGCGGGTGCATATTCCCGGTTTCCGCGCCGGCAAAGCTCCGCAAGCCCTTCTCGAAAAACGCTATGCGAAGGAAGTCGAAGAGGATGTGCTTCGGCAACTCATTCCCGACTACTACCGCCGCGCGATGAAAGAGACCGGATTCGATCCCGTCACCGTCGACATTCCACCGTTGGAGCGGATCAAGATCAGAAAGGGCGCTCCGCTCGTGTTTACCACCACCGTCGAAATCAAGCCGATTTTCGAATTGCGGGAATACAAGGGCATCACGCTGAAACAAGACAAGCGGGCAATCGACAGCGAGGAGCTGGAGAAGGCCATGCAGGTCCTTCGGCAGCAACACGCGCAGCTGGAAGTGGTCAAAGAGGAACGCGCGATCGTCGAAGGCGATTACGTGCAGGCGCGCGTCGAGGTTTTGCAGGGAACGGAACCGGTGGAAGGGATCAAGCCGGAAAACCATCTGATTCGGGTAGGCGACAAGGCGTCGCTCGGCGGCGTGGTGTTGGACGAGCCCCTTCTCGGAAAGATGAAAGGCGAGATGGTGGAGGTGCCAGGACCCGAAGGCACGGGACCCGCAGGCCAGACCGTGACCGTTCGGCTTACGGTGCAGGAGCTCAAGGCCAAGGTCCTCCCGGAGCTCGACGACGAATTCGCGAAAGACCTGGGCGATTACAAAACTCTTGATGAGTTACGCGAGAAGGTCAAAACGCAACTCGAGCAGGGACTCCAGCGCGACACCGAAGAGAAGTATAAGGATGAGATCATGAAGCGGCTCGTAGATCTGCATCACAATTTCGAGCTGCCGGAGTCACTGGTCCAGCGTGAGCTGGACGCGATGGTGCAGAACTCCCTTCAGCGGCGGCGCATGACCTCCGCAGAAACGCATGGCGCCCCCCATGAACACTTGACGCCCGAGGAAAGCCGCCAGTTGCGCGAGGAGTTCCTGCCGACTGCCAAACAGAGGGTGCGGCTCGGGCTCGTCTTGGAGGCGATCGCGCAAAAAGAAGCGATCACCGTTGTTGAATCCGACGTCGACCAGGAATGCCGCCTGATGGCAAGAGCCATGAAAGTGGAACCGGCGGAAATCAAAAAGTTGCTCTTGTCGGGCGGGCAGGAAGCGGTTGAAGATCTGCGCTCACGTATTCTCGCTGATAAATCATTGCAATTCGTTTATCAAAAAGCCATTATTCAAATGTAACGAGTTATGATTATGGATTGTTCTTTGCAAGAGTGAGAAACATGACATGAGAGAATCCGGGCAAATGCTCATTCCGATGGTGATCGAACAGACGAATCGCGGCGAACGCGCCTATGACATCTATTCGCGCTTGCTGAAAGACCGCATCATTTTTGTCGGTACCGGCATCGACGACACCGTCTCCAATGTGA
This sequence comes from Nitrospirales bacterium, assembly GCA_036505795.1. Classification (GTDB taxonomy): domain Bacteria; phylum Nitrospirota; class Nitrospiria; order Nitrospirales; family NS-4; genus NS-11. The sequence continues at coordinate 5,691 of DASXSU010000053.1, forward strand.
TCATCGCGCAATTGCTGTTTCTTGAAGCCGAAGATCCGGAGAAGGACATCAACGTCTACATCAATTCACCCGGCGGTCTGGTTACTGCGGGCCTTGCGATCTACGATACGATGCAATATGTCAAGCCGCCGATTGCAACGATCTGCGTCGGCCAGGCGGCAAGCATGGCCGCACTGCTCCTCACTGCCGGAGGTAAAGGCAAGCGCTACGCGCTTCCCAATGCCCGGATCATGATCCACCAGCCGAGCGGCGGGTTCCAAGGCCAAGCGACCGACATCGGCATCCATGCCGAAGAAATCATCAAGATTCGCAAGCGCCTGGACGAGATCATGGCGAAGCACACCGGCCAATCGATCGAGCGGGTGCACCGGGATTCCGAGCGAGATTATTTCCTCTCCTCTGAGGAGGCCCGGATCTATGGCCTCATCGACGAGGTGATTGTCCGTGTCCCGAAGGAACTGCGGCCGGTCAAAGATCTCAAGGATATGAAGATAACCACCGATAAAGATAGAGATAAGGACAAGGATAAGGACGGGAAATAGGAGGACGATGCCCAAACAAGAAAAGACTGAAGCTCAGTTGCGGTGCTCGTTCTGTGGCAAGGGCCGTGAAGAGGTCCGCAAGCTGATCGCGGGGCCGACCGTGTACATCTGCGATGAATGTGTCGACCTCTGTAACGATATCATTGCTGAGGATCTTGAGGGACGGCAGGAGACGATTTCCTCGAAGCTGCCGAAACCCAAGGAGATCATGCGCACGCTTGACCAATACGTCATCGGGCAGGAGCGGGCCAAGAAGGTCCTCTCGGTCGCCGTCCACAACCATTACAAGCGTATCAGCGCCAACTCCATGGATGAAGTCGAGCTGCAGAAGGGCAATATCCTGCTTATCGGTCCGACCGGCACCGGGAAGACATTATTGGCGCAGACGTTGGCCCGGATCTTGGACGTGCCCTTTACGATTGCGGATGCCACGACATTGACCGAAGCCGGCTATGTCGGCGAAGACGTGGAGAACATTATTCTTAAGCTTCTGCAAGCAGCGGATTACGATGTGGAACGGACCGAACGCGGCATCGTCTACATAGACGAGATCGACAAAATCAGCCGGAAAAGTGACAGCCCGTCGATCACCCGCGATGTCTCCGGTGAAGGAGTCCAGCAGGCATTGCTGAAACTGATCGAAGGTACGGTCGCGAACGTCCCGCCGCAAGGCGGCCGCAAGCATCCGCATCAGGAATTCATTCGAGTTGAAACCAGCAACATTCTGTTCATCTGCGGCGGCGCTTTCGTCGGGCTGGACATGATCGTGGGGCAGCGACTCAATCAGAAATCAATCGGCTTCGGCGCCGAGGTCAAGGGCAAGAGCGACCGGCGCATGGGTTATCTCCTGTCGCAGGTACAACCGGAAGATCTTCTCAAGTACGGCCTCATTCCAGAGTTTGTCGGCCGGCTGCCGGTGCTGGCGACTCTCGATGAACTCGATGAGAAGGCGTTGATCCGTATCATGACGGAGCCCAAGAACGCGCTGCTCAAGCAGTACGAGAAGCTGTTGGCCTTCGACAAGGTGAAGCTGCGGTTCACCGAAAATGCGATTGTGGCCGTTGCCCGTCGGGCCTACAAACAAAAAACCGGCGCTCGCGGCTTACGCTCGATCCTTGAGGAAGTCATGTTGGACGTGATGTACGAGATCCCGTCTCAACGTGAAATTCGCGAATGTGTGATTACCGAAGATGTTACCGAAGGCAAGTGTCCTCCGCTGCTGATCAAGGACCCGGAGAAAGGCGCGAAGTCCGCCTAGAGCTATGGGATAGCGGCCGGTCCCTCCGGAAAAGAGTTCCATTCCTAATCTCTCTCTTCGAGTCTTTTCTCAAGCTTCCGCCGGATCAATACTCATCAGGGCCATCGTCCTCGTGGTCGGCGCTCCTGCCGCCGGGGTCGCCCTGTACTGGTACCTCACCTTCCCCGATGTCGTGACGCTTGCGAAAACTAATCCAGGGTCCACGGCATTTATCGAATCCAGGAAAACCGAACCCAAGCCCAGAGGGCGCGCAGTCAAACCCATCTGGGTCTGGGTGCCGTTGTCCCGGATCTCCCCGAATCTGCAGCGGGCCGTGATCGTGTCTGAAGACGCGACATTTTATCGTCATCGCGGTTTTGACTGGCACGGCATTCGGGATGCCGCAACGCGAAACTGGGATCGGGGCGGGTTGCACCGCGGCGGAAGCACCATCACCCAGCAGCTTGCTAAGAATCTCTATCTCTCGCCGGAAAAAAATCTCATGCGGAAAATGCATGAGGCGCTGATCACGCGCGCTCTTGAGGACCGGCTAAGCAAGAAGCGTATTCTCGAGCTCTACTTAAATGTCGTCGAATGGGGGCGCGGGATCTATGGCGCCGAGGCTGCTGCCCGGCATCACTTTGGCAAGGCCGCGCGAGATTTGTCACCGTCGGAAGCGGCTTTGCTGGCGGCCATTCTTCCCTCACCGCGCCGGCACGATCCCTTACGAGTCACACCGTATCTCATCAAGCGACAGGAACAGATCCTCCGATGGATGCAGGACGGCACGATTCACGTGAACGACGTTTATTATCCGTGAGCACCTTGTATTTTTGTATAGAGGAGAGCGTATGGCATGGTTGTATCTCGTTATCGCGGGGCTTTTCGAAATCGTCTGGGCGATCGGTCTAAAGTACACCGACGGGTTCACCAGGTTATGGCCGAGCGTATGGACCCTTGCCGGCATGGTTGCCAGTATCGGTTTTCTCGCCCAGGCTCTAAAGACGATTCCCTTGGGAACCGCCTACGCGGTCTGGACCGGAATCGGCGCCGTCGGCACCGCGGCCCTCGGCATTGTGCTATTCGGAGAGTCGAAAGATCCCCTCCGGCTCACTTTCATTCTCGTTATCGTCGGAGGAATCATCGGACTGCGGTTCTCTGAACTGCAGTGATCGACTAATCTTGGACCATCCTCTCTGTTTCCTCCAGATGTTTCTTTAAATAGACCATGAAGGGTGTCCCGCCTGTACCGACTTCCGTGGGGTTACTCGCTGCGCGCTGGCTCTGCCGATGGATGTAACGGTCGGCATAATCCAGATGGGTTTCTCGAAAGCGTCCCAAGAGCCGGATGCACCGTCGAAACGACTCCCATAGTCGTGGTTCGCCCTGTTTGCGCTCGCGCACGTACGCGTGCAACAGACCGCGCCCCGTAGAGTCCTGCATGCGCTCCAAAGCCTCGATGAAGGCGCGATGTTTCGGCGGCATGTACTCTCGCATTTCGATTAGATAGTGCCGAAGCGGGTCATCTTCGTGCGAGACTCCGAGGCCGGCGTCCAAGGATGGAATGATGGAGCTTTGCGCACCGGTTTCGCCGCGAAACTGTTGCGGGCCTTCGAACTCGGTGACGCCTTCATATAGCAGGCCACGGGGGAGCGCGGGATTATCCTTCCATCCGTGGATGTAAGGCCTTACGCGATTGTAATAGATGTAGGGGTCGCATCGCTCCGTCATTCGAAGGAGGGTGGCAAGCATCCTCTCTTCGGCCTCCGCAATTTGATCCAAACAGAGCGTGACATCTTCCAAACGATCTTGATGGACGGCCTCCAATGCTTTGGCGATAGCCGCTAGCGCTTGGCCGGCCTTCGCCTCGATATCGACGTGAACCAACACGAACCACTCTTCGTCTAACCCCCCGAGAAAATTCTGCAAGAGCACGATATTGCCAAGCTCAACCGGCCTTGTCGGATCCAAGCGGCGCCAATTATCGAGAGCATAGGATGCGTAGGACAGGACGGGGGGCCTTCGAAGACGCGTCATCACATCATGCCACGCCGTCGCCAGCGAAGCCGGGATCCTGTCGGCAGGTTTTTGAGGGTCTTCCCAGACGTAGCCATGGCCGGCAAATGAAAGTATCCGGCCTGCGCAGCGCAACGCATCACCGTCGTGGCTTTTCAACGGGGCAATGGTGCAGTAGTCTGCGTACGAACGAAACTGCCGGGCGGCAAGAAGCTTGGGCATGCGCTCCGCAAGGTCACAAAGGGGGAAAGCACTTGGGTCGGTAATGCTCGGGAGGGGGTCGCGGAGGGGAAGAAATCCGCGATCGGACGAAATCTCATACTCCTCGATATCCAATGGGACGAACGAGGCGCTATCCATATGGGAATAGTCTACCACAGCCCATCGGTGGGCCGGCTTAGTTCAATTTCTCGATCCGAAGGCCGATGAGCCGGATCAACTTATGCGTGGGATTTTCGCGGCTATCCAAAAACGGCATCAAAAGTTTCAGCGCCTCAAATGCCAGCACCGAGGCAGAACCGGCCGCGTCGCGCATGGTATGAGAACGGGAACAGGTTTTAAAATCCGAGAATCGTACTGTGATGGTCACTGTGCGAAATCCGGTCAAACCGGCCGCCGAAAGGCGTTGACAGAGACTCTCGCACATGAGGTTCAGACGCTCGCTGATGAAGCCGGAGTCCAGAGAGTCGCGCGCAAACGTCTCCTGCTCGCTGATCGATTTTGTTTCGGACGTGGTATCAACCGGCCGCTCATCCTGGCCTCGGGCCCGGTCGTAGACTTCGAGACCGCGCTTGCCCAATCGTTCCTGTAACTCATGACGTGAGAACCGCGTTAAATCGCTGATCAACCGAACGCCCTCTTTGGCGAACGCGAGTTCCGATTTCGGACCGATGCCCGGTATTCGGCGCACCGGAAGCGACGCAAGAAAAGCCTCGGCGTCCTCTGCTCGCACGACGGTCAGTCCGTCCGGCTTCTGCCGGTCCGAGGCAATCTTCGCGATCAGTTTGTTCGGCCCGAGTCCTATTGAGGCGGTGAGTCTTTCTGCTTCGAGAATAGCCTTCTTGATGTCTCGACCGATTTCTTCAGCCTTCTCGAAAGATCCTGTGAAGGACAGATCCAGGAAGGCTTCGTCAATGCCGGCTTCTTCCACGGTCGGCGCGAACCGCCGAAGAATCTCCATGACCCGCGCTGAAACGCCCCGATATTTCTCCATGTCGACGCTGACGAAGACGACTGGCGGGTTTCCGCGGCTTTTGGCGATTTCCGACAGCCGCCAGGCGGTGGAAATCGGCATGGCCGAATGAATGCCGTAAGCTCGCGCTGGATAGTTGGCGGTGGTGACAACGCCACGGCCCTTCCCACCATCCGGATCGGCGCCGACGGCCAGCGGGTGTCCGCGAAAGCGTGGACTGTCGCGCTCTTCCACGGATGCGTAAAAGGCATCCATATCGAGGTGAGCAATGATGCGCATGATGCTTTGATTGTACGGCGGGTCCTGTCACCGAGTCACCCGGACGTGCAAGGGACCACCCGTTGCTCTCGGAGTGGGGCCTGTCGCGGAGCAACCCCGCTGAGCGGCGCCTTTCGGCGTTGCAGCCCCGCAGACTCGCCTGTAGGCGCTCTTGGCTCATCGGGGCGCCCCGCTCCGCGCCACCCACTCCAACTGCAACGGGTCACCAGCGGTCGCTCAGCAAGGGCGCGCGGACTTATTCGCGCTGCGCTCGACCGGGTCCCACTCGGTGCCACCCGCTCGCCATATATCATCATGCGCTTGGAGGAGGAGAAAAAGGGGACAGGCTACTTTTTATCGGACAAACGGACTTGATTGGTCAGAGCAAAAAAGTTGCCTGTCCCCTTTTTGAGACCCAACTATAACAGATGGTGGACGATTTCTTTCCAGGTATCGACGCGCAGGACGTTGGGGTGTGAGAGCGGTTGGCTGTTCCACGGGCGCGTCATCAGGAAAACTTGCGCGCCGGTTTCGGCAATGCGATGGGCGTGCTCATGGCGATCTTCCACGAAGGCCTGATAGGGAATGCCGAGCGCGTGTTTTTCATCATTGAAGTGTAGCTGGTCGTAGGGCAAGCCTTTTCTACGCAGCCAGTACTCGGTTCCCGCCTTCGACGCCGGATTGCGGCTTGTGACCAGCGCGATCTCGAATCGCGTCGCGAGTAACGTCAAAGCGGCCTTTGCGCCGGGAATGACTTTAAGCGCGCGGCAAAGGTCACTATTAAAAACCTCAAACACCTCAGTGAGCTGTGCCTGCGTGACTCCATACGCGGAATAGTCGTACTGGGTGATGTCTTTTTCCTCCAGGCCGATGAGAAATCGCTGTCGTATCGTCTCGCGTAAGCAGGCATCGGATTGAGCCAGCACGTTATCGATGTCCACGCCGAGGATGGGTTTCTTTCTTCCCATAATTTACTGCAACCCGGATTTCGCCAGTAGCCGGACGTGCTCATCCGAATCCTGAAGCGCGTGAGTAAGAGCGTCCCGCGAGGTGGTGTCCCCGATTTTTCCCAGACGGAATGCCGCTTCGATTCGCACGCCGGGATCCGGATCATCCCTCAACAGCCGGCTCAGTGGTGCCGCCGCTTCGCCATCGACAATATCGGCGAGTGCCGCAACCGCCCATCGGCGGACGATGGGGCTTTCATCGTGAAGCAACTCTTCGACAACCGCAGCGCTTGCCGGGGCCGCCATACCCCCTAGCGCCGCCGCCGCCAGACGCTTGGTATCCGGGTTGGTGCCTGGCGCGAGGACGCGTTCCTTCAAAATCTGGAGACCGGAGCTGGTATCCCCTGTCCGTCCTAACGCCAATGAAGCAGCTTCACGTACCGCGGCGTCTGTATCGAAAAGCAGGGACATCAGAGAATCCCGAACAAGCTCGCTTTCATCGGCGATCATGCCCACCGCCCATGCCGCCTGGCGCCGCACGGCGGGGTGGGGATCACGGAGCGCCTCGATAAGTGCAGGGAGCGCCTCTTTTCGACCGATCTTTCCCATCGCTTGCGCGGCGGTTTCGCGTTGCGAAGGGTCCGCATCCTTCAAGACCTTGATCAGCAAGGGGACGGCCTTTTCCGGGGTCGGATCCGTGGCGTCTGTGGAAATGATGCAGGCAGGCAGGATTAGGCCTACAAAAAGCGTCGTAAAAGACAGCAACCGAAAGCTTCTGGGCACTAAGTAGACTTCGGAGGAGGCTCGTCGAGGTTCGGGGCCTGCTTGACCTGATCGATGCTCGCTTGGATTTCCTTTTGCGCTGCTTCCATCTCGGCCTTAATGGTATGCATTTCGGGATCAACGGCCCGACGCACATCGTTCGCGGCTTCTCGAAAGGTCCGAAGGGCATCGCCGAGGCCCGCGCCGATGGAGTGAAAGTCTTGGGGAGTCGGGGCGTTGCCACCCGCACGCTTCGGCTGAGAACTTTGCGCTTTCGGCACCAGGGCCGGATCCGAGATACCGGCTGCTTCAGCTGCCTGGGAATCCTTTGTCTTCATTGCAGCTTGCTTTTGCAGCACGCGATTGACGGCATCCTTGTTAACTACGGCTTTGAAGGCCGGCTGTTGGGTGGCTGTACCCGGGGCAGCCGTTGGGCTCCCAGTGCTAGGCGGTGGAGGCGCGGCCGGGGGAGGGGTGACCGGTTTCCACGCCTGTTGCGCGACCATGTACGCGGTCGTTCCTGGAGTTGCTGCCGGGCCCATCTGAGGCGGTACGGGAGCTGGACCTGGTGCAACGGTGGGGGAACCCGACGCAGCTGAGGCAGGAGTAGCAGCGGCGGAAGGGGCAATGACCTGCGCGTCTGTCGCTTGGGCCTGCTCGGGAGAAGGTTGGATAGGTTCAGACTCACGGATTTCCTTCTTGAAACCCTTTAACGCTTTCCCCATGCCTTCGCCGATCTTCGGCAGTTTTCCCGCGCCGAAAATGATCAGCACGATCACGAGGATGAGGATAAGCTCTGTGATTCCTAGAGAGCCAAACATGTAGTTACTCTACCCGCCTGTTTCGACGGCTGTCAAGGAAGGCCGCTCGGCCCAAAGCGCGGGTCCTGTCAGCGACCGGCCGTGCTCGCACCCCGCCCGGTGTAGGGACCC
>DASXSU010000054.1:0-17965 GCA_036505795.1 Nitrospirales bacterium
TCGTCCATGCGCAAACACCTCGGCTGGTACTGTAAAGGCTTTCCGGGAGCGGCTGAGACCCGGGCCCGCATGTTTCAAACGACCAACTCGCTGGAGGTCGAGCGGATACTGGTTCAAGCCGCGCATCAGCCAGCTTGATCCTCATTCTTGCGTCCACATCGCCCCGCCGCTATCAACTCCTGAGTCTGCTCCAGATTCCTTTCCTTATGGTGCCCCCCCAGACGACAGAGAAGTCTGAGGCGGCCTGGTCTCCCCCGGAAGAAGCGCTGTGTCTAGCCAAGCGCAAGGCCGCCTCGTTAGCGAATCGCTTCCCGGTGGCGGTTCTGCTTGGCAGCGACACACTCATCAACCTCGACGGGCAGAAGATCGGGAAACCAAACGATCAGGCGGACGCGCGTCGAATTCTCGGTCGGTTGCGCGGACGAACCCATGAGGTGCTGACGGGAGTGGCGCTGCTGCATCCGGCAAGCGGCAAAAGCTTTGCGTGGGTGGAGGCCGTCCAGATCACGATGCGAACCTTTTCGGACGCTGAAGCGGATGCCTATGCCGCGAGCGATGAGTCGTTGGACAAGGCGGGGGCGTATTGCCTTCAAGCGACCGGTCGCTTGCTCATCGAACGGCTGAAAGGCGATTACCCGGCGGCGGTCGGCTTGCCATTGAAAGCCGTAGTGGAAGGCTTGCGCTCTTTTGATGTGCGTGTCGGTGGGGCCCTGGACGTAATTTATCAGGAGCGGAATTTTCTTAACTGGCGGACCTATGACCCCTGATAGCTATGTCAACGCTTGAGTTACGGGGCGGAGACAGAAGCCGTGGGCAGATACAGGCCGCAGGAGAATTCCATCTTCATGGCATCCTGAAATCCCATGGTGAGAGGGATCAGTTCGTGCTGCAGGACCAGCGCCAAATATCCGGTAAAAGGATGAGGGGCAGTGGGAACAAAGATCAAACGGAGCCGACCAAGGGGGGAGAGTTGTAGCTGTGCCGGTGCGTCCCCGATGAGGAGGCCCAGCGCGTAGAGGCCTTCGCGGGGAAATGGAATCAGGACAACGGGGTTTTCTCTTCCCCGATCCAGAAAAGAGAAAATGTCGGTCAGCGATTTGAAAGTCGAGTAGATGGCCCTCACTCCTGGAATCCGTAAGAATGCCGCCTCGGAGGCTTTCAACAAGCGCACTCCGAGAAAATTGGAGGCGACAATCCCGGCCAGGAGGATCAAGAGCACGAGTGTGAGGAGGCCCAGGCCCGGAATCGACGAGCTGACCGCCGGTCCCAATAAATCCTCGAGCGCGCTGTCCAGCGCCGTAAACAGCGTCTTCAAGATCAGGACGGTCCCCCAGATCGGAACGACCACGACCAGCCCCGTCAAGAAGAGACGCCGTAGGCGAAGGCCGACCGGCCGGAGCCGGAAGGAGACCGGAATAGCCATCAGAATGTCCTTTGCGAATCCGGAAGCGGACGGACGCCCGCATGATCGGCGAGAATGTACTCGTCTAGGAAAGCAAGGGTTCTGATCCAAGCCTCCTCGGCGGCGGCCGCATTATAAATATCGGGACGGGCGCTGTTGAAGAAGCCGTGCTGAGCGCCCGGATACGTGTGCACCTCGCACTGCACTTTCTGGGCGATGAGCTTGCCGGCGAGCGCCTCCACTTCCTGTAACGATACCCTGTCATCCTGGCCGGCATGATGGTACAGGACGGGACATCGCAGCGAGCCGAGTGCATTAAGCGGCACCTTACCGTAAAACGCGATGCATCCTCGCAGTTGCCGGCGCGAGGCCGCGAAGTTCAAGGCAAAAGATGCGCCCATGTCAAAGCCCAGAGCCGCGATCCGATGTTTTTTGACGTAATCTTGATAGTTTAGATACTCAGCGGCGGCGGCCAGATCCTGCATCAGCAGAGGGAGGCTGACTTTAGCCATAAGCTGGTCGCCATGGTCGCTATCCGAGGTCACCACGCTGCCGGTGCGGCTGTACTGATCGACCGCCAGCGCCACATAGCCATGGGCAGCGAGCCGGAAAGCCAGTTCCTGAAAATGCTGAGTGAGTCCCCAGCGCTCATGAAGGATGATCACGGCCGGAAACGGGCCGGATTTTTGCGGCCAGGCCTGGAACCCTTTGATTTTCACCCCCTGGGTGCGTTTTGTGGGCGCATAGGGGTCCACCCCGACGTCCATCGGATCGGGCATACCGGTCCCGCTGGGAAACTGCACATTGCCTGAGCCGATGTCCTTGCGCTCAAATTTAACCGCCGGGGCATTCATGTAAAAACTCCTACTTCTTCGTGCTCGCCGTGTCGATGTTGATGAACGGCATCGCCCCGGTTCCGCCGATCACTTGAGGAAACTTTCCGTCCCATTTCTCGATCGCGCGCAACTGGAGAATGATCGGGCTGATCGTCTCTTTTTGGATTCGCTGGGATTCGGCCTCCGCTCTGGCGGTCACGACTTTTTGCTCTCCTTCGATCTTGATGCGCTCCAGGTCTCGCTGGGCCTTGAGCGCCAACTGTTCCGCTGTTTGTTTGGACTCAATCGCCTCTTTAAATACATTGGAGAACTGGAAATCTGTGATGTTCAGCTCATCCAACGAGATAAACGAGGCCATGAGACGCTGGTGCAGAGCGGTCTTGATTTCGTCTTTCACCATCTGCCGCTTGGTGATCAATTCTTCGGCCGTGAACCTGGCCGTGACGCCTTTGACGATTTCCTGGACGGCAGGATCAATGATCCGCTTTTCATATTCGAGGCCAATGTCCTGGTAGATCTTATCAACCTTATCCGGGAAGAGATGATAGTTCAGCACAATCTCCGTCCCGACGGTTTGGAGATCCTTCGAGGCAGCGGTCGCCCGGGTATCCGATTTACGCAGCCGAACATCCATTTTCGTGATCTGTTCAAAGAAGGGGACGACGAAGTGAAAACCTTGTGGGACAATCCTCAGCGTGCCGCCAAGTTTGTTGTACACGACTCCACGTTCGCCCGCTCCGATCAGGGTAAACGGCGAAAAAGCCCACAGTACGATGAGCACCACTGCCACAATGATAAACGGGCTCATCTTTTTCAACCCCGGGATGTCGCTGACGGGGTCGAAGTCTTTGTTTAACGCCATGTCCCCTCCCTGTAGAAAATGGTCGTCCTACGGGCCGTCCCGCCGACGCGGCACTGGACAGAAACCGACCCGATTGGTTTATCCGTCGAGGCGCTGGAAATCACTCACTGCTTCCCAGCATGTCGTCGATTAACGGCCGGTTGCGGTCGTAGCAATTAGGACAGACATGATCGAAGACCGCATCGTGATCGGACGCCACGCCGCGGTCATCGATCAGTTTTTCGGTGACAATAGCTTCGTAGCAGGGATCGCAAACCTGGAAGGGTCCGCGCATCAAGGAGATGGTTCGCATTGGTGTAACTCTTTTGCCGCGGAAATTATGCTTCCGCCACAATGTGGGTGTCGGTTTCCTCGACACCATCAATCGTATGAATTTTGGTAATAACGACGTCGGAGAGAGCCTTCTCGTCGCCGACTTCCACGAAGCTGAAGATGTCCGGCTGGCCAAAGCAGGGATGCACCGCCTGAACTCCGGGGATTTTCTTAAGAGACTTCACAACATCCTTTGTCTTGCCAGCCTTCACCTTGATCAAGATATACGCCTTTGTCGCCATACACTCCCTCCATGGGTCTTCAATCCCTATGTCGGGGAAGGATCATAACAGATCGGTGATCGGTTTATCAAAGAGTTAACCATCACTGGCCTACCGGAAAGACATGGCTCGAAGTTCTTTTTCATATAGAGCATGGAGGTCCAAACCCTGTCTGCTGAGTCGGCTCGCAGATTGTCGATATACCCGTGCCATTAGATCTAAGTCAGATTGCTCTACGTGGAACTCCTTCAGTCCCGCGAGTACTCCCGGAGTTGTGAAAGGTGGATGGATCACTGCGTAGGTCAGGATGGCCTCTAACGTTCGAGAAGTTAGGGCATCTGAAGGGATTTTGATACCGCCTCCCTGGTCCGGCACGTGCAGGGCTTCTGAGAACCACAGGCGTGTGGCTTGGTTGGTGCTTTTTGTGAGGGCTGCTTGTGTCTGAATGAGCGCATGGATCAGGGCGTTCGCTTCGGGGGAAGACTCCGCCGGAAGGGCATCGGCCTGTTCAAAAACGGAAAGCAGGGCCATGATATGGCCCACAAGCGGACGGCTGGAACTGGCTAGGGAACCAGCTGGATGAGCGTCGAGGCACAGCATTAGGACTGCGAGCAGGAGGCTGATCTTCATGAGTAACTGATGACATTGTACTCTTTTGGCCTTCGCGGTGTCTTAAGGCGGTGGGGATGTTGGCCAAAGTCAACAGCGTAGCGGTCAATGGCCTCGAGGCGTGTGGGGTAGAAGTTGAAGTGGATCTCGCCGCCGGGTTGCCGATGTTCGCGGTCGTGGGACTGCCTGACCCCACTATTCGAGAGAGTCGAGAGCGGGTGCGATCAGCGTTGCGGAACAGCGGGTTCACGTTTCCTCAACGGCGGGTGACCGTCAACCTTGCACCTGCCGATCTGCGTAAGGAAGGAGCCGGCTTCGATCTCCCCATTGCGGTGGGCATCCTCGCGGCCGAAGGCATGATCCCCCTCGAGGTTCTTCAGCAGTTTGTCATGATTGGGGAATTATCGTTGGAAGGCGGCATCAAGCCCGTGCAGGGCATTCTCTCAATGGCTTTGTTCTTCAAAGACCGGCCTATCAAAGGCTTTGTTGTTCCTACCGATAATGGGGCTGAAGCCGCCATTGTCGACGGTGTGACGATCTATTCGGCGGTGACACTCCCGGAGGTGATCGAGTTTCTCAATGGCAGGGCGGCGTTGGCCGAGGTGAAACGGCCATCCACGCTGAGCGAGGCCGTAGCTGTCGTGACTCCCAATTTTGCCGACGTCCGGGGCCAGCAGCATGCTAAGCGTGCGCTGGAAGTTGCAGCCGCCGGAGGACACAACATTCTTTTGATTGGGCCGCCCGGCTCGGGGAAAACCATGCTGGCGCAGCGACTCCCCGGCATCCTTCCCGAAATGACTCATCATGAAGCGATCGAGAGCACCAGAATCCATAGCGGGGCGGGCATGCTGCCTCGTGACCAGCCACTCCTCACCCTGCGGCCCTTTCGCGCGCCTCACCACTCGATTTCCGATGCGGGACTCATCGGCGGGGGGGCGACCCCGCGCCCCGGCGAAATCTCCCTGGCGCATAATGGTGTGTTGTTTCTCGATGAGCTGCCGGAATACAGGCGGAACGTTCTTGAGGGACTCAGGCAGCCCTTGGAGGACGGCACGATTTCCATTACGCGGGCGGCCGCATCGCTGACCTATCCCGCCCGGGTCATGCTCGTCGCCGCGATGAACCCCTGCCCGTGCGGCTTTCTCGGCGATCGCGTGCGCCCATGTATTTGCAGCGCTCTACAAATCCAACGGTATCGGTCAAAAGTTTCTGGTCCATTGATGGACCGGCTAGACCTTCATATCGAGGTACCGGCTGTGCCTTTTCGTGATTTAGCCACGGATGACTGGGGCGAAGCTTCTGAAACAATCCGGGACCGAGTCTTGGCGGCTCGCAGCATCCAGACCCAGCGATATCAAGAGAGTCCCACACATTGTAACGCCCAGCTTCGACCAGGGCAATTACGGAAATACTGCCGGCTGGACGGCCCTGGCCGTGCCCTGATCGAACAGGCTGTACGCCGGCTCGGTCTCTCGGCGAGAGCCTATATGCGGATTCTGAAGATCGCGCGAACCATCGCCGATTTAGGCGGAAGCGACGGGATCTGCGCCGCGCACATTGCTGAGGCGGTTCAGTATCGCAGCTTAGATCGGCCGCCTCTGTAGTCGAAATGGCATGGGCTAGATGTCCTTACACTCGTGCCGGCAGTTTAGTAATTATCGTTGTGGAAGATTTCCTTAAAGAAAACATTTGCTTATCGACGTGATGAGGTGTATGGTACATCCGTAATTACCCTGCCTTAAGGGCTAACGATCGTTCCATGATAGAAAGCGAGACTGGGCATGTTCCAATTTGACCGGCGCTGTTCCCCGCGGTTGCCCGTCTCATTGCTCGCCCGTCTGGATCTAAACGGAACCGAGGTTGATGCGACCGCGCGCAATATCAGTCGGGGAGGGGCCTACATCGTCTGTGGCACGTTTCTGACGGTTGGTGCCAATCAGCGGATTCGCGTTGAAGTGCTGACGGTTGCCGGCTGTTTTGAAATTCATGGCATTGTGCTCGGCCCCAGAGACGCGTTGCCGGCAAGCCGGCCTGCGCGACGACCCGCGCGTTTCGGCTTCGCTATCCGGTTTGATCCTCCCGATTTCGTCCTGGAGCGCATTTTTGCGTCGATTCTTGACGGCATTCGCGTGGAGGCCGTCAGCATTTCACTCAAGATCTACGGGCTTGCTCATGTAGACGGCAACGCCGATACAACGAGAGACTCCCCGGCCGACCGACGTGTGATGCCGCGTGTCGACATTGCGTTCCCGGCGATGGTCGGAACACTCCGCGAATCGGTGAAGGCTGCCCAGGGCACGCTCGTCAACCTCAGTGCAACGGGCGCGTGTTTCGAGATTCACGGAGATGGCCAGGGTCTCGTTGACCGCCTCACGCTCCAAATTCTTCTGCCGCACCTCTTCCAACAGGAAATGTCGAATTCCAAGGCGGAGCTTGGCCCGGTCACAGCGCAGATCGTCTGGATCAAGCCAGTAGCGACGGGCGCCGACGGGACACAAGATCCAACTGCCAGGAGCCGGGTAGGCGTGCGTTTTCTATATTACGATGCGAAGGGGCAACGCCCGATTGCCGGAGTCGTCGGTCAGTTGCTTATCGCATCCGACCAGTTCGATCAGTTGCGTGCCGGCGGAGTCATCACGAGCGAAGAGGTGGAATTTAAAAACGAACCGGGCCAGCGTATCGCCGGTTATCTGCACAATCCCAATCGAGCTCTGCCTGGATCGCCGGTCGTGATCATCTCCCCCGGATATGGTGAAAGCAAGCGGGCGTACGTCGCCTTAGGCTTTTACTTGGCGGGAAACGGTTTTCATGTGCTCCGATACGATCATTGCAATCACATCGGCGAAAGCGATGGGGAGAGCACCAAGACCACGCTCTCCGGGTTCCAACGGGACCTCCACGCGGCGCTCACCTTCGCCAAAAAAACCCTGCCGGAAAGTCGGATCGCGGTGATCGCGAGCGGGTTGGCCGGCCGAGTGGCACTGAAGACCGCCGGGTCGGATCCCCGGATCGACCTCTTGCTGATCCTGAGCGGGGTGCTCGACTTGCAGAGCGCGTGCCTGTCGATCCATCAAGAAGATTTAATTGTGTCTTTTCTGCGCGGGTCCCGACGAGGCGTTTCTAAACTGATGGGGCTGGAGATCGATATCGACGAGTTTTTGGAGGACGCGATCAAGGGGGGGTATGCCGACTTGAGGACGACCTTGCGCGACGCGCGGGAGATTCACGTGCCGGTCATGTTCTTTGCGACCCCGGAAGAGGCGTCGGGGCCGTTGTCGACCGTCAATGAAGTGCTCGCCGCTATCGGCCCGGAGGAACTATCCAAGGTCTTTCCGATCCCCCAAGCGTTGGAGCAACTGCATGAAGATCCGCGAAAAGAGTGGGCCATGTTCAGGCAGTTGGTCTCCTGCTGCATGGCACATTTTTCACCGGCAGGGCACCGAAACCTGGTTGAACCATCGCAAGTGGAGATCGGCCGCCAGAATCGGTTGGAGCGCCAGCAAGCAAAAACCCATCCTCCCATGGACACACCGGCTGGTCTGAAGCTTGGGCCCGCCTACCTGGATCATTTTCATTGCCTTTCGAATATTCCTGAATACTGGCAGTTGCTCGACCAGATCTTGCGGCACTTAGGAACGATGAAAACCGGAGCGACCATCCTGGATGCCGGGTGTGGCCCCGGCAATCTGGGGACATGTATGTTGCTCGACGACCTGTACCACCGGCGAGGAGCTTTCCACAGCGCGTCCGAACGACGACATTACGTGGGGATGGAGACCGATCAAAGCGCTCTTTCGCTCGCGCGCCGGCATTTCTCCCATCTCAGCCAGGACTCTCTTCTTCTGGGGAATCAGCAGGGCCCGCCAAAGATTCAGATGTCATTGACCCGTGGCGACCTGACTCGGCCCCTGCCATTTCGCGACCATCAGTTTGATCGGGTTATTTGTAACCTCGTCTTAGGCTATTTGGAAGATCCTACGTTCAGTCTTCAAGAGTTGGTACGCGTCCTGGCGCCAGGCGGAAGGATTCTTGTCACTAGTCTGAAGCCTGACGCCGACCTGATAGAGATTTATCGGACGTTTATGCTCAGGACCGATCTTCCCGAAGAGGTCGACCAAGCGGAACATCTATTAAACACGGCATGCAAGATCAAACAGGCGGAAAACGACGGCGTTTTTCGCTCCTTCCACCCGCATGAGCTTGCGATGCTGCTTCTCATGAGCGGCGCGGCTGAGCCGCGAATATCATCGACGTTCGGCGAGCAGGCTTATCTGGTCGTCGCGCAAAAGCAAAGTCGGCACGAATACCATGAAGACTCGCCCGAGCAGTGCTCACAAGATGGTGTCTCGGAACCTGACACCGCCATTGTGTATATGCCGTAACGGGCCGCCACGGTCTTCTCCGAAGAAAAACTCCTTCTTTTCAATTATCTACTTAAGCAGAGATGCCCACATAGGCGGCTAACTTTCTCGCTCGCCGCTAAGGCATTTCGCTCCAATTAATTAAGAGGTTGACTTAGGTGGTAGGCTTCGCTAAAGTCAATATTCTCCCCAAAAGATGGGTATCCTAAAGAAGGGTATGGCGCAGGAGGTAGTCATGAAGCTCTTATCTGGCAATATGCCGGCGACCACTGAGCGCAAGGAGCTCTTCTCAGCCGATGAAGCCGCTAAAGCCAGCATCCTAATTATTGAAGATGAGGCGGGGCCTCGCGAAGCGCTGAAGATGATTCTTCGCCCCTTCTTCAATCTGTACTCCGTTGATAATCCTGACGTTGCGATGCAGGTGCTGCATGAACAAAAGATTGATCTGGTCACGTTGGACCTGAAACTGCCGCGGCGACAAGGCATGGACTTACTTCAAGAGATCAAGCGGGAACGCGAAGACGTTGAGGTTATTATCATTACCGGCTATGGAAGTCTCCAATCGGCCATGGAAGGTATTCGCTACGGTGCCGCGGCTTACCTGCTCAAGCCTTTCAACGTCACGGAGCTTATTGAGGTCATTAATCAGACCCTCGAAAAGAAACGTCGTTTCGATTGCCTACGGGATGCTTTACAGGCCTGCGCCCAGATGTGGGGAAGCGAGGTCCAGGCGAAGACCGCTTGGAAGAATCTCTCCAATTTGCTGGAGGCCAAACACCCGGAACTTGTTCGTCACGCCAACCGAGTCAATTTTTATACCTCCTTGCTGGTTGAGCCGCTGAAGCTTTCGGAGGCTGACCGGGAATCCTTGGAGATCGGTGCATGCTTGCATGATATCGGCAAGGTGGGCTTGGACGAGCGCACTATTGCCAGGCCCCATCAGCCTGTGACCGAGGACATTGAGGTTATGAAGCGCCACACGGAAATGGGGGCGCGCATGGCCCAGACGCTGTCGTTGTCGCCGGACGTGACGGCGATCATCCGTCACCATCACGAGTACTATGATGGCTCCGGTTATCCAGACGGCCTGCGCGGTGAAACCATCCCGTATCTCGCGCGAATCGTCTGTATCGCAAATGAGTTTGATTGGCTTCTGACCAGCCGCTCCGAGCAAGACCCCGCGATGCAGGAGGAAGCAAGAGAATACGTGCGGAGTCAAGCCGGGCTTCGTTTTGATCCCAAGCTCGCGAAACTGTTCGCGCAGGTCGTCCGTTAGTTCACCCTGCTGGACATGTAAACAGCACCCTACCTTAATGTTGTGATAAGGACGGCTGATGCCAGACCACCGCCGTCAATCCGAGATCCATTCCCTTCAGCTCTTCCCTAGCCTAGGTTCCACGTCGCGAGCCCCAGGTGAGGTATTCCCGTGAAGCACGAGTCATCGGAGGAGCAGCGGCTCTTAGAAGAGGTCACGGGGCTTCGCCAACAAATCGTGGTCATGGAGCAGGCGCAAAGCGACCGCGGGAACGCTGAATCCGCCTGGCGCGCGGCAAAGGAAGAATGGGAGCAGTCCTTCAACGCCCTCACGGATGACGTCTGCATCTTGGATAAGACGGGGAAGATTCTACGAGCCAATAAGGCCATGCGGGACCGGTTCAAGTCACTGCATCAAGACCTGGTAGGGCTCGACTATCGCCTTGTCTATTACGAGACCAGCACGCCCAACTTTTGTCCTCCTTGGGAGGCGGTCTTATCGGGCGCGCTCTCGGTCATGGTCGAGACCTGGCTACCGAAGTTGGACGGGTGGTTTCTGGTCTCCTGCTATCCGCTCTATGACGAAGCGGGCAATCAGTGGGGTGCCGCCTCCGTCGTCAAAGACGTCACGGAACGCAAGCGGGTGGAAGAAGTACTCCGCGACGTCGCGCAGTGGGCGCCGGCGGGAGGGAGCGCGGCATTTTTCCGCTCGTTGGTGACGTATCTGGCACGAGCGCTGGATGTGGAATACACCTTTCTTGCACAATTCGCAGGGGAGAAAAACGATATTCTACAGACATTGGCGATCTCGGCAGACCATGAAATCGCCGAGAATGAGGTCTGTCTCATCGCGGACACGGCGTCCGGAAAGGCTCTTCAGGGGCAGCGTTGTTACTACCCGAGCGGTGTCCGCCAGCGCTTTCCCAATGATCCCTTGCTCAGGAAGTGGGAGATCGAAAGCTTCATCGGTAGTCCGCTGTTCAACTCCTTGGGACAGCCTGTCGGGATCATTGCCGCGATGGATAGCAAATCCTTCCGGAATATCAGGCTGACGGAATCGATTTTAGGAGTGTTTGCGGTAAGGGCTTCAGCGGAACTGGGGCGCAAGCGCATGGAGGATGCCTTGCGTGACAGTGAAGAGCGCTACCGGACGATCGCGGAAAGCACATATGATCTCATCTGTGAAACGAGCATCACCGGCTCGTTTTTGTATCTGAGCCCCAACTTCAAGGACGTCTTGGGTTACGACCCTTCGGAGCTCATTGGTCAGAGCATGTTTGATCGGATGTCACCGGAGGATCGTACGGCGGCGACAGCAGAGTTCGAGCGAGGTGTTCGGACTGAGCAGTCGGGGCAGGCGGTGTTCCGTTACCGCCACAAAAACGGAGCATGGCGTTGGTTCGAAAGCACCGAGAAGGCGTTCAGCACCACGGCAGGAGAGATCAGGGTGGTGGTGGTCGCCCGCGATATTACGGAGCGAAAGAAGATGGAGGAGGAGCGGCTCCGCGCGAGCAAGCTGGAATCCATTGGCGTCCTTGCCGGCGGCATTGCCCACGACTTCAACAATCTTCTCACCGCCATCGTCGGGTATCTCTCCCTGGCTAAGATGTCGGTCAATCCCAGCGACGAACTCTTTCAACGCCTTGCCGATGCCGAAAAAGCCTCTATGCGCGCGAAAAGCCTGACTCAGCAACTCCTGACTTTTGCAAAAGGCGGCGCGCCGGTGAAAAAGACGGCCTCTATAGGTGAGTTCTTGACGGAAACGGCTGGATTTGTTCTCCGCGGGAGCAATGTCCGATGCGAATTCGCTCTCCCTGCCGATCTTCCGCCGGTGGATATCGACGAAGGACAGATGAGCCAGGTGGTCAACAATCTGGTCATCAATGCCCAGCAAGCGATGCCGGCAGGGGGAGTCGTGAACATCCGGGGAGAAGTGGTGACGATCGGCGCCGACCGGACAAAGCTCGGCTTGCCCCTCAAGGAAGGCAAGTATGTCCGGATCCTATTTGAGGATCGGGGGGAAGGAATTCCGCCGGATCATTTGTCGAAGATTTTCGATCCCTATTTCACGACCAAAAAAACCGGCAGCGGCCTAGGGCTCGCCACGTCCTATTCAATCATCAATCATCACGACGGGCACATCTCTGTCAAATCCGAGGTCGGCGTCGGCACGACCTTTGCGATTTACTTGCCGGTTTCAGGTCAGGCTGTGGCGAAACCCGTGACGGAAAACGACCAGCCGCGTCAGGGAAGGGGCCATGTGTTGATTATGGATGATGAAGAGGCGATTCGCGGTCTCATGGTGCAGATCCTCACGTTGTCGGGTTATGAAACCGAAGTTGCCAAGGATGGTGCGGAAGCAGTAGCTCTGTATAAAAAGGGCAGGGAGTCAGGGCACCCTTTCGACGCCGTTATTATGGACTTAACGATTCCGGGAGGGATAAACGGTAAAGACGCTATCAAGAGTCTGATCCAGTTCGATCCTCAGGTCAAAGCCATCGTCTCGAGCGGATATGCCAATGATCCGGTGATGGCTGACTATCGCGACTACGGGTTCAGTGGGGTGGTGGTCAAACCTTTCCGGATGGTTGAGCTCACAGAAGTCCTTCACCAAGTCATTACGAATTCAGTTTCCTGAGGGTCACGAACCTTCCAGAGTTCCCTTGGGGGAGAGGATGGGGATGAACCTGCTGCCCTTGGGACTGCCGCTCACCCTGCCTCTCCCCCTCTGGAACTGGGAATTTCTTTACAGGTCTCGCCAGGAGAGCATTCGGCTCCACGGCGAAAATGGGAGCTTCATGCCCGGCGACCCGAGGACGCCTGAGCTGGACTGAATGAAGCCTGTGACTCGCCCGACCGATCCGGTGCCACTTGAATCTCCGGGAGCGCCCGATCCTTGTGCCCCGATCTGGATCGCCACTTGCGAAGGCATCCCTGCCTCAAGATCGATCGATCGCTTGACAATGACATCTGATCCCAACGGCGTCGTGCCGACCACTGAGTCTTTGTACGCTGTGCCTGTCGAATAAAAGAGGGCATAAAGGCTGCCCCCACCGGTGGCCGCGCAGAGATCATTCGTAGGCACAAAAGTCGTAAATAAGACGCTTCCGCCTAATATTCTGGGTCCACTGAGGTTGCGCTCGCCGATGCCGGGCAGTGTCGTAAACCATCCGTCCTTGGCGGTCATGACGCCGACAAGCGAACTCGCAGGAGGTCCGTCAAAACTGGTCACACCGGTCACGCCTGTCACCTGAGCCCCGGAACACACCTTGCACACGACGGCGGCTGAGACATTGAGCAAATTGTTTCGCTCGATGGCCTGATCAAGGCAGCCGCCGGTGATGATACAGTCTTTGACGCCGAAGAAATGTTGCATGTCCGTGCTCGTCTTGTCGTTGTTGGAATAGTACCGACCGGTCCCGAAATAGACCCATAGATTGTTCGCGTCATCGGCTGCAACGGACGGGGTCGACAGGGCCGGACCGACGAAGCAAGGCGAGGCCTTCGCGCAGGTTGAAGCCTGGGGCGTGGTATAGGCAAAGGTGCTGACCAGCTTTGTAGGCGCTCCCACCAGTCCCCAGGTATCGGGATTGGGATCGCCGCCGTGAGTCGTGAGCCGGTACATGGCGCCCCGCCACTGGGGGTTTGTGCCGGTACACGGGTTCGTGCCATCCGAGCACGAGGTGGTGCCGGCATAGATCGTATCCACCCGGTAGTCCAATTGATAATCAAGCGTGATCGCGTTGCCCATAGACGACCGTGTCTGCCCGGTTGAAAATACCCTCACCTCATCGGTGGCACTGAGAGTATCGGCGGCGATGCAGGGGGTAGTCAGCGAGCAGGCCGTCGCATCCACAACTCCGGATGTTTGATTGATGTAGGTATAGGACGGTCCCACCTTGAGATCCACGATAAACATCTTGGCCGTTTGGCCGCTGGTGCCGTCAATATGCGTCGGCCCGGTGCCGAACACGACATACCATTTCTCATTGACGCTGGAAGTCTTGGCATCACCGAGTGCATTCACGCGCAGGACCGCCGGCGCCGATGTGGTCAAGCCCAGGTCCTTGTCACGAAAGACCCACAACAGCACGGGATCTTTTTCCGGATTCGTGACGTCAAGCACAAAGTATGACGAGAGGAACACCCGGGTATCGCTGCCGGCTGTCTTGTTGCCGACGTCGGTGGTGGTGCCGTTGTAATTAAAATCAGCATTCACTGTCCTCGATGCTGATTTCCCCTGCGTGCAATTCGTGCAACTTCCACCCAGCCGGAAGCCGCCGATTAGGATTGTGCCCCAGCCTCCGGGGTGATCGGCGTCAGCTGCGAAAATTCGAACGTCTGAGATCTTCGGCGTGAGGTCGACATAATACATATGATCGTATGCAGGCATGCTCAGCCAACGGAGCTGCGGCAAAAGGTCCTGGGGGATAAAGGCCCAGAGCTCAGACCCCAGCTTGGGATTATTGATGCGATAGCTATATTGAGGGACGCCGGCATCGCAGGGCAGAGCTCCGCAGGCGGTGGATGTGCCGGGCTGCACCGGCACGGTCGTAAAGCGAGCTTTTTCCTTCACACCGACCGTTGACACATCGTCGCCGAGAGTGAAATAACCGGCGTTAAAGGCGTGGAGCATCCCGTCATTAGCGCCGGCATAGGCGACCTGACGGCGGTCCTTATACCGTCGGTAGAAATCGCTGTACCCCGTATCGCCATAGATCACGTCGAAGCGCTCGCGCGGGGCCGCGACAATAACGGGTGTTGAGTTGATGATGTCGCCCAACTTCCAGACTTTCGTGACAGACGCGCCGGTATCGTCCTTGACGTTGAGTTGACGATCGCGAAGCCCGCTGATCTGAAAGCCGCGCACAAAATTGATGATGTTCGTCGCTTCCGCGAGGGCATTCGCTTTACTGGTCGCGTTCCCGCTATTACAGTCTATAGCGAGCGCAGCGCCCAGGTAAGGACACAAATAGCCGACCCGAGCCGGCGCAAATTCGTTGTACTCTTCTACGCCGGGGCCGATGCCGCCGCCGTTACTGATATCCATAAAGGTGAGGATGCGCCGGCAGGTCACGCCACCCATATTGGCCGGGCAGGTATCTCCCGGATCGGTAAGGGCTAGGCGACGCCCGGCTTCCCAGATTGGTTGCATGTCGCGCAAGGTTCCGGTGAAAGAGGGCGTCGCCGGGGTATCGGCGATCCCGTCGCCGTTGTCGTCTCTGTAGCGCTCGACGACCACGTCTCCCGTGCCGGCATCAACATGAAGCTTGATGATGCAGTCGTGCGATAAGATCAACTTACCGTCCGGCGGTCCCGAACAGCCAAGCGCCGAGAAATCCTCGCGCATGTTCCCGTAGAAGTCGACGAACAGGCCTTGCGTATACCCGGTCCATTTCACCTCGGTCGTGACGCCGGCAAGAGTATTCAACCTGGTCGGGAAGAAATAGGCCTGATACATGGCTCCTTCCCCCGTGGAGGTGGAGGCCAAGACCGAGACCGAGGTTCCAGAAGCGGCCTTCTGCAAGAGGCTGGTCAGGGCCGCGAGGAGTTTGTCCTTAATGTCGTTCGCGCTCTGAGATTCAAAATAGGTGTCCGGAATGCCATCCGGGGAGAGGAGTCCGGTGGCGTTGTCGACCTTATCCCATTCCGACTGAAGATCAGGAAGGTTATTGCCGTTTTGGTCTTCGAAGCCGCCCTGCTTGGCTGTCTGCATCAAGAGCTCGCGCCCGTTGATATTTCCGAACGCGAAGACCGGGTAAACCGTGACGTTCTGAAATCCGGGGAGATCGTGACCAGCCTCGGTGGCTCCCGATCCTATGGGCACATTTGCTTGGCGTAAATCGGTGGTGTGTCCCCAATACGCAACATCATCCACGGTATGATTCAGAATGCCGCCGGCATAATCTGTCTTGTGCTTTTGCATCAGCACAGCAGGAGCGATCGGATTCGTGCTCGTGAAACATAACGCGTTGCTCAAGTACTGGGCGGAACTTGGGTTGGATGCCGGAGGTCCGACGTAATCCCCCGCACAATGGGGCCCGTGAGCCGCGTGGGCAAAATCCTGAAGGCCCACCGGAATGCTGCTGTCGGCGTTTGCTTCACCGTCCGTCAGAAACATAATGAAGGTCTTGCAACACGGCACCACCTTGGAAGCGCTTGCCCATCCGGGCGCAGGACTACTCCCAAAGAAATACGGGTCCCGTCCGCAGGCCTTGGTGATGTACCCTGCGGGGCAGGTCTCACCTACGGCCAAACTCGGCGTTTCGGTAACCCCCAAGCCACCGGCGGTCTGAGCGGCTTGGAAGCTCGGCCCACAGGCAGCAAATGCACAAGGATAAAGATAGGTTGCTGCGTATGGCTGAGGTAACTGCGCGATGTAGCGGAGCCCAGTGTATAGGGTTTCGGCCAACGGCGTGCCCGTAGCCGGGAGGCTCTGCTCAACGCCGGCGACCATGGCAGACTTATTGGAGGCATAGGTTGTGACCGTGGTCAGATCGTAGGGAGTGGCCTGATTGGAGCCGATCGCCACAAGGACCTTTCCTCCTTCGCCCGCCGACCTGAATTCCAGCAGTCCGAACCGTGCCTTGTCTCCCAACTGCTGAATAACCCCGGTAGGTTCGATAGCAACGACGAGATGGATCATGAATTCGCCATTCGCGGGGGTCGTTGGGGAGGAGGCGATCCCGCAGTTCGCTGCGCCGGTCGCTGGCATTGCAATATCACTTCTGCCCACGCAGAACCCGCCGCTCGGGAGCGTCCCGGTCCCTCGAAGATGCAGCACAAAGGACGCGGAGGTCACCAGAGCTTGGATGGCCGTCGGGACTCGCCCGTTAGCCGCGTTTGCCCCCACGCCTTTTACCACCGACATAGTCGCCTCATTGGCGCAACATGCGCCCAGCCCGCCATCTTCGCCTTTGATGGTAATGCCGGCGGGAGCGCCGCTCGGGGGGCAGGAAGCGTCGGCCAATCGCGCGGATGCGCATTGCGACCCGATCAATGCTTGCTTAAGCGCGTCATGGCGCCGGAACGTAGACCAATTCAGGAAATTCCCATCCCAGTCCGCTGCGGCGCACAAGGTATTCATGGCGCCCTTCGCCGTCGTCGACGCAAACCGGCTGTTCGCCTGGTCGTACTGGTAGCATTTCATCGAGTCAAAGAGGCCCGAGAACGTCACGGTCGCGATAAACGGCGCGCCCGCAGCGGTACCGATAGGATAGATTTGCGAAGAGGTCGGACAGGCGTTATAAGGCACTGTCGCATTCGGTGTGCCGTCACAGACAGCTCGGTATCCCATGCTGCCTGAGTTATCCAGCATCATCAGAACATTGGGCGTGACGGCGGACGCCACGAACGGCGATACCCCGGAGTAGTCGGCATTGGTATTGGCCGCCTGAATCGAGGCGACTCCGATGATAAGCCCCAGGACCGGCATGACGATGAATGACGGCAATAGGAATACAAGGGTACGTTTCATGCTAAATCTCCTTGGTCGGGTCTGGCGTCGGACGGTGGTCACGGCCGTCATTCCGGAAAGGTGACGATCATCTGCATGATTTGATTCTGGCTCTTGTCCGTCACGACCCAATATCGAACACGATATTCCACGTCGTGGCATTGAATATCCTTAACCGTCAACGCCGTGCCGAATTTGTCTTCAACCAGCGCCGTGGGGGCCAACGTATATGTCGTATGATCGATGGAGAGTACCGTTCCCTGGGCCTTCGTCAGTATCCCCATTCTCATCCCCGGCAGCGCATGATTCATCACAGCCATGGGCAGCGGGGGCATGTCCATCGCAAACGACTGGAGGCTCAAGGTGACAAGGACAATCAAGGTGAGCACAAGGAGGCTGAGCTTCCACGTGAGACTCAAGGACCCTGCCTGCTGCCGGCTTGACGGCAGAGGAAAAGGACAATCGCGCGGCATCGTAAACGGATCTGGACTCATGCAACACCTCCTGTGACAGACGAGCTATCGTTCACTATGCATATCGGTTGCTATCGCGAACGAGTCAATCCTCCAACGATGCGTCGGGATACGAGAAAATCGTACGCTGGCTTACGGTTTTAGTTGGCTTCGCGTTGGATGCGAGGCCGGTTGGCAAG
>DASXSU010000055.1:0-25966 GCA_036505795.1 Nitrospirales bacterium
GTTCGAATAGAACCAGCCAGCCGTAGGTCAGGTACCGCCCGGGC
The DNA here is from genome assembly GCA_036505795.1 of Nitrospirales bacterium. GTDB lineage: Bacteria > Nitrospirota > Nitrospiria > Nitrospirales > NS-4 > NS-11. The sequence continues at coordinate 45 of DASXSU010000055.1, forward strand.
AGGGTCTTGAGATCCTGCCCGGCATTCCTCACGTAGCTTCTCTACACTGTAGCTAATCTCTCCCCAGTACAATGCCAGCCCTGCCATCGGATTGGACATTTTGCCTAAGAACACGAGGTCTTTGTCTATTGGCGTGTATCTCTGGGATTTGTTAGCGTCTCCTAACTGTAAAAGGAGGCGCCAGATGGATTGTCCCAAATGCCAAGGTTTGATGGTTCAAGAACGCGTCTCAGACGGGCTGATATACCTGAAGGAATGGCGCTGTTTAAACTGCGGATTTATTCTTGATCCGGTAATTGTTCAGCACAGAACGCAAAATCTCCAGAAGACTGGAGCCGCCGCAGCCTAAGGAGGTGCATGATGTTGAGATGGGCCCTTATCTTCTTCGTGATCTCCATGATCGCCGCCTTTTTCGGATTCACCGACGCCGCGGCGGGAGCGGCGGAAATCGCCAAAGTGCTCTTCTACATTTTCCTGGCGGTTTGTGCGGTGTTCCTGATCTTGGGCGTGACGGTCGCGCAAAAACTTCGCGCGTAAGCCCCTCACGACTGCGGAAGCAGGCCGGCTTTCGGTACGGGAGCCGGCCTCGCCCCGTATCTTATGAACCCGTCGGCCGTTTTAAGGTCATCACATAGCTCGTGAGCTCGTTGATCTCCTGATCGTTTAACGGAAACTTCGGCATAATCGATCCCGGCGACACAGATTGCGGATTGCGGAAATGCTTCAGGTGCCACTCCCGCTCCGGCCTGGTATCCCCGACAAATGACAGATCCGGACAGATCGCGCCGCCTTCCCCATGGATCCGATGACAGGTCGCGCAGCTGAACCGCGCGTAGAGGGCCTGCCCTCTGGCGACGGCAGGGTCCACGCGCTTCACGGCATATAAATCCCGAAGGGAGATTCCCAAGAGGGTGAACACAACCGACAGAAACACAGCGCCGAGCGCGAGCGCGGCTGGGCGCGCGGCCGGGTGCCGGGCCGGACTACGATCGATGAAGGGCCAGAACAGCAGGCCGAGGAAAAAGATAGCGGGCAGGACCCAGGTCGCAAGCGGCTCGAGCGGGCCATGTACGTACTTTAAAAGCTGATAATAAAAGAGGAAGTACCATTCCGGAACCGGCATGAAGGTCGAATCGGAGGGGTTGGCTTTATCTGCCAAGGGAAAATGAACCGTGAGCGCGAGAACGGCGACGATCGCGAAGATTCCCAACATCACCACGGCATCCATATAGACCTGCCGCGGATAAAATGTCTCGCGGGTCATGGAAGCCCGCTCCTCGCTCCACGGGCCGGCAGGCCCGACCCGGCGCAGGATAAACAGATGCAGCAGAATCCCGCCTCCGATGACGGCCGGAAGGAAAAGCACGTGGACGGCAAAGAAGCGCGAGAGTGTCAACGCCCCCAGCGACTCACCGGCACGCAGTACACTGGCAAAGAAATCGCCGACGATCGGGACGGTGCCGACCATGTTGATCCCGATCTGCGTGGCCCAATACGCGTTTTGGTCCCACGGTAACAGATAGCCGGTAAACGCGAAGGTCAAGGTGATCAGAAACAGCACCACGCCCACCATCCACATCACTTCTCGCGGCGGTTTGTAGGCGCCAAAGAGAAAGGTTTGCAGCATATGCAACCCGATCAGGACGACCATCGCCGACGCGCCCCAGTGATGCAGGCCGCGCACGAACTGTCCGAACATCACCTCCTTTTCGATGAACTGAATGCTGTCGTACGCGTGGTCCGGCGTCGGCGCGTAGTAAATCGCAAGAAACATCCCTGTCAGTGCTTGCAGTAAAAACAGAAAAAGCGTGGCGGAGCCGAACACATAGATCCAACTCGCCCCCCCTGGAATCGGCTCATCGAGCAAAGTGCGTTGGAGGCGTTTGAGTTTTAGCCGGCTGTCGAGCCATGTGTACAGGCGTGAAGGCATCGGCTTACCTTTCAATCTTGGCGGACAGGCCGGCCTTGAATTCCTCGTAGATGACCAGTACCCGGCCGTTCTCGACTTTAGTGGGTAAAGTGTCCAAGGGCCGCGGTGCCGGCCCCGCCAGCACTTCGCCCGTGATACTGTAGACGCTGCCGTGGCACGGGCACTTGAATTTCCGCTCGCTGCCGTCCCACCGATAGCCGCAACCCAGATGTGGGCAGAGCGGGGAGAACACCGTGACGTGGCCATCGCTGTCTTTCAGGGCCCAGACGGACTTCACGGCTTTGGTCTCAATGTACCCGTCTTTAATCGTCGTGACATGCTCGAGTTGCTTCGGTTCCTTCTGAGTCAGCTCATTGACACCTCCGATGTCGACCCAGCGTTTCGTCCGGCGTTTCAGACCGGGAGAGATGACGTACCCGGCCAACGGAATCGCCAGACTTAACCCAATGACGCCCACGATGGCGCCCGTCATCCAGACGAAGAATTTTCGTCGTGGCCCGATCGGCGTGTAAAACCCTCCGGTTTGTTGCTCATCGTGGCCGTCACCGCTTTCCATGAATTCCCTCCGCTCGCCCTGAGACTGTGGAAAGGTCGCTGCTCACGCGCTCACCTCCGGTATCACGATCCCGTGAGGGCTGCGTTTGCCGTGCTCGGCAATCTCGACATCGCGCTCTTGCTCTTGATCATGTTCTCCCTCAAGCGTTTTCTGTGAGCAGATAACGCGCCAGTTCTCGGGCAATCCAACTCTCTTCGTCAGCAGGGATTACGTAGGCCGGAAGCGCTGCATCGTCGGGACTGATTCGCGCTGCAGCGCCGGGCTTGAGTCCGACGGCCTGTGCATTGCGCTCTTTGTCGATCGAAAGGCCGCACCACTGCATATTGTCACAAATGCCGGCGCGAACTCTTGGAACATTTTCCCCAATCCCGCCTCCGAAGATGACGGCGTCGGCGCCTCCAAGGGCGGCGAGGTACCCTCCGAGGTATTTGCGGGCGCGATAGCAGAACACGTCAATGGCCAGGGCCGCGCGCTGATCATCGTCCTCCTCGGCGGCGGCAAGCAGCGCGCTCATGTCCCGCGAGCGGCCTGAGATCCCGAGCAGGCCGGATCGCTCGTTGAGCCATTGTTCGACCACTTCGGCCTCGACCCCTTCGTGACGAACCAAATAACTGACGACCGATGGGTCAATGTCTCCTGACCGCGTACCCATGACCAATCCCTCAAGCGGGGTGAACCCCATCGAGGTATCGATGGAGCGGCCATAGCGGACGGCGGCCGCCGAACATCCATTGCCGAGGTGAAAAATAACAACACTCACCTCCTCGACTGCCTTTCCCGTGAAGGCCGCATAGCCGGCGAGTAGTGAGGCATGGGCGATGCCGTGAAATCCGTACCGGCGAATGCGATGGCGATCGGCAAGGTCCAGAGGGATTGCATAGGTGGAGGCGCGCGCCGGCATGGTTTGATGGAAGGCCGTATCGAAGACAGCGATGTTCGGAATGCCCGGACCGAGCGCCGCCCGAGCCGCGCGAATTCCGGCAAGACCGGCCGGGTTGTGCAAGGGGGCAAGTTCGGAGAGGGATTCCATGGTTTTCATCACCGCGTCATCGATCCGGACAGCGGCCTGAAAGCGATCCCCGCCATGGACGATTCGATGCCCCACGACCTCTACCGTCTTTAAAAGCGAGGAACTGCCGGACGCCGTCGTCAGGGAGCTCAAAAACTGGAAGGTCCATTCAAGCGCTTCCGGATGGTCTGCAACTGAGCGTTCCAGTACGACATGCCCGCCGCGCTCTGTCGTTGACTCCAGGGTTGCCTGACCCCCGATCCCTTTGACGGAACCATTCGCGATCACCAGCGGTGGTGAGTTTTCGGACGCACCCGCCGCAATGCCGAGCAGCGCGAACTTGACTGATGAGCTACCGCTGTTGAGGACCAGCGCGTTCACGTGGTCATGACTTTGACACGGCATCCTCTTTGCGGCGGAACTATCGTCACCTTTAATGCCCGCAACGATAATGCGAAATGAGGGACGGAAGCAATACTATGGATCGACGGAATTCTGTTCATCGCCGATGAGTGGGACGCGAACGACCCGGGAAGTTTCAGGATGTAGAGTCTCGCGCTCCGGAAGGGTTCTGCCGCTTCGTGGCGAGATCGAGCAGTTCGCGGACTTCGTCGTCGGAGGTCTGGGAAAAATCTTCATACCACTGTCCGACCCCAAAGAACGGCTCAGGGGTAAAGCCGCAGACGATTTGATCCACGTCTGCTCTGAACTCATCGCAGGTGCTGGGCGCCCCGACCGGTACCGCTACGACAATCCGGGCGGGGCCCTGTTGCCGGAGCGCCGCCACCGCCGCCCGCATCGTAGACCCGGTCGCGAGCCCGTCATCGACGAGAATGATGGTCCGCCCTTGCACCTCAGGAGCCGCCCGCCCGCTGCGATAGAGCTGCTCCCGACGCTGCAATTCCTTCTGTTCCTCAGCGGTGGCTGCGTCGATGACCGCTTGCGGAATGCCAAGAGACTGCACCACGTCTTCATTCAGCACCCGGACTCCGCCGGTCGCGATCGCGCCCATCGCAAGCTCCTCATGGCCGGGGACCCCTAATTTGCGCACCACGAACAGGTCGAGCGGCGCTTTGAGGGCTGTGGCCAGCTCAAAGGCCACCGGCACCCCCCCGCGAGGCAGGGCCAGCACCAGCACGTCTTTCCGGTGTGCATACTCGTTGAGCATCGCGGCCAGCGCACGTCCTGCTTCCCTTCGATTCTGAAAGAGCGCGCTCATAAGAACCCGGGTCTGATGAAATACCGGCTGAGAGTAGTGGTTGACTCCTTCACTTTGATGACTATCTTTATCGACATATCCTTATTCCCGTGAAAGCCTGAAGGCCCAAAAGGCCTATGGCGAAAGGAACAAATGAGCAATACAACTGATAATACCATCACTACCCTCCCCGTGCTTCCGGTAAAGCGAACGGTGCTGTTTCCGGGAGTGCAGGTCCCGCTGACCGTCGGGCGTGAACACTCAGTGGCTGCGGTTGAATTCGCATTAAAGACCGAAGAGAAGACGGTTCTCGTCGTGTCCCAACGCGATCCGGAAACCGCGGAACCGACTGTTGAAGACCTATATACGATTGGCACAAAAGCGGTCATCAAGCAGGTGGGACGCACCGCCGATGGGCAGCTGCATGCCGTGGTTCAGGGGGTAGAGCGGTTCGTTTTACTGAAGGCGGAGCAGACCACCCCATTCCTGACGGTTCGAGGCCGGGAGCTTCCAGCCCCATTTGATTCAGGGCCACAAATCGACGCGCTTCACCGCGCCATCGTCGATCTTGTCGATGAACTGCCGCCGTTGATTCAATTGCCGGGCATCGGGGAAGTGGCCGAAACCCTGCGGACCGAGCGGAACCCCGTAAAGTTCGGGTATCGGGTCGCCTCCCTCCTCAACCTTACCGTGGACAGCGAGCAGGCGCTCCTCGAAGCACCCACCTGCGCCGAATTGCTGCGCAAGGTCTTCTCGGCACTTTCTCACGAAGTGCAGGTCTTGCAATTACGAAACAAGATCGCCAGCGATGCGCAGGCGGAAATGGGCAAAACGCAACGGGACTATCTCCTCCGTCAACAATTAAAGGCAATTCAGCAGGAGCTCGGCGAGGGCGAAGGCGACGAGAGCGGCATTGGCGAGCTCAAGAAACGCGTGGAGGAGGCCGAGCTGCCGGAAGGCGTGCGCAAAGAGGCCGACCGAGAACTTGCGCGGCTCGCGAAGATTCCCGCGGCTTCTCCGGAGCATCAGGTCATCCGCAGCTACCTGGAGCTGCTACTCGAACTGCCCTGGAGCAAGGCATCAGCGGAACCTCTGGACCTCGCCCGGGTACGCCAAGTCCTGGATGAAGATCATTATGGGATTCAGGACGTTAAGGAACGCATTGTCGAGCATTTGGCAGTGCTGAAGTTAAACCCGGTTGCGAAAGCCCCGATCTTGTGCTTGGTGGGACCTCCGGGCGTTGGAAAAACCAGCCTCGGGCAGTCAATCGCGCGCGCCCTCGGACGGCGGTTTGAACGGATCAGCCTGGGCGGCATCCATGACGAAGCCGAGCTCCGCGGACACCGGCGCACCTACGTCGGCGCCATGCCCGGTCGAATCATTCAAGCGATCCGCCGCGCCGGCGTGAACAACCCGGTATTAATGTTGGACGAAGTGGACAAAATGGGACGGGATTTTCGGGGGGACCCGGCAGCGGCCCTGCTGGAAGTGTTGGACCCCGCGCAGAACCATACCTTCACGGATCATTATGTGGATTTGCCGTTCGACCTCTCGCAAGTGTTCTTTATCACGACGGCAAATAGTTTGGATCCTGTGACCGAACCCCTGCTGGACCGAATGGAGATTATTCGGTTACCCGGGTACAGCGAACACGAGAAGCGCGAGATCGCGAAACGCTACTTGTGGCCGCGGCGGCTGAAGGAGGCGGGCTTAAGCGCGGAGCAAGTGCCATTGGCTGATGAAATGATCACGGAGATTATTGGCCGGTATACTCGCGAGGCGGGCGTGCGACAGCTCGAGCAGATGCTTGGCCGCCTCACGCGAAAGGTCGCCGTGAAGTTGGCAGATATGGCATCCGCGGCTGAGCGGGATAGCTCTCCAATCGCCGTCGGACGGGAGCAGTTGGCCGAATGGCTGGGGACTGAGCGCTTCATGCCCGAAGAAGCACGCAAGCAGCTTCCACCAGGTGTGGCGACCGGTCTGGCCTGGACACCCACGGGCGGCGACGTCCTCTACATCGAGACGACCCTTTTGCCGGGTGGGAACGACCTGACGCTGACCGGACAGTTAGGTGAGGTGATGCAGGAGTCCGGGCGTGCGGCGCGCAGCTACTTGTGGTCCCACGCGGAGGCGATGGGCCTGGATATCTCGCGGTTCAAACGAAACGGCGTGCATATCCATGTGCCGGCAGGGGCGATCCCCAAGGACGGCCCTTCAGCAGGCATCACAATGGCCACGGCTCTTGCGTCGGCCTATCTCAACGTGCCGGTTCGAAGCGATACGGCCATGACCGGAGAGATCAGTCTGAGCGGACTGGTGCTTCCGGTAGGCGGAATTAAGGAAAAGATTCTGGCGGCAAGGCGAGCCGGTATTCGACGGGTGATTCTGCCGAAGGCCAATCAGAAGGATCTGAAAGAGGTTCCCGAACAGGTACGCAGCGAGATGAGTTTCATCTTCGTGGAGACTATCGAAGAGGTGCTGCCGGCCGCTTTTCAAGAGAAGCCCGGCACGGAGGTTCATCCGGCCCTGGCTGCGACAAGCAACTAACAGCCTCCCCATTACGGTGGAGCTTTGACTCACGCAGTCGAAGCTCCACCCAGGGTTACGCTGCGCGCTTGGCCGAGCCCCTAACAACGTAGGGACAAAGCTCGAACCCTACAATGAGGGTATCCTTGCCTCTGCCTTCAGCCAGCCTGGAACGTTTCTGCGCGGCGGCCAGGGACGAATGCCAGAACTGATTATCGTTCACCCACACCAGGTATCCTTGCTTGTTCATGTTGCCCCCCAACCCGCGCTTTTGACGGATTTTGCCTGAATTTATGATCTAATACTTTAGAAGGGTAAGCTTAGTCCTAATGAGGGAGGAAGTCTACATGGGGCGATCCCGTAGGGAAGCTCAGTTTCCCCGGCCTTGGCTCTGAAAATATCTCGGAATCGGGGTTTTAGCTGGCTGGCAGTCGTTTTCGGGGGGCTTCAGGAAGCCAAGACAAGTCGCGCTGATGAGGAAGGCAAATCGAATGATGGGGCTGGTGCGGCGAGATTCACACCAACCCCACCAAACTAGCTCGGTGCCGGCTAGGCCGTTGACACGGCCAACGGCTCTCTGGCGTCCGAGCAACGCCGTCTGTAGCTGTAACACGTTTTTCCGTAGTTAAATACCAGACAATAGAAGAGGTCTCTTACTATGGGGTAAGGACCCACGACTTGAGGTGACCCAAAGACAGGCACGGCATGCCGCCGGGTCAGGAGAAGAAGGACTAGAAGAACTAAAGAAGCCTACTTGCTTTTCTAAACATAGCGAGGGCCGGGTGGTGGAAGGCAGTTTTTACCGCTGGCAGGGAGTCTCCTGCGGCCTCTCTCGCTTGATCTCACTCGTATGCTGTCGTTGAACCGACTTCACTTCGGGAAGGGCGAGTGGATTCACCACGCCGTCGTATCGCTCGAGCGGGCGAGGGTCATGAAAAGCCCACACTCCCCCACCTCCAAGCAACATCCCCATACATACGCCAATAAGTATCTTCATATCCCCTCCTGCTCTTCACGACATCCGGTTGACACACCCATGGATTTACGCCAAAGGCGTGGCAAGGTAAATTCCCCATGAGTGTAATCACCTAGCCTATAGTTGCTACGCTCAACCACACCACTTGGGGTGTTTTTAGTGATAATAATCAAATAGATACGGGATGGCCGCGGTTTTAGGGCGGCGCGCGCAGTTATTACTCGATAACGTCAGGGCGGAGCATTATCTCTAAAATAGGCGCGGAGCCTATGCCTCAGGCGGGAGAGTCATGCTATTATTACGTAAGTGTCTGTATACCAATAACCCCTGATCCGGACCCTGAGCGTGCTTATAATCGAGGTTCGGTGTCTATGTCGGACGTCAGCCTGCGGGCCTCTTCGAACAAAGCGTTCATTCGGTCGGTGCTGGCGCTGTCATACGGCTTCAGGTCACCATTGTCCCAGAACTTAAGGATCTGACGGAGGAGGGCAACAAGCTGCAAGCGTCGTTTTTCGGAACGGTCGTAGGCGGCATGTACTCTAGCGAAGGCTTTGTCGTCCATTTTTTCCTCCATCAATCCCCTTGCTTCAACGGCATGTGCAGATTATAGCCCTCTTCTGCTTGACCTCACGTATAGTAAATAATGGCTCCTTTAGATCTTCGCCACTATCGTTTGCGGTAACGCATCTTTAGGAATTGGGGGAGCTGGCATTCTTGCTGTCGGCGAAGCGTTGCGCCTCCGCCTCCGTCTTAAACCAGCCGTACTCCGTCAGCCCGTCTGACACTTGATAGCCTCCTGGCAGAAATCCTGTGATCCTCGCCGGAATCACGTGGTAGGGCCGTACCATGGCTCGATGGGTCTCGCAGAGGATCTTTGCATGGATCCCACGGGGATCGACTTCGCAACCGCACGATTCGCGTTTCATAGCGATTCCTCAATTGTTTGTGATGTAACCAATGGTTACATAGGAGCCGTCTCTAGTCAAGACACATAAAGACACACGAACGTCGTGCAAAATCACTTGTGCGTAACGCGCCGCCGAATAAGCAGGCTTGGTTTGGTCGCCGCCTGCCTGGTGCGCACGGAAGAGGGTGCGCTGTTATAATTTATTGTGGATCGCAGCCGAGAAAGCTTATTTGAGCGGGTCATCGCCATCGGTCGTCATTTCTGTCTGTGTACAGTATTCGTACTGACAGGTTGCGCCTCGGAGCCGCTTCTCCAAAACTCCATGCTCACTGGCGCAGAGACTCCGCCGTTTCTGTCGCTGGCATGGATGCCACCTATGGCCCGTGGTGGTATCCGTATAATTATTATCTCTACGGGTCGCCTTACTTCTATCCAAGCCCGCTTCTGCGACCATTTCCGTTAAGGCCATCGCACTCTCATTTTCACCCGGCGCCGCAGAACACGCCCAGCCCTCCGCAATTTCGGCGACGGCGGTAAAGACTTCCTCCGGGAAAAGCACAAGGCGCTTAACTTTGTCAGTACTTTTGACGGGCGATTCGGCCATAATTGCGATTGCCAGCTAGGTCGCAATACAGCGACGCCGGTTATTCGGAGGCGCCTGAGACGACTGCGCTGAAGAAATCGCATCAATATTTTTGGAGGAGCGCATGCTTGAAGCCAATTCGTCCTACGCCAAATATTTTCCAGCGCTGCTGAGTATCCTGCGGATCGTCACGGCCTTGCTGTTTATGCAGCATGGCCTGCAGAAAATCTTGGGCATGCCGCTCCCTCCGCCGAATGGGATGCCGCCTCTATTGTCGCTCTTAGGTATTGCCGGCCTGCTTGAACTATTCGGTGGAGGACTCATGTTGGTGGGACTGTTTACACGGCCTGTGGCGTTCATCCTCTCCGGAGAAATGGCCGTCGCCTATTTTATGGCGCATGCGCCGCAAGGGTTCTGGCCGGTCCTGAACAAAGGGGAGTTAGCCGTACTGTATTGCTTCATCTTCCTCTTTTTCTGGGCAGCCGGCGGCGGGCCCTGGAGCCTCGATCAACTGTGGCAGCGCCAGGAGAGTTCGTCGCGATTGATGAAGGCAGCATGAAGCTTCGCTGCATCCGTATTGGACCTCAGGTTTTAGGTAAGAGCTGACTTACCCCCCATAGAAGAAAGAGGCCATAGACGATGCCAAAAAATAACGGGAAACTGATCTCGCGGCGCGCCCACCACTGACGATGTTGACGAATCGCCCACGAGGGCGAAATAGTCGGGGGATCACAGCTGGGCTGTTCTAATGGCATATGTTGATCACGAAATCGATGGAGATCCACAAATAATTTTGCCGTGCGCCACCTTCCGGATTCTTCAATTCCCCGCAGCCGCCATTCCCAGATGAAATTCTGGGTCGAAAAGCGTCCGAGCACGATCGCCATCTGCACTGACATGAGCATCCCGAACAAGCAAAGAATGATGATCAAAATGCTAAAGATGATGGTTGCGGGTTCCCGAGCGAGAAGGAATCCCATGGCCGCGACAAAAATCGAATTGGCAGTCAAATAATCGGAGAGGAGGCTGTGGTAGTCACGGATGCCCGAGGTCCAGAGCGTGACAAGAGTCTCGTACGTGCTGTCAAGGTTGTGTGTCTCTAGCTCTTCAGGTGTCTGCCCCATAGGCGGCCGGTGAGGCGGGATCAGACGTATGCGCTATGCGCTTCGCTTCCGCCACAGCGCCAGCCCCATCAGCCCAGAACCGAGCAATAGCGATGTGGCAGGTTCGGGGACTGGTTCAAGATCAGACTGCACGAGGACATTGAACAAAGGCGCGATCCTTGTGACGCCGTCACTGTTAAGAAAAAGGCCCGAGATGTCCTGTAAAGTGCCATCCTCTACAACCCTGGTCGCCGGTCCTACAAGCTCCAGCAGTATCACAGGAAGTCCACGCTCCGCCGCATCGGAGAAGAAGGTCAATGACCAACTCTGCGCCCCGGCCGGTGTCGCGACAGCCGACAGCACAACGAAGTCACTGGCAGTGCCATCCGGTTCAACCAGTGTGACAGCCGTATTGAAAGTGGCATTGTGGACCCCCGAACGAATACCGATAAAGGAAGTCACGCTGACCGGTTCGTCGGCTTCGGCCAACAATCGGTCGAGCGGATTAAAGTTCGGGCTGGGGAACTCAATAGCTGTCCGCTCGTTGGGTGAGATGACAATCCGATCGGAATTTGAAGTCACCTGCGCCACAGCGTACGACGCCCCAAAGAAGAACCCACTTGCAACCAAGACAGACACGTACGCAGCGGATGGTCGCATTTTCCCCTCCAAAGAACGGGAAGGCGGCTTAGGATCATGCGATCCTAGCCGCCAAGCTCCCTAAAGATCGCTGTCAGGAATGAGCGTGCCGCCGCCAGATTACCAGCCCCGCCAGGCCTGTGCCGAGCAAAATCCACGTGGAAGGTTCGGGGACACCGCTCGCGGGTGGACCAATCGGCGCACCATTGATCGTGAAGACCAGGTTCGCCGGACCGCTACAACATTCGGTGTATTTCAAATCGAAGGCGAAGAGGCCCGCGGCTCCAGGGTTGTTGACGTTGAAGGGAGTGTTAACGAAGCCGGTCGGGCCGGGCGCGTTGACGACGAGCGAGGGCGTAAGCGCCGGGAAAGTCAGGACCACGCCGTCATCATGGCCGACCACAAAGGCATTTGCTCCCGCGTTCAAGAAGGTCTGTGCCGTGATCTCAAGGAAGATGTTGTCTGAAAACGCATTCGGGTTGAACCCGTTCTGCTGGTTGGTGAACGTCGGATTGTTCAGGAAAGTGTGTAGTGGCGTGGTGTCCGAGCTTCCCGTATTGAAGTTGATGTTCGGGCTGATGAAATCCGCGCTCGGCAGCGAGGCAGACGGCACAATGCCCGCATTACCGGAATCCGGGTCGTTCTGGATTACATGCACAGAGACATCGGCTTGAGCAGTTCCCGTCAAGAGTGCCCCGGCGAGAACAATGCCGGTGAGCCAACCAAAGATAGTAGAAGTTTTACCTTTTCCCTGATTAATCATACTAGCCTCCATTTGAACCATTCCTCGTTCAACCATTGTTCGCAAGGCTTTTCTTATAAAGCCCATGAAAGCAGTAGCAAACGAGATGCCACCGATCCTACTCTGCAAACTAATTGATATCGCGTGAGTTTACGTAACCCGTTTATAAATAGTGCCTAATATCTTGACACTCCGACCTCGACGTGTGAGCGGTGAAATAATAGAAGCTCTTAATATACTTACTGTTAGGGTACAGAGGCAGGGTATCTCCCGTGTCAAGCTACCCTTACAGCTTGCTAAAATTGCGTCTGTCACCATTTTCAACTGCGAGCCGCCGCTCGAAAAGGTTCACACCTACAACGGTGACTGGCACCATTATTTCAAAGACTTCGACTTCAGTTCCTCAGTGCTCTTACAGTTACAAATCGCATGGCGGTCATGGCTACCATGCCCATAAGACCGAGGCACCGCAGAGCACAGCCCAGACCGACAACGACGGCGCGGCTGGCGGCAACAGCTCTACCCTCAGGCCCGAAGCGTATTCCGGCTCGATACTCGTTGCGAGCACGATTGTCCAGGTGACACGCCTAGCTGTGCCGGATGCCTTGATTGAGATTCGGGCAACGGCCAAGGTGCAGCCAACCTCCTCGGGCAAAGGCACCTCGGGACAAAGCGACTCGCCGAGCCCGAAGGCGCGGTGGTGGTGGAAGACGTGGGTGGGGGCGGGATGGGCTTTCCATTCTGATCTTCGGGTCACTGTACAACCGCGCAACATGGTGCCTTGCTGTTCGCAAGTGGAAATCCCCAATAGTCCTATGATGCGATACTTGTGCATGTTTGTCGGTATCAGTCGAGTTGTGTCAGAGTCTGCCGTGAGTCAACTGTCACAGAACACCCCCGGGAGGAAGAAAGATGCACAAACTAGGACTCGGCATGGCGGTATTTGCCCTTGTGATCACTGTCGGCCTCCCCTGCTCCGCAGCACGCGACAAGAGCGGCGTCCTCAAAGCCAGTAATTTGATTGGTAAGAGAGTCCAAAGCACCGAAGGCAAAAAACTCGGGGAGATTAAAGATCTCGTGATCGACCCTTTCGACGGTGATATTCAATACGCGGTGCTGGATTTCGGAGGATTTCTTGGCCTCGGGGATAAATATTTCGCCGTCCCGTGGGAGGCCCTTCAGTTGACGGGCGACCAAAAGGCGGTTGTCCTGGATGTGACCAAGAAAGATCTGAAGCAAGCCCCCGGCTTTGATAAACACAACTGGCCCGATTTAGGCAGCCGTGAGACCGCGATCATCATTTATAAATTCTATGATGTGCCCGTGCCCGAAGATATGCTGCCATAGGTTTTTCTGAGGGTGACGTGAACTCAGATGGCGATATGGCGCATGATTACGTGCCGCAGGCCCTAATATCCTGAATATCCTGACAGTTATTCTATAGAAGACTAGGCGCTGCTGATGGATAACGCATTGAAAACATTACCGTTTAAATAACGTTGGCAACTTGCCAGGATACTCCAGTCAGGGGAGATTTACGTAAAATACAAACCCGGCACGGGCTTTCTGAGGAGCCTGTCCGAGCGAAGCATTAAAGATACGCGCGAAGTTCCACGAAGACGCCGGATAAGGTACGGAAGCTCCCGAAAAAGGAGATCGGCGGTCCATTAAAGATATCGGCACCCATGTACCCGACCAGCCGATCCGTGAAGGAATAGCCAATCCTTGGCCGAATATAAAAATCATTCCGGTTCGCATTCCAAATGCCGAAAACTTCGGCTTCCCATGTCCTGTTTAACCATGTCTGTCTCAGGCGCGCAGTCATCCCTTCCTGGACGCGGTCCTGTTGCTGGCGCAAAATAGCGTTCGCGAAAGTTGCTTGCCGGAGTAAGGGATCCGAAACCGACGACGGATCGACGAAGTCTGTAAGGATCCTCTGGAAAACCTGGACATTGAGATTTAAATCGTCCGTAAAGTTTCGATCGGCGCCAATGATATAAAACAGATATGGGCTGAGGTTCACATCACCCGCCTGCGTATGGACGAATACCGCCTCGCCTCGCACACCAAATCGACCGACACTGCGAGCGAAATCAACCCCGAAGGCGTGTATTCGACGGTGCTCGAGCACAAAATTCGTTTGAGTAACTGGGACGATGAGCGGCAGCACATCCAAGCCATAATAGTAGCTGGCGGACCAGTCCACGCTTGACGTTACCGTATCGACTTTCATCGCGAAGCCTTGATGGGTCCAATCACCGTCGTCACGTTTGTGCTCCGCGAAATGAAGGCCAGGGAAAGGGATGGGAACCGTGCTGGGATTGAAGACGGGTACCCACGCGAACGATAGGACTGAAGATGCCAGCGCCACATTCGCTTTGAGCGCCGGCGAGCCGATCCGTCGCTCATCCTCGGCCTTTGCCGAAAGGAGGGTAAAATCCTTCGGGGTTACGAGGTCGGTGGGATTGAGGCCATCGGCTCTTCCCCAAGCGATAATTTGCTTTCCGATCCGTAGGTCCACATTTTTGAGATAAATGTCCTGATAACCCTCAACCAATCGACCCTGCCAGTCCGGCGGGTCCCGCCGCAGATCCTGGTCGCTAATCCGCGCGACAACTTTTGCCGCCCCCCAGTCAGCAAATTTTGGCGAGAGTTCGGGCTGCAGCGTCAGTCCCGGCAGACTATGGTGATTATCGAACGTTTTCGAAGCAGAGAAATAATCTGCGCGGATATGGCCCCCGAAGCCTGTGAGCGTGCGCACGTCTGTATCAGAATTAGCTGAGGCATCGAGTCCGCGTGCGTCTCCTTCCTGGCCGTAGCACGTAACCGACGCCAAGAGAAGTCCGATGGCAACACAGGCCGACCAGATGCAGCGCATCTTTGTTTGTCTATACGCGAGCACGCCGGGCCGGGACTGTATGTCAGGGGTTAAACGCGCCAACGTATCATTCCAGTTCTTTGGCATAGCGTGCGACCATGGAATTCCCTGAGACGAAGAGTGTCGCCGGGGCGAATGTCAGCCGCCGCGTTCTAAAGTTCTCGCGGCGAAGGTTTCATCAGGCAAGGACATGTCCATATAGAGCGATGTCACGATTACGATCGTCTTATGGCCGGTCTGGTGATTGAGCATTTCCCGTTTTCGTGGCCACCACACATGCCGACGCTGGTCTACTTCTACCGCATCGTCGATCATTTGTGTTTTGAGCAATACTCCAGCAGCGTCGAAATAGTCGACTTTTTTCTCGACGAAGTTGCGGACGCGGATCCATGCGATCGTTTTGCTATAACCATAATCAGCTAAGACAGCCGGGGTACTTGGAGTCGATTCCACAACGTAGCACTCCTCCCCGTCCAGAAGTTCCCTGCGCAACAGTTTGCGCGTGTAGCTGTCCACGGGAGGCAGCAGTATGTCGCCATTGGAAAAGTCCGTGCCCACAAAGCTCTCGCTCTTGTCTGCGGGCGCCAACCGCCGAACCTTTTTTAAGGCCGGCAGGTATAACCACATATCATCATCGCGGTCCTGGTGCTGCCACTGGAGAAATCCAGTCCGGACGATATCCGGAGGAAAGACAAACGTAATGAGTACTTTGCTGTCCACGCCATTCGGCTCGAGACGCTGAGCGCTGCGCACCTTGCGGATGCGCTCCTGTCCCTTGGCATTGATCAGAGTTATGGTGCTCTCTGTCCGAATGTGAGCGGGCTTATTCGCATTGTAATTTCGCTGAATAATATCCCGTGCTGTTGCCTCCTCCGCTTGACCGTCACTCGGCACCCCCGTAAATAGACAGATCGCCGCCAGCATGAGCGTGGCCTTTGCCAACGACCGGGTAGCAGGCTTCGCAAAGATAAACGACGGCCTCAACATCAAGAGCAATTTGGGGATGAGCAGGATAGTGGCCATGCTGCTGACGAGCATGGCAGTTGGAATGAGCACGCCGAACCAGACGTGGACGTAGAAGCCCCACGACGTGATAAACATCGCATAGCCACACGCGATCGCTGAGGCCACGAAGCAAATGGCCTTACCGGCCGTCATGAGCGCGGTTCGCATTGCCAGCATTTCATCGGCCTCTCTGGATATTTCTTCCTTTATTCGGAAAATCAGATAGACGGCATAATCGGCGCCAATTCCCGCGCCCATCGCCGTGATCACTGCGGTGGCGGTATTCAACCGCATGCCGAACAGGCCCATAAGGCCAAAATTCGTCCCTACGGCGAGTGCAATCGGCAGCAGGACAAGAAGACCCCCGAGGAATGAGCGGAACACGGCAGACGAGACAAGAAAAATGACTGCGGTAATCTGGGCAATGTTGAGAAGTTTTTGATGCACCATCACGTCATTGAGGGCCGTGGAGCCCGCCACGCTGCCGCCGATTTCTACGCTCATCTCGGTGATGTGATTCTGCTGTAGAAACTGACGCAGTTGTGTGATGAGCAGCGTAAAGGCCGCAGAACTGTCGCTTTTCAACAAAACCCATAGGTTCGCGTCACGATAGTCATTATCAATGAAGCGGTCGAAATCTCCGGGATCACCAGACAGGGAGTACAGCAAGAGATATTGACTAATTAACTCTCGGCTTTCCGGAATCGTCGCGTACCTCGGATCATTTTCATGCATCGACTGATTCATGCGGATGAGAAAATCAACGAATGACATCGTCTTTCCCACGAAGGGCTGTGTTTGGAGAAACTGCTCGACGGACCAGATTTGTTTCAATGCGGCAGGTTCTTTCATCGAATCCGCATCCTTGCCGCGGAACAAAACATACAGGGTATTCGTTCCGGCCAATCGCTCGTTCAACAGTCGATCCTGCCGTTGAAACTCCAGACTTGGGAAAAAGTATCCCTTCTCCGAATTATCCACACGGAGGTTGAACCCACCCCATACCGCCAGAATTGTAATGCTCGCGATGATCACCAGGAGCTGGTTCCGTGACATGCTTAACGCGATGGCTGCCAGCCATTCAGTGAACCGGTCAACGATGGTCGGCTGCTGTTCGCGACGGCTTTCACGCTCTCCGGGCGGTGGAAGCACGGCGCGCAAGGCGGGAATAAAGGTGAATTCGAGAATCATGGCACTGAGAATCCCGAGCGCGGTGAAGATACCGAAGGTCCGAATCGCGACAATTTGGAATACGATCAATGAGGCGAATCCAAGTGAGGCAATCGCGCCCGCGGTGAGCATGACAGGACCGATCGTGCTTAGCGATCGGATGACGGCCAGGCGATTGGCTTGCTCTGCCGGGAGTCCTTCTAGAACTCGGGCTTTGTGATATTCCTCATAATAGCGTTTGAGAATCTGCACGGCATGACCCGCCGCAACCGCAAGAATTAGTATCGGAGTCGTGGCGTTAAAACTGTCGAGCGGGACACGAGCCAATCCCATAATGCCCAGCGACCAAATGACTGCCAATAGCGCTGTCACCAACGGTAAGGCGAGGGCTTGAATCGTTCGGAAGGCTTCAAAATGAATCAGCCCGATGACCAGTAAGCAAATCGGGAAGAGCCATGCCATCCGTTGAGAGTACCGTTCGATCGCCGCAAGATAGATGGGAAGGCCGCCGATTGAGATGTCCGCCAGACCCGGATCATGTTCAGTCTCGATTATTTGCTGAACCGTCTCGACAATCTGATTCCACTTCGTACTATTGAACTCAACAATGATCGCTGCGGTTTTGCTGTCGTGCGATACGATCAAATCCAAATAGACGGGATTGTTCTGGAGGTCCTCGCGCAGTCGCTGCAGCGCTTTTGGGGTCTGCGGCACGGTCTTCATAAATTGCCGGACCTGCATTCCCTGAGCTGAATCTTGAATATTTTTCGCCAACGGGGCCGACAAGCTCAGCAAGTTTGCTTTAATCACCTGAGGAGCTACCAAGAATCGCCTGGTAAGCCTGTCAATAAGAGAAAGAATGTCCGGTTGGAAGATATCGCCGCGGTACGGCGTAATACCGATCACAACGACATATCTGTTTCCAAATATGTTTTCGACGTGTCGCGTTCCCGTGACATAGGGATGGTCCTGAGGAAGCGTTGTGTTGGGGTCGATGATGATTTGCAGATTCTGAAGTTGAGTCCCGAGGGCGGCGGTTACAAGGAGCGTTGCGGCCAACACAATGAAACGGTATCGAAGCAAGAGGGTCAAATAAGAGGACACTTATTTGACCTCAAGCTCTTCGGTACTCGGCGGATGGAGACTCATTCAGCCAGCGAGACAAACATGCCGTCACCACATATGTCAATACTAGAACCCTCCACAACGGACGAACTAAGAATTCGAAAAATGAAATCCCGGTCGGAGTCGTTGTCCGCATGTCTTACGCGGCTCTTAGTGGTTGACGCGTTGGTATCCACGGTACAGGCGGTGGACAAAACACCCTCTGGCAGACACAAAATATCGAATTTTCTGGGCTTGAATCCTGCTCGAAGCGGCAAATATGATGACAATGGGACGGCTAGCCGATGGTCAATAAGACAATCTCCTCCTTCCCTGAGATCCTTCACCGATCAGTGCATCCCCTCGTAGGGTCCGCGACGGATTATGACCCCTTGCTTGCCCTCATTGGTGACGCTCAGGTGGTCCTGCTGGGGGAAGCTTCTCACGGAACGCACGAGTTCTATCGAGAGCGCGCCGAGATCACCAAACGGCTCATTCGCGAGAGGGGGTTTACGGCGGTGGCAGTGGAGGCCGACTGGCCCGACGCTTACCGGGTTAACCGCTTCGTGCGCGGCGTCAGCGACGACACCGAAGGCGTTGAGGCACTCGGGGACTTTCGGCGCTTTCCTATGTGGATGTGGCGAAATGCGGATGTCCTGGACTTTGTGGGATGGCTGCGCAGCTTTAACGAGACTGTCCCGTCGAACCGAAGAATAGGGTTTTACGGGCTGGATCTGTACAGCCTCCATTCATCAATGCAGGCGGTTCTGGACTATCTGCGGAAAGTCGACCCGCCGGCGGCGACTCGCGCACAGTACCGCTATTCGTGCTTTGATCATTACGGCGAGGACACGCAGGCCTACGGATATGCCGCCGGCTTTGGATTGAAGAAGTCCTGTGAGGATGAGGTTGTCAAAGAATTGAGCGAACTGCGCCGGCGCGCCGCGGAATACGCCAGTCGCGACGGCCGCGTGGCCGAGGACGAGTATTTCTATACCGAGCAGAATGCCCGTCTCGTCAAAAACGCCGAAGAGTATTACCGATCCATGTTTCAGGGTCGCGTCCTGTCATGGAACTTGAGAGATCGACATATGGCCGAGACACTGGATAAGCTCATAACTTACCTCAGCATTCAAGATAGACCTGCGAAGGTCGTAGTGTGGGAGCATAATTCTCATTTAGGAGATGCCCGGGCTACACAGATGGGGGATATCGGAGAACTGAACGTGGGCCAGTTAGTGCGCGAACGGTATGGCCTTAAGTCGCGGCTGATCGGATTCACCACCTACGAGGGCACCGTCACGGCCGCGTCTGCGTGGGAGGGCCCCGCGGAGCGCAAGCGCGTGCGTCCCGCATTGGCCGACAGCTATGAGGCGCTGTTCCACGCGACCGGGATTGCACGCTTTCTGTTGCCGTTTACAAAGTCGGGGCAACCCCTCTCTGGCCTTCCTGAGTCACGGCTGGAGCGCGCGATCGGGGTCATTTATCTTCCGGAAACGGAACGGCAGAGCCATTACTTCTACGCGAGATTGGCAGACCAGTTCGATGCGATCGTGCACATTGACCGCACGCGAGCCGTCGAGCCGCTTGATCGCACCCCTGGTTGGGAGCACGGGGAGGTTCCTGAAACGTTCCCCTCTGGATTGTAGATGAGATCAATGATCAGTCTAAAACCATGTTCCGCTTTTCGAAGTAAGAACAATAACTAAGATGGACCCGTAAGAGCGGGCAGGACCTTAAGATTTTCTGGATCCGGCGACAAGCAGGACAATCCCCCCGACAAGAGCCAGCCCACCTACAATCGGCGGAAGGGGGATGGTCTTCGTTTTCTCGACGGTGGCTTCCACCGGCCCAAGATCTATAATCTTTTCGCGAGTCGTATAGCTGATTCCTTGGTAGGCAAATGTCACGACGCCGAGAACGATGAGCGCTATACCCAAGATGGTTGTTGTTCTCACGGCCATGTCCTTTCATGCGGCAGATGCTTCGTAAAGACACAGCTACCGCTGCGAACTTGACGGGTCGGCTTATGACCGGCTAAGCCGTCTGCTTACTGAGCTGCTCAGAGATGGCCGGTCAGAAGCAGTATGATCAAGATCAGGACAACCAGTCCCAACCCACCTGAGGGATAGGGCCCCCAGTTTTTGCTGTGCGGCCACGTAGGGAGCGCTCCCACCAGCAGTAGAACCAGCACGATGATCAGAATGGTGTTCATCCGGGTTCTCCTTTTGTACGGGCGCCGCCGCCACTTTAATTCAATTACGCTATTTAGCTTAAGCTTTATAGCGGTGTCAACGGAATTCTTCCCCTACGGGATTCCCAAAACTGGCCCGAACGGAGATCTTTCTTGGTTGAATCTACAGTGCGATCACGCCCCCGCCTGCGCACACCCGAAGCAACGCAGCGGTCCCTTTTTTGATTTCACCCGAGCGCGATAATCTTATAGACAATCCGTCAATGCCTCGATAGCCTAGGTCTCTACACGGAGGGTAATATGAAAACGCTCTTGATCAGTTTCATAATTCTAGGATTCGCCACGATCACGACCGCACAGCAGGCGCTAAAAGTCTCGCCGATCGTCAAAGCCACAGCCTCAGCGAACGGTCAGAAACTTCAGTATCCTCAAACAGACAAACCGGAAATCGAGTCGGTCCTGATAGAGATTGCGCCAGGCGGAGAGAGCGGACGGCACATGCACCCGGTTCCCACCTACGTGTATATTCTGGAGGGCACGCTGACCATCGAGTCGGACCACGGCTCACCGCGCGAGTATGCCGCCGGATCAGGATTCCTGGAATCGATGAACAGCTGGCACAACGGCAAAAATCTTGGGCAAGCGCCCGTAAAATTCCTGGTGGTTTTTGTGTCGGAGGAAGGCAAAAAGAATTTTATTCCCGCGGAGGCTCAGCCAAAGCGATGAAGGGCGTTCGTTAACAATCAGCTACGTGCCATTTCAATCTAATAAAGACGGAGCACTACTAAAAACCGATCATGAGCGTCTGCCTAGACAACCGGAGAGCGCGGGCAAGTCAACGACTTCGCGGGCACTAGTTGTCAGTATTTCTTTGGGATGCCTCGTTCTTCCCCATCTCGCCGCGGTCGTCAACGCAGCGCCGCCGGAAGAAGTGTCTGTCAAAGAGCTCAAGCCCGACGAAACGGAGACAGAAGACTACGACCCTTGGGAGTCGTTCAACGAAATGATGTTCAACTTCAACTACTACATACTGGATCGATATGTCATCAAGCCGGTGGCCAAAGCTTATACCCAGATCGTCCTTGATGGTGAAAAGCAGGCTATCCACAACTTATTCGATAACATCGCCATGCCAAGACGTTTCTTGAACAGTTTGCTGCAGGGAAAGTTCAAGGGCGCAGGCCGAGAGTTGGCCCGTTTCATGATCAACTCGACGCTCGGTGTCGCCGGGTTCGCCGACGTGGCCAAGTATCAATTCCATATCGAGAGGAGCAACGAAGACACAGGGCAAACCTTCGGCTATTACGGTGCAGGTGCCGGGCCCTATCTGGGCGCCTTTGACCGTGCGCGACGGCATCGGCTATGTGTTCGACATTGCGATGGACCCGCTCACCTACTTCTTTCCTATCACCGGCCCGCCCGGTAACATTGCCGTTTCCTTCGGCAGGCGGACCGAGAAAATGCTGAACGATAGGGCGCTGAATCTCGACAAGTATGAAAGCGTGGAAGAAGCCACCGTCGATCTGTACAGCGCCGTTCGCAATGCATATCTGACGAAACGCAAGCAACAAATCGCCGAGTAGATCGCCCTCTAGGTGTGCAGCCTCGCGACTCGAACGAATATGATAGTGTGCAAAGAAGACGCGAACGCGAGGCGTAATGGAAAAGGAGTTTTTCTGGCGAACTCGGGGCAGGCGGATATAAAGGATGGTATCCAAAAAAAACCCGGGCGCCTCTAAGCGCCCGGGGGTAATGCTTTTCCTACGTTGCCGCTCCCGTGGTTACTGAGAACTTCCGCCCATGCCTTTGTCGTCAGAACCTTTGCTCTTGTCAGAAACTGTTTTGATCATGGTAGCCGCGCCCATGTCGGACACTTCGGCTTCGATTTTATCGCCAGGCTTAAAGGCACATGCTGCCTTTGAGTTGGAACTAGCAGTTTTCCCTGCACCCGTGGCTTGCCCTACTTCGCTGCCGGGTTGTTCATTGGTCCTGGACAAATCCTGTAACTTCCCGTCCTGGCCTTTCTGCTCGCCCCGGCCCTGACTCTGATCACCCTGACCTAATGGACGATCCGTCGCGGTTTGGTCCCGGGGCTGAAAGCTCGACAGAGAACCGCCCTGACCGCAGTCCATTCTTGTGTTTTGATTCACAATCAGACTTACTTCAGTTCCGGCTTGATCCTTCACCGTGAATTTATCCCCGTCGATCCTCAACACTTCGCCTTTGACGACGGGGATGGCCGAGCCGAGCATAATCTGTTCATCTTTGACTCTACCGCTCTTGCTGGGGTCTGCCGGCGGATTCTCGGGGCGCATGCCCTTGTCCTGCATGGGAAGATCCCCGCTGGTCCCGATGCCCTGATCACGGCGCTGCTTCTCCAACTGCTGTTGATCTCCGGATTGGCCGCCTGTAGCGGATTGGTCGGAAATGCCGGAGGATGTATCGCCGGGCAGACCGCTCGCGGCATTCGTTACAGCTGAAAAACTGAGCAATACGGCAAACGTCATGAATGCTTTCGCAATATGCATATTGACTCCTTTCTTCAGGTTGTAAAAAACTGTGGACGCCCGGTACACGCGTAACAAACTATTCGCACCCCATCAATAGACAAAAAGTTCAAGAAAGCGAAGAAAATATCAGAATGACGCTTCAATGCAGGAAGTAGCGGATATTTATCGACAATAATCTCTTGAGGCAGATCAGTCATACTGATGTACTTGCTTTCCTCTACACAAAAGGATGAAGCACAATGCCTACATCATTTCGTCGCCTATGAGCACAGTGAACTTGTCGCAATGCCGGCTGTGCTGGCTGAATGACACAAGGTGGCCTAATCTGGTAAAAAGAACGAGATGTCCTGCTTTATGACATGGGTTAACAGCAATGGAAACTGACCCTATTCCGTAGCCATGTCGCTTGAACGATCGTCTCATTTACCCGGCGGGTTTCAAATCAGGCACCGAGCGCTTGGAATTTTCCAGGGGAGTGCGATTGAGCTGGCGTTTTGGCAGCCGTCGTCTGGGATGCCGGAATATGGCTTGTGCCGGTTCCCGACGGAAGAGAAGGCACAGGCACTCATTGAATTTCTCTGTTCACCCGCCTGTACAGAGTCGATCAACCGTGATGACCTGACAATCGAACCCTACGATCTCGCCGAACATGAGCGGCTCATCAGCGAGCATCCGTTGCCTTCCGCCTGGGAAACGCCTTCCTGAGTCTAATCAGTGCCGCGCCGCCCCTCGCCTGAATGCAGCCAGAGATGCGCCGATCCTCTTAAACCAGTTCGTACCTTAGCCTAGCTTCGTCACGGAGATCTTCAAGTCCTTGATCTTCTTGCGCAGGGTATTGCGGTTCAAGCCGAGCAGAGCCGCAGCTTGGATCTGATTGCCGCGCGTTTCCTCCAGCACGAGCAAGATCAGGGGTTTTTCGACCGTTTTTACCAAAAGCGAATGCAAATCCGAGCCGTCGCCGAGCTTCATACGACGCACAAAATCTCGGAGCTTAACGGCCACGTATGCATCGAAGCCTAATTCCTGCGGCAACTCTGTCGTGCCGCGCGGCACCGCGTGCCCATTTGAAAGGGCCCTGACTGATTCACTCGAACGGCGCAGAAATGCGGCAGATCCGACCAGGGTCATGACCGGCGGAGGCCCAAGCGTGTCCACCACGGCTTTCACCTCGTTCACCCAGTCCTCGTTCACCCAGTCCTTTCGGGACTCCATAATGAGCACATCAAACCGGTGTTTGTCTGCTTTCCGACTCAGGGCAGCGGCATCCTTGGCGATCGTCACGACGCAATCCGGACATTCATGGCGATACAGTTCTGCCAGATCAGGATCGGCGGTCAACAAGAGAACGTTGATGACATTTCGCAAGGGCATACAGACTCCGGAAGACTATTGGTGGGAGAGAGAGGCGGCCAAGTCCGTCTCCCTCTCGAAAAGACCCATCGGGGTTTCCTAGGCCACTACGCGGATGTTGTGGAAGGTCGAGTTCGATACCTCCAAGTTTTGAACCTGAGGGGTACCCTCCAGCACTTTTCCGAGGGCTTTCACCACTTCGGTGTAAATTCCGCGGCTATATGCGTCCGCGTTCTCTTGGTTATCCCAGAAACTGACTCCCACCGCATTTCGTTCGCCTGGCACAATGAACGTGATTTCGTCCTGGAAACCCTTCTGTTGCCGAAGCATGGGAATGATTTGCTTCTGGCATGTCTGGGTGAACTCTGCAGCGCTATTCGGCTTCAGATGCATGGTAACGTTTCGAGCAATCATAGAACCTCCTAGAATATGGACGGTTTTCAGATCCTGTCTTGGTTCAGACAACCTGAAGAGTGAGGGGTGTGTGATCCCAGCTCGTTCACCACACTAAGTTAGTTAACTCTATCTGTCCAGGCAGATTGCGAGATACTTCGTATGGGGCTTGACGTATGAATCCGTCAGGAGTTGTGAAGGACGGCCTACTGCCCATTTCGTTTGTGATCAAGCAACAGTTGGACAAATTGGGTCTTCACGGAAGAGGACAAAAGGATAGCCGATAGGTTTAGGCCTTTCCCAGTGTCACGTTGTCAGGATGATGCCCCGTATTCCTCGCGGACAAATCGCCGGCCCCGTCTACGATGTCATGGCCGCAGCAACACGGTGCGGCCGACCTTGATACAGAGGGAGACTAGGCGCCCTCCTGACATTCTAGACAGACGAGCCTCACCGGCGGTTCTGCCATTGAGAATCCAACGAAAGGATTTGTAGCTCTTCAATTGTTGGCAGACGTACAGGCTTTGCGTAATCCTGACCGCTGCGCCAACTTAATGGTTCATGCCTAAATGTCTGTAGGATGATGTCCGCCTTTTCACCCCGGAGTCTACCCTACATGAGAAAATATAAGCGGGTCACTATAGAGAGAGTGGAACTGCGCGGCATGACCGCGTGGCGAGTCGTTGGATGGATCACCAAAGGGAAACGGGTAAGTATTGCGTATTTTCCCACTGAGAAAGGGGCCAAGCAAATGAAAAAGGCGGTTGCGGGCACCGCCCCACGCACGCACAGTCTAAACCCCCGAAACGAGTGAGCATGACGACATGCGGTACCAAGTCGTCGGTCACCGGTAGCGCGGGGAAACTAACGCCGCGCCACCCACGCCCAAACAAACACAGAGAAGAGAGCTAGGCTCCCGATAAGGTCGGAAGAATTGGCCTCGAATGGCGAGATGGTCAGTACCCTGGCGGACGGACTAGCCCGACAGGGGCTAGCCGTCCTGCGGCACAGGACGCCAGGAGTCGGCCACCGGAGGGGGGTGACCAGAGACCGGCAGAGAGCATCCGTTACCGGTGAGGTACGCTAAACCCGGAACCCGCGCGAGGTAAATTCATCCTTAGGGATATGCCTAGACGGTAGTAGGGTTCG
>DASXSU010000056.1:0-28775 GCA_036505795.1 Nitrospirales bacterium
AATAAATCGACTCTGACCCCGCTGTTGTTCATCGACTCTGACCCCGACTACAGGGACTAGCCCGGAGGAGTGGATGGATGGAGACCCTGCGTGATCTGTTCGAGAGGCCTCAGGACCAGCACGTCGTCCTGAAAGGCGCCGATCCACTGTGGATTGGCGACAATCGTGGAGGCTACGGGATCACTTTCCAGCAGACGTGCTGTCCGCTCGACATAGGCACGCGACTCGGGTGTGTTCAGTTTTTGGATGATGAACGGGCATTTGGCGTCCCATCCCATGACCACCTGCTCGTGTTCCTTGTCCCACATGACTGCAACCGGGTAGAGCCGGCAATCCAGCGGACGACTGGCATAGATGCCACATTGACCGGTTTTCGGATTGAACGCCGGACAGATGAACCCTTCCCCGTGCGGCACGAGACGAATTTTCGTTCCCGCATGGTCTGGAAAGGCATCGGGAGGTACACCCGCCGCGATGGCCGCCTGGATCTCATCCGCTGTGAAATATGGCCGTAGCGCGCTCTCGAACTCCGGAAAACGACAGCACACATCGCACGTCGCGCAGACCGAGCTGGGGACGATCTGCTCAACTCGTGTTGGAAGGCTATCAGACGATGTCATGCTCAGTATTCTACCGTAGCGCTCTCGTTGACACCAGTACACTTGTGCTGGTCCATGCCCCATGTTAGACTTTCCGCATTGCATACGTTCCCCACAGGCGCCCCAGGTGCCGGTCAGGCACCGTTATAGGGGTGCCGGTCAGGCACCGTTAAGATGCCCCGGCCAGGCACAGTATAGAGAAGCATC
Organism: Nitrospirales bacterium; assembly: GCA_036505795.1. Taxonomy (GTDB): domain Bacteria; phylum Nitrospirota; class Nitrospiria; order Nitrospirales; family NS-4; genus NS-11. The sequence goes on from DASXSU010000056.1 coordinate 807, forward strand.
CATGCTTATTGACCATAGCGGCGGAGGTAATAACGTGATCGGACTGACTTACGCCGCAGCCGTGGATTTTCCTAAGTGGACATGCCACGGATTGTCATTATCAGGGATCATCGTGGAGGTTGAGGACGACATGAGGCCCGGCGCTCCGCCTATCGATCGAGTCCTGGTACGCTAGGGCATCTCCAGTCAGGGATGAACCCCCCAACGACAGTGCCTGTACCTCCTGCCGCCGGTTTATCTCCCGAGACCGCCCGTGAGCACAGCCAGGCGATCAAAGCGCGTCTCGTTGCCGCGGGTCTCCACGCCGATACCACATGGCGGATCTCTCCCATTCCCTTTCTGCTTCAGCCGGACACCCTCGCGACGATTCAGGCGCTCGGTCACCATCTGCTTGCCTTCACGCGAGCCCTGAACCGTTTGTACTATGACAGCGTTAAGGGCGTACAACCCCGGTGGGTCTCGGACTATCTGGACCAAGGAAAGCCCGGCGAGTTGATCGCGTTCGCGCGGATGAATCGCTTTCACGACGACATTCCCCGAGTGATTCGCCCCGATCTTCTTCTGACTGAAACCGGTTTGATGATCAGCGAACTGGATTCCGTGCCCGGGGGTATCGGGATCACCGGATGCCTGGCCCAGGCCTACAGCGAGCTTGGATGGCCCATCATTGGGGGCCGAAATGGCATGGTCGAAGGCTTTGCGGCGATGATTCGAGAGCTCGCCGGCAACCGGGAACCGTCCTTGGCCATCGTCGTCTCGGAAGAGGCGAAGGATTACCGGCCGGAAATGGCATGGCTTGCCGCCCATCTCCGTGAAGCTGGTCTTTCCGCCATCGACTTGCCCCCCAGAGAGGTGACCTTCACCGAAGAGAAGTTGCAACTGCCCGGCGGGCAAGCTATCTCGGTGCTCTACCGGTTCTTTGAGTTGTTCGACCTTAAAAATGTGCCCAAGGCCGAACTGTTCTTCTATGCCGTGAAAAAAGGACTTGTCAGCATGACGCCTCCGGCCAAACCGTGGCTCGAGGAGAAATTGGCTTTCGCGCTTTTTCACCATCCGGTCCTCGAATCGTTTTGGAGGGATGCGCTCAGTGCCGACGCCTTTCAGACCCTACGAGACCTGATGCCGTCCACATGGATTTTGGATCCTTGCCCGGTGCCGCCCCATGCCGTCATACCCGGGCTGATGCCGGCCGGACGGCCGCTCTCTGAGTATCGGGAGTTGGCGAAGCTGGGCCAGAAAGACCGGCGGTACGTCATCAAGCCTTCGGGGTTCTCGGAATTCGCCTGGGGATCGAGAGGAGTGTCGGTTGGGCATGACATGCCGCAACCGCAATGGGCGGAAACGCTGGATCGAGCGCTCGCCTCGTTTGCCGAGTCGCCTCACATTCTTCAGGAATTCCGAAAAGCCCGGCGCGTACAAGCCCAATATCAGGACCCGTCCACCAACGAGATTCTCGCCATGCCGGGACGCGTTCGGTTGTCTCCTTATTATTTCACTGCCGGTGATTCTGTGCGCTTAAGCGGTATCCTCGCGACGGTTGTCCCGTTGGATAAGAAACTGATTCATGGAATGACGGATGCCGTCCTGGCTCCCTGCGCTCTTCAATCCGAGTCGGTCGTTGTTGAGAACGGTGAACCACCGCTGTGAAGTTGTATCATGTCAACTGGTGCCCGGAGTGTCTGACGGTTCGGCAGAGGCTGGATGAGCTCGGGGTTTCGTACGAGAGCGTGATCGTGCCGGACAGCCGGCCGCAGCGCTCCGAAGTCTTCAAGGCCTCCGGACAGTATTACGTTCCGGTCCTTCTCGACGGCGATAAGGTTTTGAGCGAGACGGCCGATATCATGTCGTATTTGGAATCGACGTACGGGCAAAAGGCCGGCGATCTGAGATCAGAGAAATCATAGGCTGGAGACAGAGAAGGATATGAAGACCTGGCGGGACACTCTCGCAGCGAGCATTACCAAACCGGAAGAACTAGCCAAGGAGTTGGGGGTTGATCCGGATGCGATTAAAGACGTGGTGGGCGAATACCCCATGCGCATCACGCCCATGTGGATGAAGCTAATCAAGGAAAAAGGCGATGCATTCTGGCGACAGGTAGTCCCGGAACCCGAAGAGTTGACCGACGAAAGCGTCGATGATCCGTTGCACGAGGAACTCGATAGTCCCGTCCCCCATTTGGTTCACCGTTACCCAGACCGGGTCCTCTTTATGGTGACCAACCAATGCCCGATCTATTGCCGCTTCTGCACCCGCAAGCGGCTGGTGGGGAAGCCCGGCTTTCTGAAAAAGGGCGAATTGGACCGGGTAGTGGAATACCTGAAGGCTCATCGCGAGGTGCGCGATATCATCCTGTCGGGTGGCGATCCGCTCCTTCTTCCCGATGCCCTGTTGGAACGTATTTTAAAGGCGCTACGGACGATCCCGCACATCGAGCTGATCCGTATCGGGAGCCGAGTCCCTGGAAGCCTGCCGGATCGCGTGACTCCCGAGCTCTGTGCGATGCTGCGGAAGTATCATCCCATCTATATGAATCTCCATTTCAACCATCCGGACGAACTCACGACGGAGGTCAAGGCCGCCTGCGGGCGATTGGCGGATGTCGGTGTGCCTTTGGGGGCGCAGACGGTCCTGTTGAAAGGGGTGAACGATGATCCGGCAGTGATGATGCGGCTTGTCCATGAACTCCTGCTCGCGCGCGTCAAACCGTACTATCTCTATCAAGCCGATCTGACTCGCGGCACCAATCATTTTCGCACGTCTGTGGAAACAGGCCTGGAAATTATCAAAGCCTTGCAGGGTCACACAAGCGGGATGGGGGTGCCGCACTTCGTGATTGACGCTCCTGAAGGCGGCGGAAAGATTCCGTTACTGCCGGCCGACTATCTCGTCGATTTGACCCCGGAAAAGGCGACGCTTCGCAATTACGAGGGTAAGGTCTACAGCTACCCTCAGCCGGAAAGCCATATAAACGGTAATGGAACCCGTGGCCGGGAGCTACCCATGGTTGGCTCGACATCAACCGGATGCGGCCTCGCGGACGGGATGATGGAGTAGGAATCATCGGGTTATGGCGCCGATACCGAGGACAAAGCGACAACCGACCACCAAGATCCGAAGCGGCGTCCTCACCTCCCAGCAGTTACGTGCCCTCGTGCAGAAACAGGTCATCTCGGCAAAGCCGCTCATCGAAGAGCGCCAATACCAGCCGGCCAGCCTCGATCTGCGTCTCGGGGAGACCGCCTACCGGATGCTCAGTAGTTTTCTGCCGGAGCAATGGGCGATCAGTCAACGGATTACCGTTCATGATCTCTTGCCGGAACTCTTGATGTATGAGATCGACCTGCGCAAAGGGGCGGTGCTTGAGCAGGGTCATGTCTACTTAATTCCGCTCATGGAGTCCCTCGCGCTTCCCGCTGAAATCCGCGGCAAGACCAACCCCAAAAGCACCACCGGGCGCGTCGACGTCTTTACCCGCACCATCACCGATTTCCAGGCACGCTTTGACGATATCCGCCCAGGCTATCGCGGACGCCTCTTCTTGGAAGTGGTTCCGCGATCATTTTCGGTGCGGTTGCATGCCGGGATGTGCCTGAATCAGCTGCGTCTCTTTGCAGGCGAACCGACGGTAACAGACACAGAGCTCAAAGAGAGTCACCGCAGAGACCCATTGCTATACAGCGAGGGCAAGCCCCTGCCGCTCAGTCAACTCTCGCTGAAAGACGGCCTGTTTCTACGAGTGGATCTCAAAGGCAGCGAGGGGGAGGTTGTGGGATTTCGCGCCAAGACGATCAGCCAAATCCTGGACATGTCGCGGCTGGCTCATTACGATCCGACCGACTTTTGGGAGCCGATCAAGCGTCCCCGAAATTGCGCCCTACTCCTGGAGCCGGAGCAATTTTATATCCTGGGCTCTAAGGAACGAATTCGCGTCCCCCCCGACTACGCCGCCGAGATGGTCGCCTATGAAGCGGCGTGTGGCGAGCTTCGGACCCATTACGCCGGATTCTTCGATCCAGGATTCGGCTATGGCGCCGGCGATCTGCGGGGAACACCCATCGTCCTGGAGGTCCGCGCCCACGACGTGCCGTTTCTGATACACGACGGTCAAACTTTTTTTAAGGTGTTCTTCGAGCGAATGCAGCAGCGTCCCGAGAAGGTCTACGGCGAAGGCCTGGGGTCGTCCTATCAGTTCCAAGGATTGACGCTCAGCAAGCAATTCAAACCTTATCAAGGATAGCCCATGGACAAACTCCCGAAGCCTGACGAACCCCCGGACGATCACGAAGAGGACGGCGAACGCCACATCGTCGCGCTCCAAAAGTTTGTGGGGTTCGTGATGATGGTCCTTGCCTGGTTACAGCTCCTGGTCGCGGTGAGCAGCGGCACGGACGCGAACTCCATTCCGTTTCTGCTCTTTTTTGCGGGAGTCGTGATCTTCGTCAACGGCACGATAAGCGCCTGGTATAAGTATGCCATTATGGCCTCCGCTACGGTGGCCGGGCTTGCCTTCCATTACCACATCAGCTCCACCGGGACGGCCACCCGTTTGGAAAAAGGAATTGTCGTCTACGGCACGATTCTCCTCGTCGCCTATTTTATGTTTGCGGGGCAGAAGCCGGTCCGGCGCATCCGCACGCCGAATCCGCCCCCATGAGCATCTCTGTCATTATTCCGACTCTTAATGAAGCGCCGGCAATCGAAGACACCTTGAACCGCCTCCGTCATCCGGCCTTCAGCGAGATCCTTATCGTGGACGGCGGCAGCCAGGATGAGACGCTGGCGCGAGCCGCCCGCACCTCTCCCAAGGCTCGCTTACTCTCATCGCCGAAGGGTCGGGCCCGGCAGATGAATAATGGCGCAGCGGCTTCCACCGGTGAAATCCTATTGTTCCTGCATGCCGACACGCTGCTGCCAGCCACCGCCGCTGATGACATCACCGCCGCCCTTCAAGATTCCCGGATCATTGGCGGACGATTTGACATCAGACTTGACACGGACACGGGATGGCTGTGGGGTGTATCCCGGCTCATGAACCTTCGCTCTCGCATCACCAGTATCGCCACCGGTGACCAGGCTCTCTTCGTCCGAAAACCAGTATTTCTGGCGGTGGGCGGATTTCCCGATATTCCGATCATGGAAGACATCGCCTTCACCAGGCAGCTCAAACAGAAGGGCCGAATCGCGGCCCTTCACAGTTGCGTCATCACGTCCGCTCGCCGGTGGGCGCGTCATGGACCAATCCGTACGATTCTATTAATGTGGGCGCTTCGTCTGCTGTTTTTCCTCGGCGTTCCCCCCGCCAGACTAAAGCAGTGGTATCCCGAGATCCGCTAGGCACTGCTCTTATTATATTTACGAAGGCGCCGGTGGCCGGCACTTCAAAAACGCGGCTCTGCCCGCCATTGACCCCCGATGAGGCGGCATCGTTGCATGGCAGCCTGATCTTGGATGCAATGGAGCAGGCCCAGGGCCTGACGGGAGCGACACTCTACGTCGCGGGCGCTCCTGACCTTGCCCATCCTTTTTTCAAGGTACTGGAAGGTCGCTATGGCGCGCGCCTTTTACCCCAGGAGGGAGAAGACTTGGGGGCGCGCATGTCTGGGGCGATGCAAAAGGTCTTCTCGCTGGGACATCGAAGCGTGATTCTGATCGGCACCGATCTTCCGAATCTCACCCGTCGACACCTTTCCAAGGCGGTGGATGATCTCGGCAGTCACGACCTCGTGTTAGGACCTACGCTGGATGGTGGTTACTATCTCGTTGCGCTATCCCGGCCGGCCCCGGAACTTTTTCACGGCCTGGCATGGAGCACGCCCACAGTTCTAGAGGAGACGAAAAAGAAGGCGGCGACATTGGAATTATCCGTGACTCTCCTCCCCTCGCTCCGTGACCTGGATGATCTCGAGGACCTGAAAGCCTTCATCACGCTTGTCGGTAAGGATAAGAGCCTGTCCAAACGCACGGCCGGAGCGCTGAGCTTGATCGGCGAGCGGTTGAAGAACAGGGTGGAAACCTCTCAGAGATGAACTCTTTGTTGATCATCAGCTCGCGGCGCTGAGACTGCTGGCACGTGCGGCAGTACGACGTGATTATCATCGGCGCTGGTGGGGCCGGCATGATGTGCGCAATCCACGCCGGCCGCCGGGGTCGGCGGGTGGCGCTGCTCGAGCACGCCCAGCGAATCGGTAAGAAAATCTTAATCTCCGGGGGAGGGCGCTGCAACTTCACCAACGTACACGCCGACCCGAGCGCCTATCTGTCTGCCAATCCGCATTTCTGCAAGTCTGCGCTCGCGCGCTTTACGCCAGCCGACTTCATCCGGATGGTCCGTGAGCACGGTATTGCTTATCACGAAAAGAAGCTCGGACAGCTCTTTTGCGACGGCTCGGCACAGCAGATCGTCGACATGCTGCTGGTAGAATGCGAAAAGGCAGGCGCGGAGTTTCACGTGGGCACCCGCATCGACGCCGTGCGCAGAACGGACGGGTTCGTGGTTGAAACGAGCCTCGACACCTTCGCATGCCGCTCCCTCGTGGTTGCGACCGGTGGCTTGTCATACGCCAAGACCGGGGCCACGGATCTGGGGTACCGTCTCGCGCGCCAATTCGGGCTTGGTATCCTGGAGCCCGCGCCGGCGCTGGTCGCAATCACACTCGATGGCGCTGATCGTGAGGTTATTGAAGGGTTGGCCGGCGTCGCCGCCGACGCACTCGTTTCATGTAACGGCGTCTCGTTCCGTGAAAATATCCTCGTCACACACACCGGGCTGAGCGGCCCGGCGATCTTGCAAGCCTCGCTGGACTGGCATCAGGGCGAAGCCATCACCATCAACCTTCTCCCGGACAGTGACCTTGGAACCTGGCTTGCGGCCGAGCGCAAGGCAGGTGCCCGGGCGGAAGCGAAGACGTTGCTTAGTGAACGTGTGCCGCGGCGCTTGGCCGAAAGGCTCTGCGAGCGGGCAGGGATCGCCGGCCCGGTAGCCAGGTTGCCGGAGCGGCAGATTCAAGACCTCCTACAGGCCGTGCAAGGGTGGACGGTCAGACCCAGCGGCACCGAGGGATTTCGCAAGGCCGAGGTCACGCGCGGGGGCGTCGATACAGACGAGCTGTCTTCCCAGACGATGGAGGCGAAGAAGATACCCGGTTTATTTTTTATCGGCGAAGTCGTCGATGTGACGGGTCGCCTCGGTGGGTATAATTTCCAGTGGGCATGGGCGTCCGGCGCCGCCGCCGGCAACGCCGTCTAGAGGTAGATCAGCGAGAGGAATAGAACTGTTTCACGCTTGCGACGACGTAGGATTGCTGCTCTTCGCTCAGTTCCGCGTAGATCGGCAGCGCTAATGTTTCTTTGGCCGCTTGCTCGGAGTGCGGAAAGGCCCCGGTTTGATATCCCAAATCCTGGTAGCAGGGCTGCAGATGGAGCGGCGTCGGATAGTAGATCTCGGTGCCGATACCCTTCTCTTTGAGGAACGCGCGTAGTTCGTCACGGTCAGGCGCCCGGATCACGTATTGGTTATGAACATGGCGGTTCTCTTTAGACACCACCGGTAGCGTGATGCGGTCGAGCAGCTTTGCATCCGTAAAGAGGTTTTCGTAACGGGCGGCGTTTCGTTGCCGACCCTTGATCCAGCTCTCCAGATAGTTCAACTTGACCTTTAGAACCGCCGCCTGCAACGCGTCCAATCGGCTGTTCATGCCCACGACTTCATGCAGATATTTGCCCCGGCTTCCGTGCACCCGCAGCAGCCGTACCTGATCCGCGACTGATGGATCGTTGGTCGTGACCATTCCTCCATCGCCAAAGCCGCCGAGATTCTTCGAGGGAAAGAAGCTAAAGCACCCGGCATATCCCATGGCGCCGGCCTTCCGCCCACGACGCTCAGCACCGATCGCCTGCGCAGCATCCTCGATGACCGGTAGTTGATGCGCCCTGGCTATATCCAGGATCCCCTCCATCGCGGCGCACTGTCCGAACAGGTGGACCGGCATGATTGCCTTTGTCTTCTTGGTAATCGCCGCCTCGATCTGACGAGGGTCCATATTGAAGCTATCTGGATGAATGTCCACAAAGACGGGCTTGGCGCCGAGCCGGGAGATGGACCCGGCCGTCGCAAAGAAGGTATACGGCACCGTGACGACTTCATCGCCGCGCCCCACCCCGCTCGCCATCAGAGCGAGCAAGATGGCATCGGTGCCTGAGGCCACTCCGACCCCGTGCGCTGCCCCGACATATTCCTGGAACGATTTTTCCAGGTCCGCCACACGGGATCCAAGAATAAACGCCTGCTCGTCGCAGACCGCCTCGATGGCCGCCATGACCTCCTTGCGAATTGGCTGGAATTGAGCCTTCAGATCAAGTAAGGGAACGTGCACAGTCTCTCCTCATTCAGGCGCGAATCATACCACAAGGCCGTACCGACCTCCGTAGAGTTTTTGAGCGAGGACGAGAGAGAGCCCTGGAAACTTCAGCGGAAATCCCGCCGTTGGAAGATGACGCCGGCGAGGAGGAGGAGCAGCGTCGTATAGAGCATGCCGTAGATTAGGATGAGCGCAAGCTCCCCTCCTGCGATATCGAGATGATGGATGACGCGGCCTTTAATATTGAAATTCTCGAGGTTCGGCATGAGGTAATACAGGGCGGTCAGGAAGAGACTCCCGCCGCCTTGAAGCTTGGCTCCCAGGTCTTTCAGATCCCCGGTTAAATGCCCGATCACATAGATGGCAAGGGTAAAAATGGCGCTCAACGTGGGGGTCGTGAATGTGGAAAACAACAGGGCCACCGCGGTAACCACCATCAGCTCCAGAAAGATCAGAAAAACCGCCTTGAGCAGCAACAGCTCTATAGAGACATTCATGTAGAGCAGCACAAGCAGCAGGCCCGCGAACATGATAAGCGTGTTAACGAAAAGGGTGATCGATAAGCCCAGGTACTTGCCGAGTAGAAATTCGTGCCGCGACACGGGCTTGGAGATGATCGTATAGATCGTCTTTTTATCGATCTCTTTACTGACGAGGCCGATACCGATGAAAATGGCGATAAGCACGCCGAATATGTTGATCGAGGCTAATCCAAGGTCCAGAATCAGCCGCGAGGTATCGCCGAGGTTCAATCGATCGAGCAGGATTGAGCTGCCGATGATCAGCAACGCAAAGATGACGAGGTTGTAGAGAAGCTTTTCGCGCAGGTTCTCGCGAAACGTGTTGAAGCCGATCACGAGGACTCGATTCATCGCGACACCTCTTCCGATGATTGCTGCCTCACCTCCCGCATAAAGAGCTCCTCAAGAGAGGGCTGTTGTGGGGTGACTGAAATCAGGGAGGCGCTCCTCGCACGTATCAGATCGAGCACCTCATCTATCTGGTCATGGAGGACTGCCAGCAAGCGCTCTCCCTGTGGAATGACCGTTTCGGCTATCGTTCTGAGGCGCTCCACGCCCTCGGGGTCCAACCCTTCCACCACGATCTCAACTGACTGAGTCGAGGCCGCGCCAATCAATTCGGTGACTTTCCCAAGAGCCACTAATCGTCCCTTTATCAGAATTCCAACCCGGTCGCAGAGCACCTCCGCGTCATGAAGAATATGCGAGCTGAAGAAGACGGTCTTCCCCTGCATTTTGAGTTGAAGGATCAGATCCCGAATTTCTTTCCTTCCCACCGGATCCAGACCGGACATGGGCTCATCCAGAATCACCAGATGCGGGTCATTGATCAAGGCTTGCGCAATGCCGACGCGCTGGAGCATCCCTTTCGAGAACTTTCGAAGCTGGAGAGTGCGAGCGTCGGACAAACCGACGGTGTGCAGCAGCTGGGTAATGCGCTCGGACAGCACCTGGCCTCCTAAACCAAAGAGTTGTCCGTAGAATCGAAGAAATTCCTCGGCCGTGAGATAATCATAAAAATAGGGGGACTCCGGGAGAAAGCCGACCTGCTGTTTCATGGCAACCTCGCCGACCTTGTGGCCGAGGATCCAGGCCCTCCCACTCGTGGGATAGATCAGTCCCATCAAAATCTTCAACGTGGTAGTCTTGCCCGCCCCATTCGGCCCGAGAAACCCGAAGATTTCTCCCGTGTGGACCTCCAGATCCAACCGCTCCAACGCGGTGACAGGCCGCCCCCAAAAGCCCACTTTGAATTGTTTACACAGCGCTTCAGTTTTCAGAACGATGGGCGCGTCCATTGATGTACTCCTGTGCTCTCGCATTCAGCGAGGTAGAACGCTGATTTGCGGTAAGTTGCCGTGTTTCACACGGAGCCGCTCAGGATGCGTGCTGCTGACAATCTCTCCGCTTTTCGCATTATATCGGTATTCGCCCCCAAATGGTTCCAGAGGAAGCGCGGAAAGAATACCCGCCGATACCAGTTGGCCAAGATAACGCGGGGGATGGTTTGTCATTTTCGTATACCGATTGATCGCCGTTTCCAATATCTGCACGTCCCGTTCTACGACCAGCTCCTTCATACGTGTTTCGAGCTGCTCCTTGACGTATACGTCGTTGGTCTGGTGCTCCATCGCGCGCAAAAAGTTCAGCGCGACCTCGGGATTGCCGGCCTCAGCGGAGAGGCGTGTTGCCAGCAATGGAACGAATCCCGGCCGTCCCGGCAATTTGGAGGCGCGCAGCATATACTCCGCCGCCCGAACAGGATCATGGAGGTAAAAGAAATGGTTGAAGCCAATGTAGAAGGGAATCCGCCAGACCGTGGGATTCGCTGCGAGACCTTTTTCCAACAGTCTGTTACTGAGATCCACCCGATGCGCAAGCTCGGCCAGCGTAATGCCACCCACCTGATAGACATAATCGTACTGAGGGTCGAGGTCCGTGATCACATCCATGGCATGATAGAGCCATTGATATTCTTGAGCCGTGTTTTTCCGTTTCCCGAGAACCTGGATCAATCGCAGCCATAGAGCATCGGCACCGAGATGCTGATAGCCCAGCAACAGTGGTCTGAGGTACTGACCTTGTAACAGAAGCCCGAGCTCTTCCTGCTGGATGGCGGTTCGATCTGTGGTCTGGGTCAAATGCCGTTGGAGGAGGACCTCGCCGACGAAAATAAGTCCGATCAGAATCCCGATGACCAGGGGTTTCAAGTACCGGGGAGCAGAGATTGCGGGGCGGGAAAAGACGTCAGTGCTCATCGAGTCTCACGAAGGACAGAGGCTGCCAGGGCGGTTTGCCCTGGCGGCCTCGCGCATCTCACGATTTTAATAGACGCCCGGAGCGCCATCAATAATCGTACCCCTATCACCAAAACAGTTTACGCCTTGCACGGCGTCGCCATCCACGTTTCCGAGCGCCGTCATATGGGCGCCTGGTCCGCCAGCCGCTCCCGCAGCCGCCACACCGGTCGCAGCAAGGGCGACCGTGCAGGTTGCCGCTGTTTCCGCGAGACCGACGGCGAGGGCGTTAACCGCATAGACATAAAACACGTTGCCTTGCGGGGCAAATCCCATGGTCTGAAAACCGCCGACAAAATTGGCCGCCGGGATGGGCAGCGCTACAATCGCTTGGACTACCCACGGATTTTTAGCTGTTCCGGGGATGATCGGAGGACCCGCACCAGGGACCGGATCAGGTGTCGCAGCCACGAACACACCATTCTCTGCGAAGAAGGCCACTTCGCTGGTTCTGATGGCATTAAGATTCGTCTTGGCTTCGGACGTCTTCGCTTTCGCCTGATAGGTCAGGAAGTTCGGGATGGCGATCGCTGCCAGGATCCCGATGATCGCCACGACGATCATCAACTCAATCAACGTAAAACCTTTTTGCCCTTTAATCCGACTAGACATGATCAACCTCCTTGTTTACTGATACCTGTTTACCGGAGCGACTGCACCCCGGCCGATGCAAAGGTGTATTGCAATCGCTCTGCCAGGACCAAGGAATGCAAGTTCATTGTCAAATCAGTAACTTATATAAAATACGATACCTAGGGTGTGATCCTAAGTCAAGCTTTTACAATTTTTGGTCCTGCCGGATGTCAAGAAGGTGGCTTTTTGGAGGAAGATCGCCCAAGGGACGAAGGTTACTGACCGTGTAACAAAAGGCCGAACTCTTCCTGCCGGATGGCGGTTCGATCTGTGGTCTGGGTCAGGTGCCGTTGGAGGAGGACCTCGCCGACGAAAACAAGGCCGACCAGAATACCGATGAGGAGGAGCTTTTAAATACCGGAGTTCAGAGATGGGGGTTGGAAAGGGTCTTCAGTGCTCATCGAGTCTCACGAAGGACCGAGGCCGCCAGGGCGGTTTGCCCTGGCAGCCTCGCGCATCTCACGATTTAATAGACGCCCGGAGCGCCATCAATAATCGTACCCACATCACCAAAACAGTTTACGCCTTGGACGGCGTCGCCATCCACGTTTCCGAGCGCCGTCATATGGGCGCCTGGTCCGCCAGCCGCTCCAGCAGCCGCCACACCGGTCGCAGCAAGAGCGACCGTGCAGGTTGCCGCTGTTTCCGCGAGACCGACGGCGAGGGCATTAACCGCATAGACATAGAACACGTTGCCTTGCGGGGCAAATCCCAGCGTCTGAAAACCGCCGACAAAATTGGCCGCCGGGATGGGCAGCGCTACAATCGCTTGGACTACCCACGGATTTTTAGCTGTTCCGGGGATGATCGGAGGACCCGCACCAGGGACCGGGTCAGGTATCGCAGCCACGTACACGCCATTCTCAGCGAAGAAGGCCACTTCGCTGGTTCTGATGGCATTAAGATTCGTCTTGGCTTCGGACGTCTTCGCTTTCGCCTGATAGGTCAGGAAGTTCGGGATGGCGATCGCCGCCAGGATCCCGATGATCGCCACGACGATCATCAACTCAATCAACGTAAAACCTTTTTGCCCTTTAATACGACTAGACATGATACCCTCCTTGTTTAACTGATAAACTGTTTACCAGAGCGACTGCACCCCGGCCGATGCAAAGGTGTATTGCAATCGCTCTGCCAGGACCAAGGAATGCAAGTTCATTGTCAAATCAGTGACTTATATAAAATACAATACCTAGGGACTGCTGCTAAGTCAAGTTTTTACAATTTTTGGTCCTGCCGTATGTCAAATACTGGTCTTTTCACACACGAATCCGTGCATTAACCACATGCACGTGCTAGTCCCTAGGGATGATAAAATGTCCCGGTAACCAGAAGTTCCCGCGTTGTCTTCTAAAGGCAGGCGAACACGAGGCCGCAAAAAATGGCCTTGCCCTGGATGGAATATGCGACCGGGTTAGTTCTGGGAGAGGCGATGTTGCGCCTTGCGGATGCGCTCATCGCTGGAAGGATCGTCGAAGCCCTTCCCCTTGAAGCGCTCCAGCAGCTTGCTATTGGCGGGATCCAACTCAAGGGAACGGAGCCACGCATCGCGGGCTTCGGGCAGCCGGTTATTCAATAGATAGATTTCCCCAAGGTGTTCGAAAAAGACAGGATCATCGGGGACTGCCTCAACGGCCCGCTTCATTTCAGAGAGAGCCTCCTGGTAGCGACCTAATTTAAAGTAAGCCCAGGCGAGACTATCGAGATAGTAGCCGTTTTCAGGTTTGATCGTCAGCGCCTGCTTAATCAGCGTGACGGCCTCCTGGAGTTTGACTTCTCGTTCAGCATACGTATAACCCAAATAGTTGAGAGCATCGGCATGCGTGGGATTCAACGTAATCGCCTCTTGCATTTCACGCACCACCTCCTCAAACCGGCCCATCTTGTCGTAGACCGTGCCGAGGTTGAAGTGTAGATCCGCGTTCTTGGGGTCCCCGCGCAAACCATCTCGAAAAGCCGCGATCGCCTCTTCGAACCGGTTCGCTTGCAACAGGGTGAGGCCAAGCATCAAATGGGCCTCTGCCATCTTCGGGTTCAGCGCGATCGCTCGGTGGAAATGCGGGAGGGCTTCATCCGGCCGTTTCAATCTATATAACAGGTAGCCCAGATGCAGGTGTGCGTCACCAAAGCTCTCATCCTCATGGAGAATGCCTTGGTATTCGGCGATCGCCTTCTCGTTCTCCTTGAGCTCCTCATACAGATAGGCCAGATGATCCCGCACCCTGAGCTCCTGAGGCCGCAGCGTCAGAACGAGCTTCATTTGATCCACGGCCTTCTGGTATTCTTTGAGCTCGCCGAAGATGAGCCCCAGCCGGAGCTGCGCTTCCACATCCTCGGGCGATTCCGCCACTGCACGACGCAAGAGAGCTAAGGCCGGTTCATAGGCTTTTTCGAGCAGTAGCAACCGGACGAGCCGTTGGCGAGCCTCCCGACTCCCGTGGTTGACCTCCTCAAGGATCTTGCGATACACCTCGATGGCTTTGGCGGTCTGGCCTTGGAACTCAAGCGCGGTCGCAAGGCCGAGGTACGCGGCCTCAAAGCTTGGGTGCAGTTTGGACGCTTCACGATACGCGTCCGCAGCTCGCTCCCACGCTTGCTGCAACATCATGATCCGGCCAAGATACAGATAGCCGATAGGAGACTGGGCGGTCGCCGCGATACCCCGCCGCACAATGGCCTCGGCCTCTTCGTATCGCTTCAGGCCGGCATAGACCAGACCCAATGAGTAATAGGCTTCTCCCTCGTCCGGGCGCAACGTCACAATCTGTTGATAGTAGTCGATCGCCTGCTCTGGTCGGCCGGTGGCTGAGGCGACAGTGGCCAGAAGTTGGAGGGCCGGCACATTCGCTGGTTCCCGGGCAAGCACCTGCTCGCCATACGCCTGGGCTTTCGCGTTCTCCCCGCGGGCCTGAAACAGCACGGCCAGCCGCAATTGTATGACCGTCGATCCCGGGTCATAGGTAAGCGCCTGGCTGAACGCCGTCAGCGCCGCTTCAAAATCATTTGCCAGGTAATGCAGGGAGCCCAAGAGAAAATAATAGGAGGCCATTGGCGGCGCCGTGGACTCCGATGCGACTGCCCGGGCGGTTGATCCCAAGTTTTCGAGCGCAGGATTAGCGGCGAAGCTCGGAGCGGTCAGGATACCCTGAACCATTAGCGCCGCCAGGGCCCACCGGGCTCGGAAAAAGAAGGACTTAGAAAGCTCCATTAGAGGGGAATCTCCCTAATTAACTGAACGGACCCGGCTCGGATGGTTCCAGAAACGGAGAGGCATACTCTTATGGGGGAATTATATGTCCCTACTGTCCCACTGTCAAATCATTGCGGGGTTCTGGTAATTCCCGAATCGCGCGTATTCCGGCAGAAAAGTCAACTTTACGGTGCCGGTGGGTCCATTGCGATGTTTCGCAATGTGGATCTCCGCCACATGCTCCTCATCATGTGACTCCTCTTCCTCCTCTACTTCGGCAGCATACATCTCCTTACGATAGATCATCATGACGAGATCCGCGTCCTGCTCGATGGCTCCCGATTCCCGGAGGTCCGCCAACAACGGTCTTTTTGATGGGCGATTTTCCACCGCGCGGCTGAGTTGCGATAACGCCAACACCGGAATGTTGAGCTCCTTCGCAACGGATTTCAGAGACCGTGAGATGTCGGAGATCTCCTGTTGCCGGTTTTCCGAGTGCGCGCCTCCGGACATCAGCTGTAAATAGTCCACCACCACCAGATCGAGTCCATGCTCGGCGCGAAGCCGCCGAATCTTGGCGCCCATTTCCAACACGGAGATCGCCGGGGTATCGTCGATGTAGATACGGCTATCATGCAAGCGACTGGCTGTCCGCGCCAATGTCTTCCATTCATCTTCGTTGAGATGACCCGTTCGAATGCGGTGCATGTTCAGGGAGCCGTCGGCGCTCAGCAAGCGCATACACAACTGCTCTTTGGACATCTCCAGACTAAAGATCGCCACCGTGTACTGGCGGGTCCGGTTCAAGGCCGCATTGAGCGCCATTCCAAGGGCCAGACTCGTCTTCCCCATGCTCGGCCGGCCGGCGATGATAATGAGGTCTGAAGGCTGCAGCCCGGCGGTCCGCTCATCGAGATCATGAAAGCCGGTCGGAATCCCGGTAATCTTTTCTTGGCGGTTATATAACTGATCAATGTGCGCGACGGTACTCGCCACCACATCCTGCATGGAGGTGAAGAGGCGTTTCAGCCGTCGCTCGGCAATCCCAAAGATGCTTCGCTCGGCAAAGTCCAAGAGCTCATCGACCCGGCGCGTGCCTTCATAGCCTCGCGACACGATCTCCGTCGCCGCCATAATCAGCGAGCGGCCAATGGCCGTTTCATGAACCATCCGCGCATGGTAGGCGATCCCTGCCGCTGTCGCGACCGATTGCGCGAGATCCGTCAGATACGCTGTTCCACCGATGGCCTCCAGGCCTTCGGATCGCCGTAAGTGATCCGTCAATGTCAGAAGGTCGATAACTTGGTTCTGCTCAGAGAGCTCGACCATCGCCCTGAAGATACGCTTATGCACCGGTCGATAGAATTCGTCGGGGTCTAGAATTTCAAGGGTCTTATAGAGAGCCTGGTTATCGAGCAAGATGGCGCCGAGTACGGCTTGCTCCGCTTCGAGATTTTGCGGTGGGAGCTTGAGTGCCTGCTCCGGCTGGGATCCCTGGCCTGTGGGCTTCACCGGTGTCCTGCCATGCGGATTCTTCGACCGTTTCCTGATGATCGGGAGCCGGGCTCGACAGCAGGCGGCGCTGCAGCGCTCAATTGAAGCAGGCAGTCGAGATCAAACGCAAAACCGGTGGCGGGGAGCTCGTCCCCGAAGCAACCGATCAGGTGATCGTAGCGCCCGCCGCCGCCGATTTCCCCGCCAACGCCCTCGGCATAGATATCGAAGACGAGCCCGGTATAGTACTCCATCCGCCTCACCTCGCCCATGTCCAGCAGCAGATGCTCACTCATACCCGCCGCGCTGACCCGCTGCCACACCTCCCTCAGTTGTCCCAGGGACCGACGGCAGTCTTCCGACCGAGGCGCCAGGCGACCAGCCGCTTCAAGGACTTCCTCACCACCGACAAGTGTCGGGAGCGCCAAAAGCCCCCTAGCATTTGACCCCCGCACCCCTGCCGTCGTCAACAAGACGTCCATTTTCCCGAGATCTTTACGTGCGGCGGCCTCCCGGAGCGCGCGTCGGACGGAATCGGAGAGCCCTGCCCGACGGAGGAGACCTTGAAAAAATCCGCCGTGGCCGACCGCGATTGTAAAGCGCGCAATTCGGAGGCGCCGCAAGCACTTGGCCGCAAGAATGATGGGCTCGGCATCGGCGGCCGGTCCTCGCGCGCCGATCAGCTCGATCCCTATCTGAAAGATCTCACGATCTCGCCCGGCATGCTCCGGCTCATATCGAAAGACATTCACGCTGTAGTGGAGTCGAAGCGGTAAGCCGGATCCGAACATGCCCATGCCGACCATGCGCGCGATCTGCGCCGTGGCATCGGGACGCAACACAAGGATCCGGCCTGTCGCCCGATCTACCACCTTATAGCTCTTCTCAATCAACTCGGCATCGAGTCCGGGAGCCAGCACATCCAGGTATTCGAAGGTCGGCGGGATGACTTCCCGATAACCGCGACCGGCGAAGAGCGAGAACAGAGCGGCTTCGACCGCGCGCTTCTCATCAGCGGCGGCAGGCAGAAATGTAGGCACGCCTTTGGGGATCTTGGAGCGCGGCGAGGTATTCATCACAAGCCGGTGGCGGCCACGCTTTTACAAACGGACGCGCTTGACGGAAAGGATATTCTTGGCGGTGGTAATGGCGCGAAGCGCGTCAGGAGGCAAGGCGCCGTCGATGCCGAGGATCAATAATGCCTGTCCGCCCTTCTCTTCGCGCGAGCACTGCATCCGGGCAATATTGATGCGATGTTTGCCGAGAATCTGGCCGACATCTCCGATAACCCCCGGCCGATCATTGTTCAGGATAAAGAGCATGTGCCCGTCCGGCACGATTTCAACCCGGAAGGTGTCCAGTTGCACGATCCGAGGGTCCTGCCTGCTATAGAGGGCGCCTGCAATCCGGCTCGTTACCTTGTTCGCCTCGACCTGAAGAGTGATCAGGCTGGTGAAGTCGCCCGCGTCGCTGCTCTTGACTTCTTTGACCTCGATGCCGCGTTCACGGGCGATCACCGGGGCGTTGACATAATTCACGGTCTCCTCGAGGATGGGGGTCAACAGACCTTTGAGCGCGGCGATCGTCAAGGGGGCGACATTGACGCCGGCCACCTCGCCTTTGTACTCGATCGTGACCCTTTCAAGGCCGCCTTCGTATAATTGCGACTGCAGCAGACCGAGCTTCTCGGCCAGCGTGATATAGGGTTGCAGCCGGGGAAGCAGGTCGGCCGGCACCGACGGCACATTGACCGCGCCGCGCGCAATCCCGCGCGTCAGGTAATCCACGATCTGCTCCGCAATGCCGATGGCGACATTTTCCTGTGCTTCCGTCGTTGAGGCGCCGATGTGGGGCGTGCAGATAAAATTTTCAAGGCTTAACAATGGATGATCAGGCTTCACGGGTTCTTCATCAAAGACATCGAAGGCGGCCCCGCCGACCTTGCCGCTCTTGAGCGCCTCGACGATATCGTGTTCATTGATGATGCCGCCGCGCGCGCAATTGATAATCTTCACCCCGTCTTTCATCGTGTCGATCGTCTGAGCATTGATGATATTCTTCGTCTCCGGTGTCAGGGGAGTGTGAACGGTGATGATGTCCGCGCGCCGGAAGAGCTCACTGAGGCCCAGCATCTCAATGCCCATTTTGCGGGCTCGGTCTTCGGCGAGATACGGATCGAAGGCAATCACGTTCATCATCACCCCTTGGGCGAGCTTGGCCAGATGGCTGCCGATCTGGCCCATTCCCACGATCCCCAAATTCTTGTTGTACAGCTCCGTCCCCATAAACCGCTCTTTTTCCCACTTCCCCCCTTTCATGGAGGCCGTGGCTTGAGGGATCTTCCGGGCGAGGGCGCAGATCATTGCCAGGGTGTGCTCAGCCGTCGTGACGGTGTTGCCCCCGGGGGTATTCATGACGACGATGCCGCGTTTTGTGGCGGTCGTAATGTCGACGTTGTCCAAGCCGGAGCCGGCGCGCCCGATGATGCGAAGTTTTTCCGCCACCGCAAGCACTTCCGCCGTCACCTTCGTGGCGCTGCGCACGATGAGACCGTCATATCGCTTGATATCACGCAGCAGTTCCTCTTTGGACATCTTTGTCTTGACGTCCACGGTGAGGCCCGCTTTCTGCAGAATCTCGACGCCCTGCTTGGAGAGATTATCGCTGATCAGAATTTTCATTTCTTACAAAGCAACTCCTCGGCTTTGCCTACCCCGGCCCCGAGTTTGATCGGATAGCCCAACCCCTTTAAGACCATTTCCGTGGCTGCCAGCGCTTGGATGACATCAAAAGTATCGATATATCCCATATGGGAGATCCGGAAAATTTTCCCTTTCAGATGATCTTGACCGCCTGCCGCGGTGATGCCGTAGTGCTCGCGAAGATTTTTGTACACCGCCTGGCCGTCGACGCCATCGGGCGCCGACACGACGGTGAGCGCGTCGCTCGGGTTCTGCTTCGGGAACAGCGAAAGCCCCGCGGCCTTCATACCTTCCCGCATCGCATTGGCCATGCGCGCATGCCGGGAAAAGACATTGCCCAGGCCCTCCGCTCTCAGCATCGACAGGACCTCTTTCAGGCCTATCATCAGCGAGACGCCGGCCGTATAGGCGGTCGAATTTTTCTGCTGTGAGTCGCGTTCCTTCTTGAGGTTGAAATAAAAAGCGGCATTCTTTGCCGTCTCAGCCAGCCGCCAAGCTTTTTCGCTGACGCTGACAAAGGCCAGGCCCGGAGGGAGCATCAGGGCCTTCTGAGAGCCGGCGACGAGGACATCGATGCCCCATTCATCGGTTTTCAAATCGAAGACACCCAAGGCCGTGATGGCATCGACGACCAGGATCGTCTGCTCGCGTTTGCGGACGATCTCCGCGATAGCTCTCGTGTCATGCGCCACCCCGGTCGACGTCTCACTGGCCTGGATATAGACCGCTTTGATAGAGGGATCGTCGCTCAGGGCTTTGGCGATCGCTTGCGGATCCACCGCCTGGCCCCATTCCACCTTGATCTCGGTGGCCTGGACACCGAAGGTCTTGCACAGCTTGCCCCATCGTTCGCCAAACTTGCCGCCATTGACGTACAGCGCCTTATCGCCGGGCGTCAGAAAATTCGAAACCGCGGCCTCCATCCCTCCCGTCCCGCTGGACACCAGGGTCAGGACATCGGCTTGGGTTTGGAAAAGCCACTTCAGATCCTCGCGAATTTCCCCGAAGAGCGTGGCGAATTCCGGGGCACGGTGATGGATCATCGGCCGCGCCATGGCCAGCAGGACTTCCGGGGGAACTTGTGTCGGCCCCGGAGCCAAGAGATAGCGTTTCAACATGCCGCGGGTCTCCTTATATTGCGGGAAAAGAGGGATGGATAAAACTGGGCAACGCTATCATAGAGGCGGTGGGCTGTCAAGAATGCGAAGTCTAGAACCGCCACGAAATCAGGCGATTGCGCCTGGTTTACTGCCGGGGTCTCATACTCACGCGGATTGCCGCCTGGGACGCAACGGCGTGCGTCGGGCCGACTCGGTTCTTGCGCGCGTTTTGCGCTTCTCGCGGTAACTTTGCAGCTCGTCTTTCATGGCCAGAAACGTGGCGCGGATCGCGTCCTCGAACGTTTTCTCGGTCTTGCTGGCGGTAAAGGTGGCCCCCCGGACATTACAGACTAGGCGAGCCATGGCAATTTTGGGTCCCTTTTTATGGTGGCGATTTTTCTCCAAAATCATTCGGGAGTGGAGGATATCGTCATGCCCGTCTTGCAGCGCATGCAAGCGAGATTCGATCTCCTGCTGCCACGCCGGCATCATGGTGAGATTGCGGCTTTCCGTCCGAATGTCCATTGCGTGCCTCCGATCCTAGAGTTATCATGACTGACAATCAAGTCTTTCGATTAAAGCACACCGTCGAGGGTTAGTATGCCGATTTATGAGTACCTCTGTGAAGCCTGTCACAAGCAGGTGAGCGTGTTTATTCGAAGCATCACGAACCCCCCGGTGGTGAGCTGCCGCTTCTGTCGCAGCGAGCGCCTCACACGCCTGATGTCCAGAGTCGTCACGCCAAAATCCGAAGAAAGCCGATTGGACAGCCTCGGGGATCCGTCAGCGGCCGGGCTCGACGAACAGGACCCGAAGAGTATGGCCCGATGGATGAAGAACATGGCAGGCGACATGGGCGAGGACCTGGGTGATGAGGCGGATGACATTATGGACGAGATGGAATCAGCGAGCGAAGGTGCCCCGGGCGGCGAGGAGAATGCCTCCTTCTGACACGGCGGTCAGCGCCGGCCATCTCAGGACGGAAAAAACCACACCTCTGGTCGGGCCCAGACGGGTCGTGCACTGGAGATGGCCGGGCTTCCCGTCGACACATGCCGTGCTACGCGATCTGGACTTCTATATTCTTAGGACGGGCCTTCTCAGATTTCGGCAAATGGACCTGCAAGACGCCGTCCTTGAAATCCGCGCTCACCTTATTTTCGTCCGCATCTTCTGGCAAGCTGAAGGTCCGCACAAAACTGCCGTAGGCTCGCTCCACTCGATGGTATTTCTTATCCTTTTCTTCCTTGACGAATTTCCGCTCTCCCATGAGAGAGAGCACTCCGTCCTGGACCGTCACTTTGACTTCTTCTTTCTTGACTTCCGGGAGTTCGGCCTTGATGAGATATTCGTGCTCATCCTCCACAATGTCCACAAGCGGTGCCCATTGCGCGACGGTCATCGCTTCATCCTTGCCGCCGTTTTTCCTGAGCGGCGAGCGGCCAAACAATGTGGACAGCCGTGTTTGTAGTTCGTCCAATTCCTTAAATGGGTCCCAGGGGGTGATCGCGTTCATGTGAGCCTCCTTATCTCCTGAATTTCTGCCCGGGCAAGTCCCGGCTTCTTCGGTGAAGATAAGTCCGCTCAGGCGTTTGTCAAGATCTCTCTGTAACGGCTTGGAAAGGCAGGTTCCCCTATGGCTTCAGGCTGAGTTTACGTACGGTGTCGCGCTCCTGGATTTTCGGCAGTATCTCCAGGCCTTCGATGACCTGCCCGAAGACCGTGTACTTCCCGTCAAGAAAATGTTGCGGCTCAAGGCAAATATAAAACTGGCTGTCGGCGCTGTCCGGATCATGCCTTCGCGCCATGCCCACTGTCCCCACCACATGCTTTCTCTCATTGAATTCCGCGGGAAGGTTCTGCCCAGACCCTCCTGTGCCCTCACCGGAGGGATCACCGGTCTGCACGAGAAACTTCGGCAACACTCGATAGAATATCAAGCCGTTGTAAAACCCTCTCTTCACCAACTCGGTGAACCGTGCCACGGTCTTAGGGGCTGTGTCCGGAAACAATTCGATGACGAGCAGCCCTCGGTCGGTCTCGAGGATGGCCTGCAGCCCCTTGGAGGACCCGGAGCCAAGCGACGATTGCTCCGGCTTGACAGTCGCGGAACGGGATTCGGGGCCTGCCGCCGGCGCCTGCTGCGCGAGGGGAAGTGCCAATGCCACCAGCAGAAGAGGGAAACCAACGCGGAAACTGCATGCTCGTGAAGGCCGGGACAACCGCAGCCCGCTATTTCTCAACAATGGTGACCGTCATCTCGATGCGCTCTTTCGGAAGATCATTCGAGCCCCGAGGCGCACTCGCAATCTGATCCGCCACCTCCATCCCTCTTGTGACCTCCCCAAAAGCCGTGTATTGATGATCCAAGAAATTTGAGTCCTTCACCACGATGAAAAACTGTGATCCAGCGCTGTCGGGATGCCCCGACCGCGCCATCGACACAACTCCTCGTTTATGAGGCTTGTCGTTGAACTCTGCCTTCAGCTTCGCTCCGGGAGGACCTCCCATGCCGTACTCGCTGGTCTTGTTCAGATCCTTTGTGTTCGGATCGCCGCCCTGGATCATAAAGCCGGGAATCACGCGATGAAAGATCGTGCCGTTGTAGAATCCTGATTTCGCAAGCGAGATAAAATTCTCAACATGTTTGGGCGCCACGTCCGGAAAGAACCGGATTTCCATCTCGCCGAACTTCGTCTTGATGATCGCATGCGGGCTCATATGTTCTCCTTTCGTCGATTTTTTGTCATCAGCCGCCCACAGCGGGCTCATCGCGCCTAGAATTATCATCATACAAACGATGCTCGCGAGTGCGTATCTCATGATTCCCCCTTACGTGTACCTAACTGTTCCAGCGCCTGCTTGGCCGCCATCTGCTCCGCCTCCTTCTTACTTTTTCCCCGTCCTTGTCCATACCGGTTCTCGCCGATGAGAACCTCTACCTCGAACAGCTTGTCATGATCAGGGCCGGACTCGCCGGTTGTCCGGTAATGCGGCAGGGTTTCAAACTTCCGTTGGCAGGCCTCCTGGAGGTCCGTCTTGAAATCCATCGGAGTACGCGCTGCCTGAGCACACGCCGCCAGTTCATCGGCAAAATTCATCTTAATGCAAGCGGCCGCCGCCTCAAGACCGCCATCAAGGTAGATACCGGCGAGCACTGCTTCCAACGCGTCCGCAAGAATCGAGGACTTCTCGCTTCCCTGTGTCAGCATTTCTCCTTTTCCCAAACGGAGCGCCTCGCCGAGCCGCAAGCGTCGAGCCACGCCGGCCAACGTCTCCTCGCTCACCAGCCGCGCCCGTAGCTTGGACAACTCTCCTTCGTCGGCATTGGGGAACGTCGCCAAAAGATATTCGCTGGTCACCAGGTTCAGCACCACATCGCCAAGGAACTCCAACCTTTCATTTTCCGCCTCCCCGACCTGTCCTGATTCATTGCGATATGAGGTGTGGGTTAACGCTTCGACCAGGAGGGCGGGGCGCCTGAATTGATAGCCGAGCCGGCCCTGCACTTGCTCCAGCCCGCTAGCGCCCATGACTTTTTTTACACCCGCGCGGTTATCCCTCGGCTCCCCCCAAATGGAGTTTTCATCAGGCCGAGTAACGAGTAAATATCAGACAGGCATTGACTCCGCCGAAGCCGAAGGAGTTACTGAGAACGGTTTGCACCTGAGCCTTACGCGCCGTGTTGGGGACGTAATCCAGATCGCACTCCGGATCCGGGACCTTGAGATTGATGGTCGGCGGAATGATTCCCCGATGAATCGTGAGCAGGCTGAAGACTGCTTCAATACCCCCCGCGGCTCCCAACAGATGGCCCGTCATGGATTTCGTCGAGCTGACGGCAAGGCGCTTGGCATGGTCGCCGAAGACCTGTTTGATGGCGACCGTCTCAATGCGATCGGCCATTGTCGACGTCGCATGGGCATTGATGTACTGAATGGATTCCGGCGTCAGGTCCGCGTCCTTGAGAGCCCGGCGCATGCATTGAACCGCTCCTCGCCCATCGTCGGGAGGTGCCGTGATATGATAGGCGTCGGCTGTCATGCCATAGCCCACGACCTCGCCGTAGATTTTGGCTTTTCGCTGTCGCGCCGATTCCAATTCCTCCAGGACCACAATTCCCGCGCCCTCGGCCAGCACAAAACCATCCCGCTCCTTGTCAAAGGGGCGGCTGGCATGTTCGGGATCAGCGTTCCGGGTCGACAACGCGCGGGCCGCCCCAAATCCGGCCACACAGAGCGGGGTGATGGCCGCTTCCGCGCCTCCCGCGATCATAACCTCCGCTTCGCCATGCTGGATGATGCGAAACGCGTCTCCAATACAGTGATTGCCGGTGGCACAGGCCGTGACGGCACAGGAGTTCGGCCCTCGCGCGCCTATCCTCATAGAGACATGCCCCGAGGCCATATTGATGATTACCATCGGAATGAAAAACGGGGACACGCGAGAAGGGCCTTTCTCGAGCATAATTTTATGATAGTGCTCGATGGCAGGAAGCCCGCCGAT
This sequence comes from Nitrospirales bacterium, assembly GCA_036505795.1. Lineage (GTDB taxonomy): Bacteria > Nitrospirota > Nitrospiria > Nitrospirales > NS-4 > NS-11. The sequence continues at coordinate 25,610 of DASXSU010000056.1, forward strand.
GCCCGACCCGATGTACACCCCGACGCGATCCGCATTGGCAGCATCGATCTTGAGACCCGAGTCGGCGAAGGCCATTTGGCTCGCGCCCATCGCGTACTGGATAAACAGGTCCATCTTCTTAAAATCTTTTTTTTCAATGTAGTCCGCTGGGTTGAAATCCCGGACTTCGCCCGCGATCTGACAGTCATGACCGGCAGGATCGAAGCGGGAGATCCGCGCAATGCCGGACCGTCCCGCGCAGAGCGCAGTCCAAGTCTGTTCAAGGCCGGTGCCAAGAGGGGTGATTAACCCCAGTCCCGTCACCACCACGCGCCTTTTTAGAAGTTCCCTCCCCATCCGTGACAACCAGCGCTTTGTCTAAATGTTCTCTTTAATAAAATCGACCGCATCTTGGACCGTCAAGATCTTCTCCGCCTTGTCGTCCGGGATCTCGATATCGAAGGCTTCTTCAAACGCCATGACGAGCTCGACGGTATCCAGGGAGTCCGCCCCCAGATCTTCAACGAACTTGGCGTCAGGAACCACATCGTCTTCCTCCACGCCCAATTGCTCAGCGATGATCTTTTTAACCCGCTCTTCCACTGCTGCCATAGATCCTACCACCTCCTCCCAGTCGGACGAGCCCGCCGGGGCTCATCCCATGAGCATCCCGCCGTTCACGTGTAAGACATGCCCCGTGATGTACGCCGCGGCCGGAGAGACCAAAAACCGTACGGCCTGAGCGACATCGTCGGGCGTCCCCAATCGCCCCAACGGAATCTGCTTGAGGAGCGCATCGCGCGACTCCCCGACCAACCCTTGCGTCATTGCCGTGTCGATAAATCCGGGCGCGACGGCGTTGACCGTCACCCCGCGGCTGGCGTATTCACGCGCCACGGACTTTGTCAGTCCGATCACCCCCGCTTTGGAAGCCGCATAATTGGCCTGGCCGGCGTTTCCCATGACGCCGACCACGGATGCGATATTGACGATGGCTCCGCCGCGTTGTTTCATCAGGACCGGCAAGACTGCCTTGATGCCGTGAAACGTTCCCGTCAGATTTACATCGAGCACAAGATTCCAATCCTCTTCTTTCATCCGCAGAAGAAGGCCGTCACGCGTGATCCCGGCATTGTTGACCAGGATGTCGAGGCGCCCAAGCTCGGCCATCACCTGATTGACCATGCCCTGCACATCAGCCCACTCGGCCACGTTTGCCTTCACGGCAATGCCACGGCGCCCATGATTAATGATCGCCTTGACAGCCTCCATGGCACGACTTGGGTCCAGGTCCACGACGGCGACATCCGCCCCGCACCGCGCGAGAGTTTCGGCAATGGCCCGCCCGATCCCCTGGGCAGCACCGGTCACTATCGCAACCTTTCCCTCAAGTTCCATTGCGCGACCCCGGGATAGGGACCGAGTTATGCAGCGAGCGCCTCAACGGTGGATGACAGGCTGGCCTGATCCTGCACATTCAGCAGCTGCAGCTCGGGAGCAATCCGCTTTGCCAACCCGGAAAGAACCGTTCCCGGACCGATTTCGATCAGGGTCTGGATGCCCATGCCTTTCAGAACCTGGATGGATTCCTCCCACCGAACCGCTGAAGCCAGTTGCCTGATCAGAGACTCACGCACCTCCGCGGCCTTTTGCAGCGGCTTGGCATCGGCATTATTGATCAGCGGGATCTCCAAATCTTGCATCGGCACCCGCATCACCTCGCCGGCAAGCCGCTCAGCGGCCGGCGCCATGAGGGCGGTATGCACCGGGACGCTCACCGCCAGCGCGATGACCCGTCGACACCCTTTGGCTTTCGCAAGCCGCACCGCCTCTTCCACGGCGGCTTTCTCTCCGGCAATCACGACCTGGCCGGGGGCGTTAAAATTCGCAGGCGACACGATTCCGAGTGAAGATGCCTCGCGACAAACCTCCGCCACGATCTGCCGATCGAGCCCCAACAGCGCACAGACAAGGCCCCTGCCTTCCTCCACCGCCTCTTGCATGTATCGGCCACGCGCCCGGACAAGCGCCAGGGCATCGGCAAACGTCAGTCCTCCGGCAGCCACCAAGGCGGTATATTCCCCAAGGCTGTGCCCAGCGACTGCGACCGGACGAAGACCGGAGCGCTGAAGCATGCGCAACGCGGTCACGCTCACCGTAAGGAGAGCGGGTTGAGTATACTGCGTCAAGTTTAGTTGTTCGGAAGGCCCTTGAAAGCACAGGTGTGCAATATCGTAACCCAGTAGGCGTCCCGCCTCCGCGAATATGGCGCGAGCTTCAACGTCGTCATCGTAAAATGCTTTTCCCATACCGACGGCTTGGGATCCTTGGCCTGGAAAAATCCATGCAAGGAGCGGTTTCATCGCGTACAGATATGATGGAATTGCTTGAGGCTTGTCAACTGAAAACTACCCTGGAAAGCCTTACGGAGGATCGGCGCACGATCACATGCGCGCTAATCAACGATAAACTCGCCGCCATCAACGCAAATGACATTTCCGGTCACCCAATGCGCTTTCGGATGCGACAGCAAGCCGATCGCCTCCGCTACGTCGCGTGTGGTCGTCAGCCGCCCCGATGGATTTTTCGCCAAGGCCATCTTGATCATTCGGTCCGCGCCCGGTATCTTTCGCAACGCCGGAGTGTCGGTCACACCTGCCATGATGGCATTGACCGTGATCCCTAGCGGTCCAAGCTCCAGAGTCAGTTGCCGGACATGCGACTCAAGGGCTGACTTCGCCGCCGAGACCGCTCCATAGGTTTTCCAGACCCTGGCCCCACCCGCGCTCGTCATCGCAAACACCCGGCCACCGGCTCCCATGAGCCGTCGTCTCACCAGATCCTGCGTCCAGTAAACGAGGGTGTTGGCCATGACGTCCAGCGTCATATCCATTTGCGCTTTCGTCAGCATCTCTTCTTCGCTGTCCGCGAGGAATGGTTTGAGGGTCCCGAAGGCCAGCGAATGGAGCAAGACCCGGATCGAGTCGGGCTGTTCGCCTACACCGTGACGCTCGGCAAATGCGCTTAAGACCTCTTGGCGCTTCTCAGGATCGGCAGCATTCACATTGTGAAAGATGGCTTCCCGCCCTTTGGCTTTGATCCCCTGCGTAATGCGTTCCACGTTTGCCATCGTGGATTTCCTATCTAAATGAACGCCGAGGATATTCATCCCGAGGTCGGCAAGCTC
>DASXSU010000057.1:0-43340 GCA_036505795.1 Nitrospirales bacterium
ATTGGAAAGCGTGCAAGTCAGCTACGAAGGACGGGCAAACCGCGACAGACTTCTACAACTCATGGAAGACCGGTATGGGCGCCTGACACCGGGTGAACGGAAATTAGTCGCCCGCGCTGAATGGGACGGTTTTGAGACGACCGTCACCTTAAGCTTCGACCCCGATACGGGACTGGGATCGCTGTGGTTCACCTCTACAATACTGAATCGGGAATTTACTGTTTCGGGAAGAAGATAACAATTAAGAATTCTCAGGCAGCTCTGAGCTGCCAGCGAAACCCCGTGTGAAAACGCATGGGGCACGGGCCTTTTGGAATAGAAGATAGGCCTATTTCCGCTTTCTCTTCCAATCTCTCTTCGTATATAATTTCTAAAAAACCAACTAAATGGGCGATTTATGGCCGAGTCCCGTCCTTCAGTATACCGTCGGAACTTACAGAACCTGGCGACTATTTCCGCCGGAGTACTTCTTGGGGTTATGGTGCTGGCGACTCCCATCCTCGAGGCGATTACATACGCCGCCGAGACTATAAAAGATGAGGCGGGGCGCACCATTTATACGATCGATGACGACGGCAATGTCACAATGTTCGAGAACAGCCCCGGCATCGACATCACCCTGTCCGCGACGCGGGGCACGACAGAAGAAATGCAGCCCAAGATCACCGAGGTCTCTCCGGACTCTGTTCCTGCCGGCTCGTCGGTCATGCTGCGGGTCAAAGGCAAAAACCTTGTGGGCGCCACGGTGAAATTCGATCGGCCGGGAATTGACATTAGTCCCTACGGCACGAACAAGCCTACCACTCTTGAGATTCCGATTCGGGTAGCACCCAACATGCCGCCGGGCGAGGTCAAGTTGGCATTCACCACGCCGATCGGGAACACGGAGGCGACCTTGAAGATCAAGGAGTTGCAGCTGGGAATCGGCTCTACGCGCCGTGAGGAGAAAACAACCCCAAGCATACCGACCGCGGCCCCGGCCTCCTGTCCCGAAGGGATGGTGGGGGTGAGCGCCGAGTCCGGTGGCTTTTGCATTGATGTCCAGGAGACTTACACCGGAGACTACCGTAAGGCAGAGAAAGCCTGCTCTGTTCTGGGCAAGCGATTGTGCCAGGCAATGGAATGGCGGCATGCTTGCGAGCAGGCGATGCGTGACGGGCAGCTCATTCAGAACATGGTTGGCAATTGGGAGTGGACCGGTTCCTGGGAGGCAGCGAAGGCCGGACCGAGCGATTTTAATGAATCCAGCCTCACGTCCATCCTCATGGGGAAAACAGATTGTGAAGCCCGGTTGAATCTTCCACAGTGGAAATCTGACGCATTCCCCGGCCGGTGCTGCAAATAAAGATGTGACTCAAGCGGGGTTGGCCTGGCCTATGAGCCGCCTTTCTCCTCAAGCCCTGGAATATAGGGCTCCCACTTCTGCTGAATTCCTCGCTCCCATTCCGTGACCCACGCCAAGACTTGTGTCGGGGAAACACCCGCTGATTCCCCAATCCATCGTACTTCCTTGCCCGAGATCCAATCGTCAAAACACTGCTTTTGTTCTGAAGGCAGACGAAGCCCCTGAATCTTAGGGTCGCCGGAGTCTTCTAGGGTCCATGCTAATTGTGGTTCATCGCCAGACAGCCAAACCGTCAAGTCGGCGGAGAAGACAGGCTTGTTATGAGGAAGGACATGGACGGAACACTTCCTGGCTGTCCTCTCTCCGATCGAGACTCGAACAAAGTCATCAAAGGCCTTTCGCGCTTCCTTAGCCACAAAGAACCTGACCGGCAGGCCGGTGAGGAAGCTCTGCTCAAAGTTAAGGAGAATCCTGCACGCTTCATTTGCTTCTACTATTACGCCGGTTAACGAGGTAATCATGCAGGCGTGAGGCGCTTTGTCAAAAAATTGAAAATAGTGCTGCCGTTCGTTTCTGGTGTTGTCATTTTCAACAATCTTTTGCTCTGTGTCGGCCCGGACATGCTCTTGAATCGCCAATGCCTCTTCTAAGCTGTCGGTCAGCTCCTGGATAGCTAGCATGAGGAGTTTTTGATCCACGCCATCTAGTCGCTTAAGATTTGCTATCCGTTCCCGATCGGCAGCGATATGATTTGAAAGGGCATTCGTAAACATGGTCTTCTCCTTCATACGCGTCCCACCCATCGTCTGATTTTCTCAGAACAGCAGCGGAAGCGATAGGAATCAGCCGCGTAAGGAATGAAGTAGCCAGAATCCTAGTCAGCACGCTCTAGGTGAGAAATATTAATACTCTCCAAAAACAAACGCAAGACAAAGTACGACTGAATTGTTCAGCCCTGTTCGGCTGTATCTACAATGATACGAAGAGGCTGTTAGACCGTGCTTGTGATCATTGAGAGCCACAGCGGCACACAGGGTATAATCCGGCGATGGACCGCCTAGCCAGAGCGCATCGACATCTGCGAGCGACCCTGCGAGACCTGTTTCAGGGCGCGGCCCCGCCCCACCTTGATGCCTTGGGTGTTCTGATCGCGGAAAAAATGGAACAAATTCCTGTTAATGCCCTCGATTTTTGGCAGGAGGTCCGCCCGCTCTGTGAGGAGGACCTGCGTAAGATCAAGGTCCGCTTCGCTACGTTGGCTGACTGCGTAGAGTGGGAGGTTCTCAAACACCAGGCGCGGGTGCGGCCGGATCGCGAAAAAGCCTGGCCGCCGCTCTTTCACGACCGGCATGTCCATATCGGCAGTTTGATCCATCTGTGGCGCGAAGTGACGAGGCAGACTGAGGACCGGCTCGCCGCAGAAGGGATCGACACGTTCTTTGACGTAGGCCCCTGGGGAGGCTTCAATTTCGTCGTCGGAGAAGACGGATATACTCGAATGAAGTTTTCCCGGTTGACATTAGGCGTCGGAAGTCTCCCCTCTACGCCATTGACCGAGAACGGCGGCCCTTTCTTTGAGACCTTCATGCCGCTCTACAAGAGCCGCCTTGCCGAGGAGGGGTTGGTCGTCCCGGAGGAATGGCAGTACCGCAATCCAAAACGCGACGCGTCAGGCCGTCTGATGGAGCTGTCTCACACCTACTATTTCCCGCATCATACGTATGATAATCGCACGTTTGTGAAGGTCCGCCTTTCGCGCGAATTTGAGACGTATGAAGAAATTATGGTGTGGGATTTTCTCGAACTGCTGGCGCGGCTGTACCATACAACAGACTGGGCGGCCTACAAGCAGGAGACTAAGGATGTAGACGTCCGGTTCGACCTTCAGGATTTCGTTTCCCTCAGCCATATTATGGAAGCGGTGTATCAGCGGACTGAGAAAGAGGACCGGCTTCTTCACGAGATCAAGGAGGCCTTTCGCAGCGCGATTCGGGAGCGCGCGGTGCTGTATGATTATCTGGACCGGGTGGTTGCCTCCAAGTGGATCGAGAATTTGGTGTGGGCCGTCGCTTGGGAGGTGCTGGGCATTCGAAAGTTTGAGCGGCCGTTTAGTGTCACCCGCGATATTTTGACCAAGCCCCTCTCGCCCCAATTACTGGTGCGCGTGAAGCGGCATGTGCAGGCGTATCATGACCGGATTGGTGGGTTGCGGCCGGCGCGAGAGACGTCGTGATCGGGTAGATTTAGGGGTGGACCCGCAGATGGAGAAGGCCAATTATCTTCAGTCCGTCAGAGACCAATACGAGGCCTTTCCCTATCCACTGCGAAATCCTGCAGACGAACGAGTGCGGTTGGAGAATAGCTGGCACGATTTTCTTGAAGTCATTAATTTCTATTGCTTTAAAGGCAAGCAGAATTTCTCCGGGCCCTTCCGCGTTCTAGTGGCCGGTGGGGGTACGGGCGACCAGACCATTTTCCTGGCCGAGCAACTTCGATACAACCGCCGTGCAGAAATCGTTCATCTGGACTTTAGCGCCAACAGCATGGCGATCGCAAAACAACGAGCGCAGGTGCGCAAACTCGCCAATATTACTTGGCTTCACCATTCAGTACTGGACCTGCCCTCCCTGCCGGTCGGAAAGTTCGACTATATCAACTGCGCCGGCGTGCTCCATCATCTTGAAGATCCTGCCGCCGGGCTGAAGGCACTCCAGGCAGTATTGAAGGATGACGGGGCGGTCATGGTCATGCTGTACGGCAAGTACGGCCGGACCGGGGTATATCAGGTCCAGGACTTGATGCGCAAAATCAATCGGGACGAGCCAGTGCCGCAGCTCAAGATTGCCAATACCAAGGCCGTTCTCCGCGAACTGCCTAAGACCAATTGGTTTAAGCGCGGAGAAGAGTTGATCGGCGATCACAAGGATTACGGGGATGCTGGGATCTACGACGTTTTTTTGCACGCACAGGACCGGCCCTTTACGGTCGAGCAGATTTACGACTTGCTGGAGGCATGCGGTCTGCAGCTCATTGAGATGATCGAGCGTGGGCGATCGAAATACATGGTGGAAAGTTATATCCGGGATGCCAAGCTGCTGGAGACGCTCCGCCAATTCTCGAAGAAGGAGCAGCAGGTCATCGCGGAATTGATCGCCGGCGACCTGATCGTGCACAACTGTTACGCCGCGCGGCAAAACGACACGATAGCGGCACTCGACGACCTGCGCAATGTCCCCTTTTATTTTTTATACGAGCCGGAGAATATCGCCGATCTGATCGAGAAGCGTCCAGGACAGCTTATCAGTGTCAAGGGGCCGTTGTTCGACGCGACCATTGAATTTATGCCGAGCCCCTACACCAAGCACATCTTTAGGCATCTTGACGGGGAGAGAAGTCTGAAGGAAATCTTTGAGCTGATTCGAAAGCAGGCCGGCCTTGATGATCAGCAGTTGCCGAATGCACGACTCTTAGAAGAATTCAGGCCGATCTACGACGCCTTCAACAATGTGGGGTGGATGCTGCTGCGGCACAAGTCCGTCGGCAAGTTTCGCTCCATCCATGATATGCAGCGCCCCCCGTCATAGGCCTCTTGTCATGCTGAACCCTTCGCTGCCATGCTGAGCGCAGCGTAGCATCTCGATTGCCCGCTCAGGGTAAACTCCGTGAAGCATCTAGATTCTTCGCTTCGCTCAGAATGACCATCACCTCAGAGCTTTGTGGCTTCCAGGGTTCCGATGTCCGGCGTGATGCGGTGTCGCTTGAAACGCCCGAATCCTAGCCCTTTTAGCCAGCCCTCTACTTCGCTCCAGCTATAGCACCGGCCGCTCGGGGTATACAGGTACATCATCACCGAAAAAACAGCGCTTTTTGGAGGAGCGGTCCGGTTCGCCTCCAAGAAGAACTCCACGATGAAGAGCCGGCCGCCGGGGGCGAGCGCTTCTACCGCCTTGCGGAGGAGAGTTCGGTTCTCGAGCTCGTTGAAGACGTGGATGACATTGGAGCAGAGCACTGCATCGTATACGCCACCGAGTTCATCCTTAAATATGTCACCCGCTTTGACTGTCAGGCGGCGGCCGAGGCCGCCCTCGCGGATCAGCTTTCTGGCGACCGTGACGGTCTGATCCATGATCACCCCATGCAATCGCGGGTATCGTTTCGCCAGGGCAATCGCATATGAGCCCGGCCCTCCGCCAAGGTCCAAAAAGCGTCGGGCTTTCGGAGGAAGACGAAGAGTCTTGACGGTGGGACCGGCGAGCGCATGACTGCGTTCATGCATGGCCCACAAAAAGCGCTCGCGGAATTTCGGTGTAGTCGTCATCGGGGCCCAACCTTTACGCATCTTCCGCAATGCTTGCGGAAGCTTGCTCCAGTCCTGCCAGTGATGACTCAACAGCCATAAGAGGTTTGTAATCGCCTCGGGACTCTTGCGATCCAGGTAGCGGCGTCCGAGCGGAGTATTCCGGTAGCGCCCACCGCGGAGAGTAAGAAGTCCCAGGCTGACCAAGGCATCCAGCAACAGGCGCAGACCCTCTGTATTGGCATGGCATCCGCGCGCGATCTGCTCCGCTGCGCACGCTCCGGTTCCGATCACGGTAAACAGGTCAAGAGCGTTCGCCGCGAGGAGCGTCTGGGACTCAGAATACCCATTTGCAAGCTGCATGAGGTCGGAATAGGTAGGGGGCATGAGGGCCTTCACCATACCCGTCCAGGGCCGAAGAGATCAAGCAAGCAAGACGACATTGACAGGCTCTTGCACCTTGGTTAGACTCCGTTCAAAATCTTCTAGCATGGCCCTCCTCCAAGCTCTTTATCTTTCAAGAAATCGAAAGGACGGAGTCAAGACAGATGAAACGCACGCCGCTGATTGAGCATCACCGGAAGCTCAATGCTCAACTTGTGGATTTTGCCGACTGGGAAATGCCCCTGCAGTATGGCGGCGTGGTGGAAGAGTATCGGGCAGTACGGACAGCGGTGGGCCTCTTCGATGTGAGTCACATGGGCCGGATCACAGTCGAAGGCCGTGACGCGGTCTCCTTTCTTCAGAATGTGACGACCAACAATGTCATGAAGCTCTCTGCAGGCGCTGCGCAGTATTCGATGGTCTGCAACGCTGAGGGCGGCATCAAAGACGACGTCTTCGTATACCGGCTCGGTGACCGCCGGTTCCTGCTCTGTGTGAACGCTTCGAACCGGGAGAAGATTCTTTCGTGGCTGTTCACCAAATCCCCGCAAGGAGATGTTCGCCTAAGCGATGAGAGCCAGGATTTGGCGCAGATCGCCCTGCAAGGACCCCGTTCCCAAGCCGTGCTAAGTGTCGTCTGCCCGGATCTTGCGGACAGTCTCGAGCCACGGCACTCTGCCGAGGCGCAGGTCTTTAAGATAGACTGCATCGTTTCGCGGACCGGCTACACTGGCGAGATAGGATATGAGCTTTATGTGCCGTCTCAATCGTCTGGGATTGTCTGGGCCGGCTTGCTCGAGGCCGGCCAGGGTCTCGGGATCAAGCCCTGCGGCTTGGGCGCCCGCGACCTGCTTCGTCTCGATGTCGGCTACCTCCTTTACGGCAATGACATCGACGAAAATACGACGCCGCTGGAAGCAGGGGCGGACTGGGCCGTTGATCTGACGAAAGGAGAATTCATCGGCAGCGCGGCGCTGCTCCGGCAGAAAGAGCGCGGGCTCTCCCGCACCCTCATTGCCTTCGAATTGACGCAGAAGGCGGTGCCTCGGCACGGGATGAAGATCCTTTCCCAGGAAAAAGCCGTGCGGGATATTGGGATCGTAACCAGCGGCAATCTTTCCCCGCAACTCCAAAAGGGCATTGGTTTAGGCTACGTGCCTCCGGAGTTCGCCGCACTGGGCACGAAAATCTTAATCGACATCCGCGGACGAGCGCATGAGGCGATCGTGGTGCGACCGCCATTTTATAAGCGGAAGTGATTTCAGCGCAGATCTGTCATTCTGAGCGAAGCGAAGAATCTGGGTGCGACAGGAAGCTTGCCTGAGGATGAAGTCAGATTCTTCATTGCCGTCCAGGATGACAAAGTAGGCGAGCGAATCTGTCGGGTGACTAAAGGAATGGGTTCTTGAAAATACAGACGCGACGCATTTTTCAAGGACGAGTGGTCACGTTGGATGTCGATACCGTAACGCTTCCCAACGGCGCGACGGTTGAGCTGGAAATGATCCATCATCCTGGCGCGTCGGCGGTCGTCCCCATGAAGGATAACGGGACGGTCATCCTGATCCGTCAATTCCGGCATGCGGCGGGTGGCTATATCTACGAGATTCCGGCCGGCAAGCTTCACCCTGGAGAGGATCCGAAGGTCTGCGCCGCCCGTGAACTGGAGGAGGAGATCGGCTATCAAGCCGCGTCGCTGGAGCTGCTGACCAGCGTGCTCACGACGCCTGGATTCACCGATGAGGTGATCCACATCTACCTCGGGAGTGGCCTCACACAAGGGAAGCAGGATCTTGACCATGACGAGGTGATCGAGATTATCGAAGTACCGCTGGAGAGTGCTCTCGCTCATATCCACGATGGCACAATCCGCGACGCCAAGACGATCGTCGGTTTGCAAACGGCCTACTTGCGACCTCGGGTGCTCCAATAATGCGGAGCAAGGTGCTAATTGTGGTCTTCGTTGTCCTATGGTCCGGGGAAGTTCGGGCTGAACAACGTGATGACAGCATTCCTTCTTTCAATGGGTATGTCCTGGAGTCACCCGTCTCCGGCGTGGAGTCGATGAACGTCGTCGAACATTACAGCACTGAGTTCGTTCAGGACGTCACGGTGTACGAGAAGCCGGGCGAGCCGTTGATCCTTGACGCGGTACCGTTGAAAACCGTGCGCTATCGCTGTGCGAATGGTCTGTTAGAAAGCATTCAATTGACCTACAAGGGACGCGAGAATCGCGAGAAGCTATTGAGTTGGGTCGAGGAGAATTACGGGAAGCTGCCGTCTAAAGAACGGAGAATTGTTTCCCAAGTCATGTGGCACGGAGAGAAACTGCTCATCATGCTCACCTACAACAGGTCCAACGACCAGGGCACACTGTGGTTCGTCTCGCCGTCGCTGCACAGAGAGATTAATCGCACTACCGGATCTATACCGGATTAGGATCCTGATTCCTCAGCGAGGCGTCGCTTCGGTTCCCCTGGCACGCTCACGTTCTTCCTGTTTCATCTTGTCAAACATGCGATCGGAGTCAGTCTTGATTTCCTTGGCACTTGGGTCGGAAGGCTCGGGAGCATGTGACGCGCATCCCGGAAGAGCGCATGCGCATATGAGGACCGCGGCCGCAACGAGCGAGGCCAGCTTCGTTTTCGCCATCACAGATACCTCCAACGAAAGCCTGAACGATCAGGAGATTTTACTCCATCAAAGGTGATAAAGTCACTCTGATATGTCGCTTCCCGATCGGCTTTCAGAAGAGTTGAAGGTCGCCATGAAGGCCAAGGATCAGCTTCGCATGGATACCATTCGCATGATCAAGGCCGCCTTTCTCAACAAAGAGATTGAGCTCAAGAAAGAGCTGGGCGAGGTGGAGATGAACGATGTCTTGATGACACTCGTGAAGCAACGCAAGGACTCGGCCAGTCAATATCAGAAGGCAAAGCGCGACGATCTGGCGGATAAGGAGCTCAAAGAAATCGTCATCGTTGAAAGCTACCTGCCGCCGGCCCTCTCGCAAGAAGAGATCGTCCGGATCGTCGAGGGCGCTGTCCGGGAAACCGGTGCAATTGCGATGAAAGATATGGGCAAGGTCATGAAAGCGGTGATGGCGAAACTCGCCGGCCAACCCGTCGACGGCAAGCAGATCAGCGATTTAGTCCGCGCGCGCCTGCAGTCAAGCTAAAGTACTTCTCGTCGGCCCGCATCGTGAATTCTTGAAGGAGAAGTGGCATGAGCACTTTGGGTGGTAGTCAAGCCACGGCTTTTGCTACCGAAGTCAGATTTGATGAGAAGATGCTACATGTCCTGCTTTCAGACGGGCGTGAAATCAGTGTGCCGCTGAACTGGTTTCCCAAGCTTCGCAACGCAACTTCTGAGCAACGATCTAATTGGAAGCTGATCGGCAACGGCCTTGGCATCCACTGGGACGACTTAGACGAAGATCTGTCCGTTGCCGGGCTCCTAGGGGCATGAACGAGTGGTCTGGGCTCGTTTTTTGTCTGCGAAAAAGGTGCCGGCCGCAGTTTTTTCCCAAGGACAGTAAAGCTCATCGTGGGAGATCCCATGACGCATAGGTTAAGATCAGTGTCCCAACAATGTTCACTGAATATGTCATTCCACTTTTCTTCCTATCCATTTTGAGAATACCTGGCCTCATCATTGATTTGGGACTCCTTTCGAGCCGTTCGTCTATAGGAGCCGGTTCTAACTAGCTCTTCAAGCGCCACAGAACGACATCAGCTCCCCGCTTCGCCCTCCGAGTGAGGCCTGAGAGAACTCGTCTTTGGCGGGTGACGCCGAAGCGGGCCCCAGGCGGAGCGCAGCACGACTTGCTTGCGCTTCGCGGAGTGCGAGCACGTCTGGGTGCTCGGCGGCAGGACCCGTCAAGTTCTCGCTAGGCCGAATAAGAATCTACAGGAGGGCAGGAGCACATCAGATTTCGATCGCCGTAGGCGTTGTCGATACGGCCGACAGCGGGCCAGAACTTAAACTCGTGCAGATGCGTCGCCGGAAACGCCGCTTGCTCGCGGCTGTAAGGATGTTTCCAATCGGAGGCTGTCACGACCTCAGCCGTGTGGGGTGAGTTCTTCAGCACATTGTCGTCCTTGGGCTGCCGTCCCTCCGCGATTTCCTGGATTTCGCCACGGATGGCAATCATTGCCGCGCAGAAACGGTCCAGCTCCGCCTTAGATTCACTCTCTGTCGGCTCCACCATGAGCGTCCCGGGGACGGGGAACGACATGGTCGGCGCATGGAAGCCATAGTCCATGAGCCGCTTGGCGATATCGTTGACCTCCACACCGGTGCTCTCTTTGAACTGCCGCGCGTCTAAAATGAATTCATGCGCGACAAGACCGTTTTTGCCGGTGTACAGCACGGGGAAATATTTCTCCAAGCGCTTGGCCATGTAATTGGCATTGAGGATCGCCACCTTGGTCGCCAGCGTCAGCCCGTCGCCTCCCATCAGCGCGATATAGACCCATGAGATCGTCAAGATGCTCGGGCTGCCGTACGGAGCGGCCGAAATCGGCCCGATAGAATCTTTCCCGCCCAGATTGGTGACCGGATGGCCAGGCAGAAATGGCGCGAGATGGGGAGCCACTCCGATGGGCCCCATGCCTGGGCCTCCGCCACCGTGGGGGATGCAAAAAGTTTTGTGGAGATTGAGGTGGCACACGTCGGCGCCGATGTCGCCCGGACGGCAAAGTCCCACCTGCGCATTCATATTGGCCCCGTCCATGTATACCTGGCCGCCGTGTTCATGGACAATCTCGCACACCCGGCGTACGCTTTCCTCGAAGACCCCGTGGGTGGAGGGGTAGGTAATCATCAGGGCAGCCAGCTTGTCCCGGTGGGTCTTCGCCTTGGCCTCCAGATCTCTCAGGTCGATATTGCCGCCTTCATCGCACGCGACGGACATGACCTTCATTCCCGCAATGACCGCGCTTGCGGGATTGGTGCCGTGGGCCGAGACCGGAATCAAGCAGACATCGCGGTGCGGTTCGCCCCTATGACGATGATAGGCCCGAATGGCCATTAGCCCCGCGTATTCTCCTTGTGAACCGGCATTCGGTTGCAAGGACACCGCCGCAAAGCCGGTAATCTCCGCCAGCCAGCTTTCAAGTTGAGTGAAAAGCCCTTGATAGCCGGTGGTCTGATCCGGCGGCGCGAACGGATGCATACGGCTAAACTCTCGCCACGTAACCGGCAGCATCTCTACAGTCGCATTGAGCTTCATGGTGCAGGAGCCCAGCGGGATCATTGAATGGATTAACGAAAGGTCGCGGGATTGGAGCCGATGGATGTAGCGCAGCATCTCATGCTCGGAATGATATCGATTGAAGACGGGATGCGTGAGATATTTGCTGGTACGCGCCAGTGCGGTTGCAAAAGTGACATTTCCGGAATCCGCAAGGCTCTCCACCGTAAAATCAAATGGGCGGCCGGCGGCAAAAATCTCGAAAAGCGACTGCACTTCCGAGACCGTGGTGGCCTCATCCAACGACACGCCCAGCGACCCGTCATCGAAACGGCGCAGGTTGATAGCGTTGTCACTAGCCTTAGCGAGGATTACCTCCGATGAGGCGAACGCCGGTTGTATGTGCAGCGTGTCAAAAAAGGGCTCCTTCCCGAGGTCACAACCCAGGCGACGCAGGCCCTCTGCGAGGATGCCGGTCAGACCGTGGACCCGTTCCCCGATGCGGCGAAGTCCTTCCGGGCCGTGGTAAGCCGCATACATGCCGGCCATGACCGCGAGCAGCACCTGAGCCGTGCAGATGTTGCTGGTCGCCTTGTCACGCCGGATGTGTTGCTCGCGTGTCTGAAGCGCAAGCCGCAAGGCCGCTTTGCCGCTGGCATCTTTAGAAACCCCCACGATGCGGCCCGGCAATTGACGCTTGTACGCATCCTTCGTCGCCATGAAGGCCGCGTGGGGTCCGCCGAAGCCCAGCGGGACACCGAAGCGCTGACTGGAACCCACCGCGATATCCGCATCGAATTCCCCGGGCGGCCGGAGTATCGTCAGTGAGAGAAGATCTGTCGCCACCACCACCAGTGCTCCGGCCGCGTGGGCATTCTCGATGACTTGCCTGTAATCACGCACACAGCCGTCGGTCGATGGGTACTGCAGGAGGAGGCCGCACACATCGCCTCCCGTCCAGTCCACTGCCAATGGGTCCCCAACTTTCAGTCTGATGCGGATCGGCTCGGCGCGGGTTTCAAGGACCGCCAGCGTTTGCGGATGACAATCTCGAGCCGCGATGAATGTAGTTTTCTCTGGCGCGATGGCATGGCACATATGCATTGCTTCGGCCGCCGCAGTAGCTTCGTCCAGCAAGGAGGCGTTGGCGAGCGGGAGACCGGTAAGGTCGGCGACCATCGTTTGAAAATTCAACAGAGCCTCGAGGCGCCCCTGCGCGATCTCGGCTTGATACGGGGTATACTGCGTATACCAACCGGGGTTTTCTAAGATATTCCTTTGAACGACGGGCGGAACGATACAGTCGTAGTAGCCCATACCGATGAACGAGCGAAAGACTTTGTTCTGGCGCGCGAGGGCTCGCAATCGGGTGAGCACCTCGTGTTCTCCACGGTGCGGCCCGATCGTCAACGGACGTCGCAAGCGGATGTCGGCCGGAATAGTTGCGTCAATCAACGCGTCGAGGGACGAAACACCCAAAGTCGAAAGCATGGCCTGAATATCGTCAGCGTTAGGGCCGATGTGGCGATGCACAAAGGTATCGCTGGGCTTGAGCCGATCCGGAATATTCATCAAGGCTGCCTTCATGGTAAATAAGAATGTCTGATCGAGGTTATCATGGGCCATGCGTCGTGGACAAGGTCCGAAACAATCCTTTCGCGGATAAAAGAGGGGTAAGGGTGCATATTGGGAGCGATTGAGAAATTTCATGACATCCTGATCGTCGGGGCCGGCCTCGCCGGAATGCGGTCTGCAGTGGCGGTTCCCTCGAATCTTGATGTCGCGCTTATCTCCAAAGTCCATCCCGTCCGCAGCCATTCCGTGGCGGCGCAGGGGGGTATCAACGCGGCGCTCGGCGCTAATGACTCGTGGGAGAACCACGCCTACGACACCGCCAAAGGCGGGTTGTGGCTCGGCGATCAGGACGGTATCGAAGTGATGTGCCGGGACGCGCCAGAAGATATTTTGGAACTCGAACGCATGGGGGTCATCTTCAGCCGCGACGCGCAGGGCCGCATTGCACAGCGTCCCTTTGGCGGCGCCGGGTTTCCCCGGACGTGCTACGCCGCGGACCGGACAGGGCACGCAATCCTGCATGCCATGTATGAACAACTCATGAAGCGAAATGTCCTGGTCTACGAGGAGTGGTACGTCACTGCGCTAATTGTCGAAGAAGGCCGCTGCTGCGGCGTCGTTGCATGGGATGTGTTACGTGGCGGCCTGCACGCGATCGGCGCGAAGGCGGTCATTCTTGCCACAGGCGGCTGCGGCCGCATCTATCTCACCAGCACGAACGCCGTGATCAACACCGGGGATGGCATGAGCATGGCGTACCGCGTGGGTGCGCCTCTGATGGATATGGAATTCATCCAGTTTCATCCGACGACGCTCAAAGGCACCGGCATTCTGATCTCGGAGGGCGCGCGGGGTGAAGGTGGGTATCTTCTTAACACGCTCGGGGAGCGCTTCATGAAGAAATATGCGCCGGAGCAGATGGAGCTCGCCACTCGCTCGACCGTATCGCTGGCGATCGGCAATGAGATCGCCGAAGGTCGGGGCGTCGACGGCTGCATCCTTCTTGACCTCCGCCATCTTGGACGGGAGCGTATCCTGGAGCGCCTGCCGCAGATCCGGCAGTTGGCCTTGGATTTTGCCGGTGTCGATCCGATTGAAAGCCCGATCCCGGTTCAACCCGGCGCCCATTACGTGATGGGCGGGATCAAGACGAACAGTTGGGGCGAGACGTCGATGGCCGGGCTGTTTGCAGCGGGCGAGTGTGCCTGCGTGAGCGTACATGGCGCCAATCGGCTTGGCGGCAATTCCTTGCTGGAGACCATTGTGTTCGGTCGCCGGTCCGGGATTCGAGCTGCCGAGTACGTGGTACAGGCTAAGCCTCCCGTCAGCGACGCAGGAGCCCTTAGCAGCGAAGAGCGGCGTATTGCGCATCTCCTTAAAAACGACGGTCCCGACAGGCCGTGGCAGGTCCAAGAGGATCTCGGACGGACGCTCTCGGGGCATCTTGGACTGGTTCGGACCAGAGATAAAATGGCGCAGGCCTTGCGCCTCATGAAAAATCTTAAGGCGCGCGCCTCCCGGGTTCGCTTGGATGACCACGGCAAGATTTTCAACACGGATTTGGTAACGGCATTAGAGCTGGGGTCGCTTGTCGAGCTTGGGGAAAGTATGCTCGCCGGCGCCTTGGCGCGCGAGGAGTCGCGGGGCGCCCACTACCGTGCTGATTTTCCGACGCGAGATGACGTCCATTGGCTGAAGCATTCAATCGCTCACTTTACTCCTGAGGGTCCTCATCTAAGCTATGCTCCTGTCGTGATTTCCAAGTTCCCGCCAGTATAGCCCATCGTTTGTTGTTTTTCGTTGTGCTGTTGGGTCTGGTCTTAATTGAAGTCGAAAGGGCTCGCCTGCTAATCGTTCTATGGATCGCGTGCATGCCCACGTTGATGTTCGCGATGCTGCGTTTCGAACGATCGCAGAGCATATCGCCATTCCGGGCAAGACGGGCTGGTACGCCATACGTCACATCCGCGCCCCGCTGATCGAGCGCATATTGTTTGCGCCATTCAACATCAATCATCATATTGCGCACCATCTTTTTCCGCGCGTTCCCTGCTACAACCTTCCCAAGCTACATGCGCTCATCGAGGCGCACCCGCAGTTCAAATCGTTCGATGGGTGCGTAAAGCAGAGCTACCTTGGGCTCAAGAGCGGCGTTATGGGTGAGCTGATCGGGCCTATTCCTGTCGTGGTTTCGAGCGTTTCCTCAGCGTAGCTCCTCTCCTAGTTTCGATATTTCTAGACGTGTCTCCGGAGTCAACTTCGTGTCAAAAGCGCCAAAGTTTTGGCGAATGCTACGTGTATCAGGCGGGTGGATCAGTGAATTACGCCCTTCGATACCATTCAGTAACTCATTGTTAAACAAGATAATTGCAACGAATGGGCTTCAAGTTTCAACTTTCGAGGGGGCTCGGCATACCCGTTGCTTATTTCTATGAGGAATTTTGCGGAATTGGTAGGCACAAAGGAGGAGCAGATGGAGCGGGAGCCCTTAAACATAATCGATGAACAGGATGAAATTACCACTCGTTTCGATCCTGCTAAGCCGACGATTCTTATCGTGGAAGATGAGCCAGGCCCACGCGCGGCCTACAAGATTATCCTCCGTCCGTTCTACAATCTGTACCTCGCAGGAAGCGCCGAGGACGCCGCTGAAATGCTTCAGGATCACAAGATCGATCTCGTGATCCTGGATCTTAAACTGTCCGGGCGCCACGGGATGGAGTTCTTGAAAGAATTGAAGCAGGAGCATGCATCTGTAGAGGTGATCATTATTACCGGCTATGGCACATTGCAATCCGCGATGGACGGGATACGGTTTGGCGCTGCGTGCCACTTGCTGAAACCCTTCGATGTGATGGAGCTGATCAACGCCATTAACCAGGCTTTGAAACGCAAAAAAGACGCCCCTCAGGACGCCTCTCAGGACGCCCCTCAGTTGGAGTAAAGCACCTTCGCATCCCGGTCTTGCCTCAGCTCTCTGGCTCTTTAAGAACTACTATTGCGCCCGGTCGATCTTGGCGCTAGTGCAGATTTCTTTTCCCTTTGAACCCACCCACCCTGGAGTCATCGACCCCCTGCAAAGTAAGGCAAGGGGTGGCACGGACAGACTCCTTTTCCCCTGTGCACGCGCCATTTAACCCAGCCCGACCTCGTGAGTGCGTTTAGCGCTAGCCTTTCCCCGGCTAGACTCGCTTTGTGTTTTGTTGCAAAATCATTCCATAGAAAACGATGAGCGAGGATCGCCATGCTGAGAATCGTACTTGTTGTTCTGTGCGCACTGCTCGCGGTCTCTGGACGGGTCAGCGCTCAAATTGATGACCGCAAGCTGGTCGACCTGACCTATTCCTTTGATGAGCGGACGATCTTCTGGCCGAACAACAAGCCTTTTGAATGGGAGAAAACGGCTTGGGGAATGGCGGCCGGCGGCTACTGGTATGCTTCCGGCAACTTTTGCATGTCTGAGCACGGCGGGACGCACATAGATGCCCCTATACACTTTGGCAAAGATCAGCACACTCTCGATCAGATCCCGCTCTCTCGCTTGGTGGCACCGGCGGTGGTGGTTGATGTACGAGACGCAGTCGCCAAGGACCGGGATTACAGGCTCTCTATGGAAGATCTGAAAACATGGGAGTCGCGGCACGGGCGGATTCCGATCGGCGCCATCGTCTTAATGCATTCCGGATGGGGCCGATATTGGCCGGACAAGGTGAACTACTTGGGCAGCCTTACGCCTGACGATCCCGAGTCACTTCATTTTCCCGGATTCTCATCAGAGGCAGCCGAGTTCCTCGTAAAGGACCGGAAGATCGATGGTGTAGGCATCGATACGCCGAGCATCGACCATGGGCCTTCGAAGAGTTTTCCCGTCCATCAAATCATAAATGGAGCGAATGTCTATGGGCTTGAGAATGTCGCGAATTTGAACCGTCTGCCTGCAACGGGTGCAACAATTATCGCGCTGCCGATGAAGATCAAGGGCGGGACAGGCGGTCCTGTGCGAATCATCGCGATCCTGCCCTAGTCCCCATTTTTACAGGGCGAACGGCATTAAGATTTTTGCGAGCTGAATTTGGGTGGCGCCGACCGGCCAAGCGCAGCGGGGTCCCTACACCGGGCGGGGTGCGAGCATGGCCGGTCGGTGACAGAAGTCTCGAAAACGGGGGGCAGGCACATTTTCTCGGAAGAAAAATGAGCCACCCCCTTCAATTTCCTCCTTCACCTTGACTTTCTCCCTCCAGGGAGCTGATCTTGCGGGTGGTGCCGACTGGCTGATTCAAAAGCGGACAGGCTTCAGAACTGCCTGTCCGCTTTTCAGTTTAGCGAGAACTGTTTCGAGCGGGTGGCCTCGAAGGGGCGCCCAGCCCGCGCGCAGCGAATCTCTCTTCTGAGCGAGCACGGCTGGGCTGTTCGAGGACAGGACCCGTTCGTCATTAGCGAGCTTACCGCATGCCGCCCCAGCGAAAGCCCTTGACCTCCCGAATGGTTGTCGCCGGTTTGGGCGTCGGCGCGGGCCGCTCCAAGAGCAACACTTTAAAATCCCAGAGGCCAAACCACGCGGGATCGCTGATGTCGTGGTAGTGATGGCCGACGAGTCGCGGGGCCATCTCGCCGAGCGCGCCCTGGAGTTCTGATTCGGTGTAAGCCCGAATCGCAAACGACTTTCCCTCAGCCTCACAAAAGCGCCGGATCGCGTATGCGGCCCCTGTGCACAAGACCCGAGTGTCCGGTTTGATACTCAGAAATTGCGGCAAGGTCCCGTATTTCTCCTTAAAACCGAGCCATTGAGCGGCCTGGCGCAGGTGATAAAACTGCACTTCATATTCCGTATGCCCGGGAAGCTTTACCGGGGCAGAAATGCCGGATTCGATCCCGAACTCGACAAGCAGCGCCCGGCCGCCGGGCTTTAGCACCCGCCAGACTTCTTGCAAAAAGCGAAGAGCCCCGAGATTAAAAATGATTTCCGAAGGCAGCTCCTCGTCGAAGGAAAGATTCAACTTGCGAATCCAGTCGAGGGCCTCTTGATGCACTGGTGTGGCGGCGATGCCCGTTGCTACCTCCTCCTTGGTGAGTTTGACAGGAGTCATGTCCGCCAGATTTTCATTATCGATGATCATATCGATACTCGCGTCCTTGAGCGGAAGCGCTTCTGCATTCCCCTGGGCGCCCATGGCCGTCCAACCGGCCTTCTTGGCGAGCGTCAATTGAGATTCAAGGAAGGGACGAGTAATATCGACAAACACATATTGTGTTGCTTGCCGGTCCTCGGCCGCCAGCCCGGCCGCCAGTTCACGCGCGACATAGCCCAAGCCCCCGCCCACTTCGAGAAGAATCTGGCCTTTCCGGTCCCACCAGCCCAGTTTTTTGAGGTGTTTTGCTAAGACGCGGCCATAAGTCTGGCCTCCGAGGGCTTCCGTGGGCTCCCGAAATAGATGGGACACCGTGGTTTCGATTGTTTCAAAGTGTCCTTCCGGGGAGGAGATTTCATGCGTATGGAAGTCAGAGAGGTGATTCTCGCCCTCAAATTCGACCCTGCCGGACCATCCGTCCCGAATCCTCAATAAGAGAAGATCCCAACGGGCGTCTCCCCGGTCTTTCATGGGCGGTTCAGAGCCGAAATAACAAAGGGAATAGCGCGGCGAGGACCAATGCTCCAGACAGAAGCGGCCCGTCTCTCCTTTTGTACCGCATATCTTATTGCCGAACTTCGCCAGCAACGTGCCTACCGTAGCCTTCCCATCCATGGCGGCGAGAAGATTCGCGCCGACCCGGTTGATTCGAACCAAGGAAACCGCGTCATCAAGGGGCGCTAACCACCATTCCTCGGATGCATGTTGGTACACGACCATGTCCGGCATCCGCCATGCATGTTGGACCAGAATGTCCTCGGTCAGCGTCAGCAGTTCCATGGTGCACCGCCTACTGTCGTGCCCTGGAAGACCGCGTGATGCATACCTTCCCAGAAGTGGTGCCACGCATCGGCTGTTGTCCGAGCGCCGACCGCGACACGGTCACGATCCGACCGGCATTTCGTGGTCCCCCGGACGGCCTCAGCCAGCCAATGGCCGTGGTCCTCCTCCGCTTTGAGATGCAACTCGAAAAACACCAGATCATCGGGAGAGAAGCGCTGATACTGCAGCAGTCCTGGGTGGAAGTAGCGGAATTCTGCAGCTGCGGTCACTTCAACCGCAAGTTCAGCCCCAAGGGCGGCGAGCAAATCCTCTTGCGTAAAGAGCCGATGCAACACCCTGAGGTACTCCTCGACGGCTGGGATGGGGGAACCCCGTCGCAGATCTTCTGGGCTTAGACCGAGCGCATCCGCAAAACGCTCAAGCAGCCTAATATGGGCCTGGTCACTCCGTCCGCTTCCCAACTCGGAATCCAGAGTCTTGGCGAGCTGCGCGCGCATCTCCAATTCCTCGACAGGTGTTCGATACAGGAGCCCTTCGAGAAGTTTGACGAAATGTTTGCAGAAATAATGGTACTGAATCAGCCAGTCCCGTAACTGGGCCTCAGTGAGCCGCTGGTCCAGGAACGTCCGAAAAAAAAGATTGGTATTGACCGGATGACTGAGAAGTTCCGCAATCAAGGAATCCACGAAGCTTTCGGCCTGGGCCATCAGATTGCTCCAGAGCTCAAGACTATTACCGGTTGATCTTTAGGGTTTCCCGATCGTTGCCGACTGTGCTACGCTCGTCATGACATTGCGAGGCGTTGAGATGGAAGACATTGGGTACATGGTCTTTGGCGTCGCGGTTGCCGTCCTGGGGATTGTGCTCACGTATGCCTATCAACACCGCTCGCAACAGCGGCGTAAAGAATAGTGACAACGCTAAAAGTCGAGCATGAGATTGCCCACGTCTTCGAGTGATTGACCGACTCCTTGAGTTCGCAGGGTTTGGTACAAGCTCTTCAGAAATACCTGATCATCGCTGCTGAAAATCGTCCGGAAGTCCACATCATTCCACCGAACCATGACCTTGACGAACGGCAACTCTCCTTTGCGGTTGGGGTCAATCCACTTCACCTCGTGGATGATGCCCCATTCGCCGCCAGGGTGGTAGGTATCCCAAAAGCCATGAGGCATCTCGAAGTTCGGGGGCCAGAGATCCTTCATCTTTTCGTGATTGCGCAAGGCCACCATAGGTCCAAAGTATACCTGGTTTGTTTTAGGATCGCACTAGGCCGCCGGCCCCAATAGTGACTGCCGGATTACAGACAGGCACATTGCTGGTTTTTTCCTGTTTCGCTCCATGAACGAGACCCGCCAACCATCTGCGATTAACGCGCCTCCTTGGGAACCCGGCCATTTGATGCGCGTCCTCGGGCTGAGCGATGCGACCATGCTTGTGGTCGGATCGATGGTTGGTTCCGGGATCTTCATTGTCTCGGCAGACATTGCACGGCAGGTTGGAAGCCCCGGTTTATTGCTGGTCGTGTGGCTCGTGACCGGCGTCATGACCGTGATTGCCGCCTCCTATTACGGCGAGCTGGCGGCGGCCATGCCGCATTCCGGCGGGCAATACGTCTATCTTCGGCAATTGTTTGGGCCGTTATGGGGGTTTCTGTACGGCTGGTCGATGTTACTCATCATCCAGACGGCTACGATCGCGGCCGTTGCGATCGCTTTTGCCAAGTTCGCCGGCGTCGTGGCGCCGTGGATCTCCTCTACCACTTGGATCTGGAAAATCGGATCCTTGGGCCCGTTTACCTTGTGGTTCGGCGAACTTGGTCCGTATAGCGTCGGCCTCAACACGCAAAATCTCATCGCGATTCTGTCCATCATTGTGCTGACCTGGATAAATCTGATGGGCATCCGTTTGGGTGCTGTCGTGCAGAACCTATTCACCTACACCAAGATGGCTGCGCTGGTGGCCGTCGTTCTGCTCGGGGCCCTGTTTGCAAACCCGGTAGCCGTGCGCGCCAATCTAGAATTCTTTTGGGGAACGTCAACCAGTGGGACGGGGTCCGAAATTCAATGGATGACCGTTCTCACACAGATCGGGATCGCAATGGTCGGCTCGTTATTCGCCGCCGATGCTTGGAATAATGTGACCTTTGTCGGAGACGAGGTCAAAAACCCGGAGAGGACACTACCGCGAGCATTGGCTTTGGGTGCAGGGATCGTCATGCTCCTGTACTTTCTGGTGAACCTGGCGTACCTCAGCGTCTTGCCTTTGGCCGGCTCGCCGGATGCGACGACCGTCATGGGGCGCGGCATCCAGTATGCTGCGGAAGATCGGGTCAGCATAGCGGCGGCCGAGGTAGTCTTCGGCACCACGGGGGCTATTTTGATTGCCGTCGTAGTGATGATCTCCACCTTCGGCTGCAACAACGGCCTGATTCTCGCCGGCGCGCGAATTTACTATGCGATGGCCCATGACCGGTTGTTCTTTCGCAGCGTGGGCGCTGTAAATCGCCATCGCGTCCCCAGCATTGCGCTGGTGATCCAGGGTGTCTGGGCCTCACTGCTCTGCCTCTCCGGCACCTACGGCCAGCTTTTGGATTTTTTGATTTTTACGGTGATGTTGTTTTACATAATGACGATGATCGGCGTCTTTCGGCTGCGCCGCATGCGAGGCGCGCGGATGTCATACCACGCGTTCGGTTATCCTGTCCTTCCGATCATCTACCTGGGACTCGCCGCCTTCGTCGAGATTCAACTGCTTCGATACAAGCCGCAGTACACCTGGCCCGGCTTATTGATTGTGCTCCTCGGCATCCCGATCTATTTCTTCTGGAAGAAGGTCGGTCAGGATCGGTCGTGATGACCTAGCCGAACCGGTCGGCGATCATCGGATCGCCTCGGCCGGTCCAGAATCCGGCCGCCATCCTGCGCGAGCTATGGCGGATTGCAAACCGTCCGTCAGGCGCGACGACAAGGGCCCCCACGCCGACTTCCGCAGCCAGGCCGATGCGACGCACTAATTTGTCGATGGCCTGCCGTGCGGCGGCGGCCGGTCTCTCGCCTCGGCCCAAGCGGCCCACGATATCTTTTGCCATGGCAAGACGCACAATACTCTCGCCGATACCGGTCATCGACGTGCCGCCGGCCTCGTTATCCGCATAGACACCACAGCCGATCAATGGCGTGTCGCCGACGCGTCCCGGCAGCATACAGGCGACCCCGCCGGTGGAAGCCCCTGCGGCCACGTCGCCCCTCAAGTCCAACGCCACCGCACCCACGGTCTCCTCGCGGGTCATCTGCGCATAGAGGCCGAGCGTCTGCCGTTGCCTCCCGATGAGGGAACCGACTCGATTCTTCTTGCGGTCTGCCGGGGTGGGCAGCAGTTGACGCTCGAGTTTGAAGTGACGCGCGAAGCGGGTGGCCGGAGGACCCGCGATCAATACGTGAGAAGTTCTTTCCATCACGAAGCGGGCGGCACTGATTGGGTGGAGGACCTGTTCGATACCCGCCACTGCGCCGGCACGCAATCCTCGGCCGTCCATCAGGGCGGCGTCCATCCGCCGCGCGCCGTCTAATTGCAGGCGAGAACCTGTGCCGGCATTAAAGAGTCCAGAAGACTCCATGGTGCGGATTGCTTCTTCCACGGCGTCGATCGCCGAGCCGCCCCGCCGTAACAGTTCGTAACCCCTCACGAGGCTCAGGCGTAGGCATTCTTTCTGCGGAGGCGTCAATGGCTTTGAACCGGCTCCGCCATGCGCCAGAATCACGGGGCGAGCAACCTTCCTGCGAAGGCTCATGGAGCCCTTCCCGCCAGAAGGCGGGATCGGTAGCGGGCAATCAGCACCCGTTGCGCCCACATTCCGGCGGCGATCATAGCAATCACGAAGATCAAGAGCCCGATAATGCGGCCGTCTCCGGGATTGGGCGGATGGACGTAGAATTTCCCGTCCTTGCCCTTGGTAATCGGCGCGTCTTTCTCAAATTTGTGCACCTTCCCTGAGCTGTCTTTCAGATTGATCCACTCTTTGCATAGACGAACCGGTTCCTGTTCGCCTTGGGGGCGGTACCAAGCCATGCGCAGGCACACATCTCGTACGGGGTCGAAGAGGTCACGGTCGCCGAATACCAGATCGAGGTCCAGGCCACTGACCCAGAGGGCGGAGAGA
Organism: Nitrospirales bacterium; assembly: GCA_036505795.1. Classification (GTDB taxonomy): domain Bacteria; phylum Nitrospirota; class Nitrospiria; order Nitrospirales; family NS-4; genus NS-11. The sequence continues at coordinate 22,870 of DASXSU010000057.1, forward strand.
AACAAAGCATTGGCGGCGATGATGAAGCCGATGGTCAGACGCGCCGCGAACGACCGCACGCGCGCGGCGACTTCGGGAGCGTCGACTGTCTTCTCTGAAAGCATCGTCGCCGTATTGAGTGGCAGGAAGAAATTCTTTGATCAGTTCACGATTTCCGTGCCGATGCCTTTATCGGTAAAGATCTCTAACAGAATGGCGTGCGGCGTCCGACCGTCGATCACGTGCGCCTTCTTCGCGCCGCCTTCGAGAGCGGCCAGACAGGCTTGAACTTTCGGCAGCATCCCTTCGCTGATGATTCCCTTCTTGACCATACGGGCCACATCCTTCCGGGCCAGCGTCGAGATATGCTTGTTGTCGTCATCTCTAATGCCGCGGACATCCGTCAGGACCACCAGCTTTTCGGCTTTGAGCGCTCCTGCCACCGCACCGGCGACAAGATCGGCATTGATGTTATACGTCCGTCCATCCTTGCCCAGGCCCAACGGGGCGATAACCGGGATCACGTGGCTAGCCTGTAGTGTGAGGAGCAAGGAGGGGTTGATCTGTTGCACGTCGCCCACAAGCCCATAGTCTTCGTGCTCCGCGAGCCCGCCAAGCTCGGTCCCGAGCTTCTTGGCCCACTCCGCCCGCGTAAAGGGCTTCGCCAGGATCAGCCCGCCATCTTTGCCGCTGAGCCCCACCGCCTTAATTCCATGCCGGCTGATCAGTGCGGCGATCTCTTTATTGATCGTGCCACCGAGCACCATTTCGACGATTTCCATCGTGGCTTCGTCCGTGACGCGTACTCCCTGTCGAAACTTCGGCTCGATCGCGAGCCGCTTGAGCATCTGATCGATTTGCGGACCGCCGCCATGGACCACCACCGGGTTCAAGCCGACGTATTTCAAGAGGATGACGTCTGTCGCAAAGCCCTCTTTTAACGAAGGATCGGTCATGGCTTTGCCGCCGTACTTGATCACAATGGTCTTGCCGGAAAAAGCCCGGATGTAGGGGAGGGCTTCTACAAGGACCTCCGCCTTTTTGATCAGCTCGTCCATAGATGACGCTCCGCTATAAAATGAACCGGCTCAAGTCTTCGTCCTTGATGATATCTTTGAGGCGATTTTTCACCGCTTCGGCATCGATCCTGATTTTTTTCTCCACGAGAGTGGGGGCTTCAAACGAGATTTCTTCGAGAAGCCGTTCCATGATCGTGAACAGGCGACGCGCCCCGATATTCTCGGAGCGCTCGTTCACGAGGACGGCGGTGGCCGCAATTTCCTCAAGCGCGTCGGCCGTGAAATCCAGGGTAATCCCTTCGGTCTCGAGTAGTGCGGTGTACTGTTTGATCAAGGCGTTCTGAGGTTCGGTCAGAATGCGGACGAAATCCTCCTTGGTGAGGGGACTGAGTTCGACCCGGATCGGAAACCGCCCCTGAAGCTCCGGGATCAGATCCGAGGGCTTGGCCACGTGAAAGGCGCCGGCCGCGATAAACAGAATATGATCCGTCTTCACCGGGCCATACTTGGTTGTGACCGTCGAGCCTTCGACGATCGGCAACAGGTCGCGCTGGACGCCTTCGCGGGAGACATCCGGCCCCATGCTTCGCTCCCGCCCTGCGATCTTGTCGATTTCATCCAGGAAGATAATGCCGTTTTGCTCGGTCTTCGCCACCGCTTCCTTCACGACGGCTTCCATATCGATCAGCTTCTGGGCTTCCTCCTGGGTTAAGAGCTCCAAAGCTTCCGGCACTTTCATCATCCGTCGTTTCTTTTTCGCGGGAAACATGCCACCCAGCATCTCCTGAATTTGATCCTGGATCTGCTCCATGCCGCCGATGTTCGAGATGACGCCGATGGGAATGGAGGACTTGTCCTTGACTTCAATTTCCACCGAGCGGGAGTTCAGTTTGCCTTCGCCTAGTTGCAGGCGTAGCTTGGAACGGGTGGTATCATTGCTCTCTTGGTTCTCCACGCTCGCCTGCTGGGCTGTTTCATCGAAGATCCCAGGTCCCATTCGCGCGGCGGGCGGAGGAAGCAGCAAGTCCAGCAACCGTTCTTCCGCTTGTGCCTCGGCCTTCCTCTGGATACCCTGCGCGTATTCTGTTTTTACAATCGTGACCGCCTGTTCAACGAGATCGCGGACCATCGATTCGCAATCCCGGCCGACATAGCCGACCTCGGTAAATTTTGAGGCTTCTACTTTGATGAACGGTGCCTGGGCAAGTTTCGCGAGACGTCGAGAAATTTCGGTCTTGCCGACGCCCGTGGGGCCGATCATGATGATGTTCTTGGGAATCACTTCATCGCGCAACTCTTCCGACAGGCGCTGGCGCCGCCACCGCGTGCGAAGCGCAATGGCGACCATCCGCTTGGCGTCGCGCTGGCCGATCACATATCGGTCCAATTCGTCGACGATCTGCCGAGGCGTGAGGCTTTCCAGCTTGTGTCCGGGTCTATTCTCTAGCATGGCGTCCTATTATTATTTCGAGGCATCCAGCTCTTCAATGGTGATTTCCAGATTCGTATAGATATCAATGCCACCCGCAATGCGCAAAGACTCCTCGACGACCGTTCTTGCGTCCAAGGACGAGTGGTGCAGTAACGCTCGGGCGGAGGCCAGCGCATAGGGGCCGCCCGATCCGATGGCAAGGATCCCGTCCTCCGGTTCAATGACGTCGCCGGTGCCGGATATGATCAACGAATTTGTCCGGTCGGCAACTGCCAAGAGCGCCTCCAGCCTGCGCAACATCCGGTCGGTCCGCCAATCTTTCGCCAGTTCCACCGCTGCGCGCGTCAGGTTCCCCCGATATTCCTGAAGCTTCGCGTCGAACTTTTCGAACAGCGTAAAAGCATCTGCCGTGGCGCCGGCGAATCCCGCAAGTACAGAGTCATTATACATCCGACGTAGCTTCTTTGCGTTATGCTTCATGACCGTCGTGCCGACGGTCACTTGCCCGTCGCAGCCCATGGCTACGCGTTGATCGCGGCGCACGCAAAGGACGCTGGTAGAGCGGATGATCGCCATCACGATAGCGCTCGCGCATGCGCGCGGGGATGGGCCTTGTCGTATGCCTCCATGATGCGATCAAGCGCGACGTGGGTGTATCGCTGGGTGGTGGACAGGGACGCATGCCCTAACAGTTCTTGGATCGCCCGTAAATCCACACCGCCGTCTAAGAGATGGGTTGCAAAAGAGTGCCGCAACCCATGGGGAGTGAGACTAGGGAAGTTGGGTAAGTCCCGCGCAGCCTTGGCCACCATCCGCTCCACGCTGCGGGCGGTCAAGCGGCCCCCGCGCAGGTTTCGAAACAGGGGCCCGGAGACCGTGCCTGGCGGCAGGGACTGAAGATAGGCAGCGAGGGCGGACACGGCATAGGCGCCCAGCGGTACGATCCGCTCCTTCCGTCCTTTGCCGAGAACTGTTGCCACGCCTTCATGAAGGTCCAGGTCGTCGAGGTTCAGGTTCACAAGTTCCGAGACGCGCGCGCCGGATGAATACAATGTTTCCAGCAAGGCTTGGTCGCGAAGGGAGTGGGGCCGCAGGCGGTCTTCCATTAATCTCTGCGCATCCTCGGCGGTCAGCACTCGGGGCAGCTTTCGGTCCTGTTTTGGCCCGGCTATCGCTTCGGCAGGGTTGACATTGATCCGCCCTTCCCGGGCGAGATATTTAAACAAACTTCTTATTGCGGACAGCTTGCGGCTGCGCGTAGCTCTACCGTCCCCCTGGTGCGTGCGAGCTGCCATGAAGCTTCGGATCACGAGGGATTGTACTTGTTCGGGGGTACAGAGATTCCGCTGGTCGCGCTGAAGAAAGCCTAGGAACTGGGCCAGGTCGAGGGTGTAATTGCGAATGGTGTGCGGGGACGCCCTTCGCTCGATGCGCAGATGGCTCAGGAAAGAGCGGACTGCTGCATCCATGTCGTAAAGTCTTCCAGTGCGCGCTGGCCGGTCCGGTGTTGGCGATCCTGTTTGTCTCGAATTCGAGTGGTCAAAGGCGGAAACAATCCGTAATTGATGTTGATCGGCTGAAAATGGCGCGGATCACTGGTTGTGATGTAGTTCACAAGCGCGCCATGCGCCGTCGTCTCGGGAGGGGTGACGACCTCTAAGTCATGGAGGAAGCGAGCCGCGTTGATGCCGGCTAGACCGCCGGAGGCAGCAGCTTCCGTATAGCCTTCGACGCCGACCAACTGCCCGGCGATGAAGGTGCGCGGCTGGAATTTCAGCTGCAAGCTGTTCTTCAGCACGGCCGGAGCATTCACGAAAGTATTGCGATGGACGCTGCCGTAACGCAGGAACTCGGCATTCGCCAATCCCGGGATAGTGCGGAAAACACGTTTTTGCGCGCCATACGTCAGCTTTGTCTGAAACCCCACGAGGTTATAACAGGTGCCGTACTTGTTCTCCATCCGAAGCTGCACCACTGCGTACGGCCGCGTATTGGTTTTCGGGTCTACGAGGCCGACCGGTTTCATCGGCCCGAACATCATTGTATCGCGCCCTCGTTCAGCCATCACCTCGATGGGTATGCATCCTTCAAAGTACGGCACTTTTTCAAATTCCTTCGGAACGACTTTCTCGGCCGCAAGGAGTGCCTGATAGAACGCATCATACTCGGCGGCGGTCATGGGACAGTTCAAATAGTCCGCGGTTCCCTTGTCGTAGCGCGAGGCTTTGAATGTCAGAGCGTGATCGATGCTGTCCGCATCGACGATGGGTGCGATCGCATCAAAGAAGTACAAGTGCCGGGAATTCGTGAGGGCCATGAGATCGGCGGCGAGAGCGTCGGAAGTCAGTGGCCCGGTCGCGATAATCACCACCGCGTCCTTGGGTATCGTGGTGACCTGCTCGTGAATGATTCGAATGTTGGAATGGCTCTCCAAGGCCTGCGTGATCTTCTGGGCGAACTGATCGCGATCCACGGCGAGCGCGGCGCCGGCCGGCACACGCGCCTCCTCGGCGATCTTAATGATGAGGGAACCGAGGCGTCTCATCTCGGCTTTGAGGATGCCCGGGGCGCTCAGGCTGTCGTCGGAGCCTAATGAGTTAGAGCAGACAAGCTCGGCCAAGAAGCCGGTCTGGTGCGCGGGTGTCGGCTCCTTGGGCCGCATCTCATACAACGTGACGCGCGCGCCGCGGTTTGCGGCCTGCCAAGCAGCTTCCGACCCCGCCAAGCCTCCGCCTATAATGACGACATCTTCACGCATACATCCTTTTCGGGGGCCCGTGCGCATCAGAATGCTCCGATGCCCCCGTGCCCCGCGCTCGGCCCGGCGCAGCCGGAGCCTCACTTAGCGCGAGATTGTATCACACTTCGATGTAGTCGCAGCCTTCAGTGCGGCACACGGTGGAGTTGCCGGCTTGTTTGGAGTACTTCTCGATCAGGAAGGGCGCCTGGCACTTGGGACAGGGGCGCGGCACCGGCCGGTCCCAGAGCGCGAATTTGCAGGTCGGATAGTTCGTGCAGGCGTAAAAAGTGCGGCCTTTCTTGCTCCGCTTTTGCGCGAGATCGCCGCCGTCCTGCGGGCATTTCACGCCGAGAGGAATCGCCTTCGTGGTCTTGCAGGCGGGATAGGCCGAACACGCAATGAACTGCCCGAAGCGGCCGGTCTTTATCACCATCTGCGAGCCGCATTTCTCGCATTTTTCTTCCGTGGTCATCTCCTGCTTTGCCACGATCTTGATTGTGCCGTCGGGGAGTTTTTCAAAGTTCTGCGTGTTCTTGCAGGGGGGGTCCTCCTGATAGCCGGGGCAAGCCAGAAATTTGCCGTTTCGTCCCCACTTAATCTCCATCATCCGACCGCACTTCTCGCATGGAACATTGGTGGGGGGTTGGACGACATCTCTCGGCCCGGGAAGATCCTTGGCCTTTTCCATGTCCTTGCTGAACGGCGTGTAGAAATCGCGGACGGCGGTCACCCAGAGTTTCTCACCCTCCTCGACCTCATCGAGTTCCTTTTCCATCTGGGAAGTGAAGTCGACGTTCAGGATGTCCGGAAAACCTTTGACGAGGTAGTCATTCACGATTAGCCCTGTCTCGGTCGGTACGAATCGGCCTTCCTGCTTTTCGACGTAGCGGCGCTCCTGGATCGTCGACGTGATGGAGGCGTATGTAGACGGACGACCGATCCCTTTTTCTTCCAGCTCTCGGATCAACAGCGCCTCGTTGTATCGGGGGGACGGCTGCGTAAAATGCTGCTTCGGGGACACACCCGGCACCGGTTGCCCTTCCTGGGCGACCAAGCGCAGGCGCTCTCCCTCGCTCAGGACCGGCAGATGGCGCTCGCTTTCATCCTCGGCAGTCTGGTCCGTCGTAGGAGTTTTCGCCGGCTCATCCTTGCCTTCTTCATAAACCGCGGTGTGACCAGGGAATTTGACGACCGTTCCGGTGGCGCGAAACAGATACTGGCTCTGGGTGCCCTGCGGAACACAGTCAACCCGCGTAACCTCCAGCACCGCGGGGACCATTTGTGACGCGACGAATCGATTCCAAATCAGCTTATATAATTGGTAGTGATCCCGGTCCATGAACTGTTTGACCGATGCTGGATCGCGATGCGCCGATGTCGGCCGAATGGCCTCGTGGGCCTCCTGCGCGGCCTTCTGGTTCTTGTACACATTGCGGGTAGTTGGAAGATAGTTGTCGCCGAACCGCGCGCGAATCACTTCCCGCGCCTCCTCGGCCGCTTCATCGGAAATACGCGTGGAGTCCGTTCGCATATAGGTGATCAGGCCGACCGGTCCTTCTTTCCCGATCTCCATGCCCTCGTAGAGTTGCTGGGCCAACGTCATGGTTTTCTTCGAGCTGAAACGCAGTTTGCGCGCGGCATCCTGTTGCAGCCGGCTCGTAATAAACGGCGCAACCGGGTTGCGTCGCTTCTCCTTGCGCTCGATGGCCTGGACCACAAAATCCTTGCCCTGGACGTCCTGGACGATTCGGGTCGCCTCCGTCTCGGAAGGAATCACCGCCTCCCGGCCGTTCTCGCTGTGCAGCTTCGTGTCGAAGGGCGGGGGATTTGCTCCGGCGAGGGTCGCCGTAATCGACCAGTATTCTTCCGGGCGGAACGCCTCGCGCTCCCGTTCGCGGTCGCAGATCAGCATCAGAGCGACCGACTGGACTCGTCCCATGCTCAAGCCCCGACGGATTTTCTTCCAGAGCAGCTGGCTGCCCTGATACCCGACGATCCGGTCGAGCACGCGACGGGCCTGTTGCGCGTTCACGAGGTTCATGTCGATATCGCCTGGCGACTGCAATGCACGTTTGACGGCCTTCTCGGTGATCTCGTTGAAGAGCACCCGAAAGACTTTCCGGTTCTTGCCTTTCTTGGTGGTCTTGCCTTTCGGTGTGCCGTTGATTTCTTCGGCGAGGTGCCACGCAATCGCTTCACCTTCGCGGTCGGGGTCAGGGGCCAAGTACACCTTGTCGGCCGCGTCCGCCTTCTTTTTGATGTCGGCCAGCACCTGAGCTTTTCCCTTGATCGTCATATAGGACGGCTTGAAATCGTGTTCGAGGTCGACCCCCAACTTACTCTTTGGCAGGTCCTTGACGTGCCCTACGGACGCCATCACGGTATAGCCCCGCCCGAGGTACTTAGTGATCGTGCGCGCCTTCGCGGGAGATTCGACGATGATTAGAGACTTGGCCATGGAGAATCCATTTATGCTCGGTGGTAACGCTGCCCGGGGGCTTGCCGTACCGCATCCTTGAGCTCTAATCCCAGGAGTGCGGAGGCGACCGTCGATGACGCCAAGGCAGCTTGCTCCGTTAATTCATCGATGCTCTGCGGGTCTTGACTGACCACAGCATACACCCTCTGCTCCTCCGGCGAGAAATCCATGAGCGGCCTTCGACTCTCCGTCGCTGAGGCCGAACACAGCGATGCAGTCATGACCGGTTTTTCAAGTTGTGGTAGTAACTCGTCAAGAATGTCGTCCACCGTTTCGGTCAATTTCGCGCCTAGCTTAAGCAAACCATGGGTTCCGCGGCTTGTGGGGGCATCGATCGGTCCCGGCACGGCGAATACTTCCCGGCCTTGTTCTGCGGCAAACTTGGCGGTAATCAAGGAGCCGCTGCCTTCGGCCGCTTCCACGACGACTACGCCGAGCGACAGGCCGCTGAGAATCCGATTACGCCTCGGAAAATGTGCGGCCAATGGAGGCGATCCAAGCGGGAACTCCGTGAGAACAGCCCCGGCTCCCGCGATTTGTGCGCGAAGCTGTGCATGCTCAGGCGGATAGAGGACATCCAGGCCGCATCCCAGCACCGCGAGAGTTCTGCCACCGGCTGCGATGGCGATCTCGTGTGCCACCCGGTCGATGCCGCGTGCCATGCCGCTGACGATGGTGAACCCTAGACGGCTCAATTCCCCGGCAAGCATACGCGCGACGCGAATGCCGTATGGCGTAGCCCGGCGTGACCCCACGATGGCGACCGCTTGCGCATCGACCGGCTCCAATTCACCGTCGACATAGAGGAGCGGCGGCGGGTCGGCGATGTTACGCAGCGACACGGGGTATCGAGGATCTGAGATGCCGATGGTCGTCATATTTTCACCCGCCCGCCCCAGGCGCGCCGAGACGCGCCCCTTCCCGGTATTCCAGCGACGCGATTACCTTCCTGAGCTGTGAAATTCGCTCGGTTTCGTCATCGACCCGCTCTGAACGGTAATGAGAAGATCTTGGATGGCGATCCCTATCACGATAACCAAGGGTTCGCCTTTCGTCAAGAGTTCCCGAGAAGGGTTCCCCAAAAAGTACCGGCTACTTTTCCGTAAGTCACGGGATTCCATAGAGGGTTGCCTGTCTTCATACCCTCAAAGCATGACGATGTCATATTGCTCGATATGCAGCGTGGGGTCGGGTTTTATAACCATCTTGACGCGGCACTCGCGCTCGAGCTCGGCAACCGCGTGCGACTCTTCATCCGTGAGGACGGAGGCCACGTTGGGATGCGCGCCGATCATCAACAGCTTTTCATCCTGGGTAGGCCCGACCCGCCGGATGTCTCGAAATAGTTCGTAACAGACGGTCATCGGATCTTTTGTATAGCCGCGTCCTTCGCAGTAGTGACACGGCTCAGAGAGCGCCCGGTAAAGATCCTCGCGAACGCGCTCACGGGACATCTCGACCAACCCCAGGTCCGAGACCCGGAGGATGCGCGCGCGGGCCTTGTCATGCGCCAGGGCATCGGTCAAGGCCTGAAACACTTTGTCGCGGTTGCGCTCACGTTCCATGTCGATGAAATCGATGATGATGATTCCGCCGATGCTTCGCAGCTTGAGCTGGTACGCGATTTCCTTGACCGCCTCCAGATTTGTCCGCACGATGGTATCTTCCAGATCCCGTTTGCCGACGAAGCGGCCGGTATTGACGTCGATAACCGTCATGGCTTCGGTATGGTCGATCACGATATGCCCGCCTGATTTCAACCAGACTTTACGGGCCATGGCTTTGGAAATCTCGGTCTCGAGATCGAAATAATCGAAGATGGGCTCATCTTTGGTATAGAGCACGATGTGGTTCAGGAGCTCCGGGAGATAGCGTCCGACGAATTCCCGTATGGCGTCGTAGTCTTGTTTGGAGTCGATCCACAGGCGCTGGACATCTTTTGTGAAGTGGTCGCGGACGGTGCGGAAGACCAGGTCCAGATCGCTGTGCAGTAATGCGGGCGGCTTCAACCGTCGCTTCTTTTCTAAAATTTCTTCCCAGGACGCTTGCAGAAATTCTACATCGGAGCGCAATTCCTCATCGGAGACGCCTTCGCTGACGGTGCGCACGATGTAGCCTTGTCCCGGCTTTCGCAGCTTGTGCATCAATTGCTTGAGGCGGGCGCGCTCTTCGTCTTTTTCGATCCGCCGGGAAATTCCGATGTGGTCGACGTTCGGCATGAAAACGAGATACCGGCCAGGTAATGAGATATAGGCCGTCACTCGCGCGCCTTTCGTGCCGATTGGACCCTTCGTCACCTGAACCATCAGCTCTTGGCCTTCCTCCAGCAACTCTTCGATCGGCTTGGAACTGCCGCGCTTGGCCTTGGCGACTTCCGGCACCTTGTCTTCAATCTCGACCAAGGGATCATCGAAGTCCAGCTTGCCCGCGTCGCCCGTGAGATCCGAGACATGCATAAACGCCGCCTTCTCCTGGCCGATATCGACAAAGGCCGCTTGCAGCCCAGGAAGGACCTTTACGATCTTGCCTTTATAAACGTTTCCGACGAAGTCGCGTTCTTTGACGCGGTCGATGTAGAGGTCGGTCAGAATTTTCCGGTCGAGGACCGCCACGCGGGTCTCTTCCGGCGCGACATTGATGATGATCTCCGAGGCCATGCCCACTCCTTGGATAACCGGGAATGTCGAGAGGATTCATATGACTCCTCGTGTTTAGACCCGATTGCCCGTAAAAGGTTAAAGGTCTCCCCCCACTCTCCAATCAAGGAGAAGGGGACGGGAGAGTGTTCAATAGAACAACGTCAGTCGCCGTCGTTTCACATTCAAGAGCAGACCTAGGGCTAACATGGTTGTGACGGTCGTCGTTCCGCCATAACTCATCAGCGGAAGTGGAATCCCGACAATCGGAAATACGCCCATCGTCATGCCAACGTTGACGACGAGGCAGAAGCCCAGCATTGCGAGAATTCCGGCGGCCAGCAACAGCCCTAGCTCATCTTTTGCCTTAAAGGCAATTTCGGCGATTAGGAAAATCAACACGGCGAACAGTGCGAAGAGAATGAGCACGCCGACAAATCCCCAGTGCTCGGCAAACACGGCGAAGATGAAATCCGTGTGCCCCTCCGGCAGAAACTTCAATCGGCTTTGCGTCGCTTCGTCCAGACCTTTGCCCCAAACGCCACCTGAGCCGATCGCGATTTGGGATTGCAAGGTATGATAGCCCTTTCCGGCGGGATCGATGGTCGGGTCCCAGAACGTCATGATGCGCTCGCGTTGGTAGTCATGCAGGGACGTCCAAAACAGTTCCCATATAAACGGAAACAGCATGGACGTGAACAGCAAGCCCAGGCCGAGAGTCCGAGCATGCAGACCGCCGATCAATACCATGGACAGATAGATGAAGGTGAAGCTCATGGCAGTGCCGAGGTCCGGCTGTTTCAGGATCAGGAGAAGGCCTGGGATGGTGATCAGGGCCGGAATGACGACAAGCTGAAGCCATCCGGTGCGCTGGACCTCGGCAAAGTATTTCGCAAGCACCAGCACCAGGACCAATTTGGCGAGCTCCGAAGGCTGGAAGGCAAATGGTCCCAAGGCGAACCAGCGTTGAGCGCCGCGACTGGACCGGCCGCCGATAAGAACCGCGACCAGCAGAACCAAGGTGACGCCGTAAATTAAATAGGCGTAGCGACCCAAGCGGTGGTAGTCGATCGCCATTGCGACCAGGAAGGAGAAGAAGCCGACGACGATCCAGATGATCTGCTTGATGTACAACGGCAGGCGGCCGGCCTGTTCGACATCTTGCGTCACGCTGTAGATGGAGAGCACCCCCAGCGCCAGAATACTCAGAGCGACCAGGGCGAAGCGCCACTCAAAGTTATCCGGGATGCGGCTTTCGATCATGTGGTTCTGTGTCCTTTAAGTATTCTTCAATGAGGGCCTTGGCAATGGGCGCCCCGAAGGTTCCCCCATGGCCTATATTCTCTACGATGACCGCCACTGCGATCTTGGGATGATCTGCGGGCGCGTACGCGACGAACCAGGCATGATCGCGAAATTGCTTGGGCACATCCTCGCCTTCGCTCTTCTGCAGACGGGCGCCGACGCTCTGCGCGGTGCCGGTCTTGCCTGAGATCTCCACAAGCTTGGAGTCTGCGCGTTTGCCGGTCCCTTCATGTACGACGCCTCTTAATGCTTGATGCAGAAACGCGAAGGAGTCGCTGTCCAGGGAGATGACGCCTTTTTCGGCCGGCAAAATGTCTCTGGACTGGCCGGTCACCCGCTCGCGGATCGAACGCACCAGACGCGGCTTGTAGAGCACCCCGCCGTTCGCGACCGCGGCCATCGCTGCCGCCATTTGCAAAGGGGTGACGCTCACATAACCCTGCCCGATCGATGCGGAAATGGTTTCGCCGGGGTACCACGGTTCCTTTCTGGCCCGTTGTTTCCATTCGGTTGAGGGGATGATGCCGCTGCGTTCACCTTGCAAGTCGATCCCTGTCAGTTTACCGAGTCCATATTCGTGCGCAGCGTCCGCGATCGCATCAATCCCGATGCGATTGCCGAGCATATAAAAATACACGTCACAAGAGTTCACAATACCCTGATACATATCTACCGAGCCGTGCCCCCCCTTTTTCCAGTCTCTAAAGACATGGTTGCCGAATGGGTAGCTGCCGCTGCAGTGGATCTTTGTGTTGCTGGTCCACTTCGCCGATTCCAATGCCGCAGAGGCCATCATGATCTTGAAAGTGGACCCCGGAGGATAAACGCCTTGGATCGCGCGATTAGTCAGCGGGTGGCGTGCGTCATTGGAGATCTGCTCCCAGACGGCACTGGACGGACCGTGCGAGATGATATTCGGATCGTAGCCGGGCCGGCTCGCGAGCACGAGCACATCTCCATTCGCCGGATCGATTGCGACTACGGCCCCGGACTCTGGGTCCAGGAGCGACTCCGCAAGCCTCTGCATGGGAAGGTCGATGCTCAGGTACAGATCATCTCCCGAGGTCTGTTCGACGACTGCAAGGGTTTTTCGCTCGGCGCCGCGGGCGTCCACCTCGATGGTTTTCTGGCCGGGCCGTCCGCGTATCACCTGATCGAAGCTCTTCTCAACCCCCGATTTTCCGACGATGGTCCCCATCGTCAGATCAGTGAAGGCAGTCTCGTCCTGCTGCTCTTGCGAGATTTCTCCCACGTACCCGAGAAGGTGACTGGCGAGGAGGCCGTGGAGGTAGTTGCGTTGAGACTCCGCCTGAATCCGCAGGCCGCTCAGATCCAAACGATGGGCTTCAACCACGGCGGCCTCGCGTAAAGTAAGGCCGCTTTTGAGCAGAATCGGAAGGTATGTTCGGGAATGCCGGGCAAAGCGTTTCTTGGTTTCAGCCTGTGGTAGACCAATGAGCTGTTCGAGGGAAACCGCCAGCCCGTTCAGATCCTTGGTATCTTCCACGGTCGCGTAAAGGTTGAAACTTGGAATGTTGTTCGCGAGGAGTTCCCCGCGTCGGTCAAAGATCAGCCCACGCGCAGACCGGATCGGCACTGTGCGCACCCGATTCTGCTCCGAGAGGTCGCGATAATATCCGCCCTTTATGACCTGGAGGTACCAGACGCGGGAGAACAGAAGAAACACGCCGATCAACAGCGCCAGCCGCAAAAACGTCAGCCGACGTTGGAGGTGACGAAAATCTTCATGTTGCGTAAGGGAGTTATTCATAACTGGCCGTCGATAACTGATGACGTGGAGGCATGATCAATTGAATGAGTTTCAGCAGGGCCACGCCAAGAATCGCATCGTAACAGGCCTGCGGCAGGATGATCCCTTGAGCAGCCGCGAAAAAATCAACGCCGGGGCCCTGCAATGATTTCAAAAGAAAAGTGACCCAGCCGGAGAAAATCGACAGCGCCAGGAGGAGAGCCAGCGAGAAGCTCAACGTCAAATTGACCACGTTGCGGCTGGCAAGGCTTGCCAGAAGACCCAATAGCGGCTTCAGCCAGAGATTCTCCCAATGAGGGTTCCCCGAAAAGAGATCCTGCATAAAACCCAATGCAATGCCAATGAGGATCGCGTCCAATTCGCCGGCTTGCAGTCCGACCAGGCACACAGCGATCAAGACAAGATCGGCATGGACTCCGTAGATCGCCAGCCGGTTAAAGAGGACGGCCTGAAACGGCACCAGAAGAACGACCAGAGCCACGTAGAGAAGGTATTTCATGGAATCGATTCGGTTCGTTTTGCCGGCAGGGGGATGCGACCCGGCACAGGCAAGAGCGGCAGATTCGCGCTTTCCCGGGGGCTAGTGATGACGAGCACCTCTTCCAATCGTCCGAAGTCCATATCCGGCTGGATCTCTGCTGATAGGAAAAGCTCAGCCTCGCGCCGTTCAATGCGGGTGATGCGACCGATCGGCAGCCCGCGAGGAAAGCCTCCGGCCAAACCGGACGTCACGACAATATCGCCCACCTTGACGTTGGAAAGGAGGGGGAGATATTTGATCCATGCCCATCCCTTCTCGGTTCCTTCGACGATCCCTTCATCACGCGTCCGCTGTACGAGGCCGGTGATGGCATTGTTCCGATCGATGATGAGCAGGACAATTGCTAGCTGGCGCTGGACCTTCACCACACGGCCCACCGCGCCCGAAGGCGTCATTACTCCCATTTCGACACTGATACCGTCATCCTGGCCCTTGTTGATGACGATGCTTCGGTACCAATTCGTGGGATCCCGGGCGATCACGCGCGCGGCGATGGTCGTATACGGCAGTTCTTCCTTCAAATCCAACAACTCGCGCAGTCGGTCGCTCGCAGCCGCTCTCTCGCGCAGGCGGCTTGCTTCCTCCTGAAGCATGGCGGTCTCGCGGCGGAGGTTGAGGTTCTCGTCCTGGACGTGCCGCAGCGCAATGTATCGACTCCAGAGCGAATCGATCCCTTGCGTGAGAGAATCAAGAGCTTTCAAGGGATGACCGGCCATCGTCACGAGCGCACCGCCCATGGTCTTCAGCGGGCCGTCATTCGCTTCCGGGAGAATGAGGAGTGCGGCAGCCAGAACGGCGAGTAGCAGGACGAAGGCCCGCTTGGCGCCTACCATAGATTGGAGGGAGATCATGCTAGCTTCGGATCGGACTTACCTCGAACCGCTGTACTGCGACATCACGCTGACTTTTCGCAACAGGTCCAGTTCGTCCAGAATCTTTCCGACGCCTAGCACCACCGAGGTCAGTGGATCGTCCACCGTGATAATGGGGAGTCCGGTCTCTTCACGAAGACGTATGTCCATGCCGCGAAGCAATGAGCCCCCACCGGTCAAGACCATGCCGCAGTCAATGATGTCGCCCGCGAGCTCGGGCGGAGTGTTTTCAAGTGCCACCTTGATGGCATTGATGATTGTACTAATGGGTTCGACCAAGGCCTCTCTGATCTCTGCATCGTTCAACAGCAAGGTCCGGGGGATGCCCGAGATCAGATCACGGCCTTTCACCAAGAGCTCTTTCTTCTCTTCAAAGGGATAGGCTGAGCCGATTTCCACCTTAATGCGCTCCGCCATGTGATCCCCGATCAAGAGGTTATATTTCTTTTTGACATAATTCATGATCGCGTCATCCATGCGGTCGCCGGCGACCTTCACGGACTCGCTATAAACGATACCGCCAAGCGACAGCACCGCGATATCCGTCGTGCCTCCGCCGATATCCACGACCATGTTACCGGAGGGCTCGGTAATGGGCAGCCCGGCTCCGATCGCGGCCGCCACCGGCTCTTCGATCAGATAGACCTCTCGGGCGCCGGCGAGCTCCGCCGAATCCCGGACTGCTCGTTGCTCGACCTGCGTGATTCGTGACGGCACGCCGATGATGATGCGCGGCCGTACGAACGTGCTGCGGTTGTGCGCCTTAGTGATAAAATGGCGGAGCATCTTCTCGGCCATCTCGAAATCCGCGATCACGCCCTCCTTCATGGGGCGGATTGCCACAATGTTTCCCGGGGTCCGGCCGAGCATCTTTTTAGCTTCGATTCCCACAGCTAAAAGGTTTTCGGTCTTCTTTTCGATGGCGACGACCGAAGGCTCGTTGAGTACGATTCCTCTTCCCCTGACGTACACCAGGGTGGTCGCGGTTCCCAGATCGATAGCCAAGTCATTTGAAAACCATCCAAGGATACCAGCCATTACGCCCACGCTTATTCTCCTTATGCTCGTGGATCAGGGTCGAAGATATTTTCGTTCACGACCTGGGTATGCGCGAGTTCATCGCCGATTCGTAGTCCCCGATCATTGCCGAGAATGAGCAGGGCCTCAAGGCTGAAAATCGCCCCTGTTCCCAGCCATCCCAGATAGGGGATTTGCCAAGCGAGGTAGCCTATTGCCATCGGCATGTTTCTAATGATGGAGTCTTTAAAGCCCGCAGTCGCATGCAAGTCTGATACCCATGTTTGCAATCCGATAAGGCGTTTTCCGATGCTTTGACCCGAGAAGCCGTCCGCGACTAAGAAATACCAGAGGCCCGCCCAGAAGCCGTAAGGAGGGGCGATTTCTCCGAGGCCAAGAACGATCAGGAAATCCAGGATTTTCGCAATGAACCGATTGAGGACCGTTGCTTTGTGAAAGAGGAGCGCGTCTTTCTTCTCGTTTTCCTCGACAAAGGTACCCGTTTCCGGCAACGATCATGCTCCGGCTACTGGCAGCATTGTAGCAAAAAAGATCAGGGAAGACAAACGATTACACGCGTTGGATTTTTTGCTGCGGCTTTCTTATAATGGCGCTATGTTGAAAATAATTCGAGAAGGGGCGCTCGAGCGTCCATGGGTTTACCGAACCGTCATGGGCATGATCGCCCTGGTTTTTGTGGTGAGCATGGGCTGGTGGGGGTTCGAACAAAACAAGGAAGACAACATCATTACTGTCGGCAATGACCGCGTATCTCGGGAGGAATACCAAAGAACTCTGCAAAACATGTCCCGTCAGTACAAGGAGTTCATGCCGGGCGAGATCCCCGAGAATCAGCTTAAGCAGATGGTGGTCGAACAATTAATCGCCAGCCGGTTGTGGAGTCAGGCCGCCAAAGACATGGGCGTCATTGTGACGCCTGCGGAATTGCGTGAAGCCATTTCAGCCCTTCCGGAGTTCCAGCGGAACGGCGCCTTTGATCCCGACCAATACAGGCGCATGCTGGCGTCATCGCGTTGGACCCCCGCAACGTTTGAGACGGCTTTTCGAGCGGAGTTGATGCGCGAGAAGGCTCGCACGCTCGTCCGCGAATCAGTAGCGCCCACGTCCGATGAGCTGGCCGGCGCTCAGGCTGCCCTCGCAAGCCAATTGATGCCGAGTATGCCAATGGAGCAGATCGGTTCCCCACAGGATCGCGCGCTCCGGATGGTCCTCTATCAGAAACAACAACTGGCGGTCCGCGCGTATCAAGAGGCTCTCAAGGCTCGCACCGCCGTCTCCGTTCGGCGCGAATTATTGTAGCGAACGCCGGGGGGCTTCTTTGCCTGCCATTCTGCGTAAGCTCAGGTAGGATAAGAGGATAGAAACGGCGCTGGTTCTAGGCCTCCTCAAGTTCTAGGTAGGGCACGCCGATACTCGACTATGCCACTGGTAGCTGGAGAAGACAGTCCGCAAAACCGTAATCTGGCTCTCATGGCAAGGGACGTCATGGAAGGTTATCAGACCTTGAATCCCTTGGTGCTGAAGAAATTCGACGCCAATACATGCAAGGAACTGCATCGGCAACTGCGGAAGCTGCACACGAGCATTCGCATCGAGGGCGTGGATCTTACGAACCAGGCCGTTCTCCGCTCGCGCAATCACCGGTTGCAGCGCATGCATCAAGCCATCAATGTGCTGGAATATCACGCCAAACTGAATAAGATCACCTTCTGATCCTTACGCACTTCCGCTTGGTTCCAAAGGCTCGTCCTTCGCGGATTTCGCCATACGGGCGTTTCTAATGCCGAGATCCGTGAATTCCTGTTCGTCGGCCAGAGTCATGGAATGGCCGCAGCACTCCATGCGTTGCAGGCCTTGGCCGCCATCCATGATCATCAGGCGCAGGCCACACGACTCTTTATAGTTCTTCCTCTCGTCGATGATAACCCCGACCCCATTCGGGCCCATCTTCCGTCCGCCCTTCTTGAGTCGCGCAGGCACCACGTCCTCCTCGGTGAGCTCATGTCCGCAGCAGAAAATTTTGTGAAAGCCTTCGCCGCCGCCCAGCACTTTGACAACCAGCCCGCAACTGTCCGGGAATCGCTTGTATTCGTCGATGATGTCACCCTTCTTTAAAGCCATCTCGTCCCTTTTCAATATGCTACGGCAGCGGTAAAATCGCGTTCTGAGCCGCTTTCACGATCGCGCCGGGAAAGAGCCCGAGGAGAACAACTCCCAGCGCCGCGATCGCCAAGACGACAGTTGCCGCCGGTGACGCGGCGAGACGAACCTCATGTCCCGGGCTGCCCTCGACTTCCCCGGGCTCTCGCATGTACATGACCATGATGACGCCGAGATAGAAATAAGCCGAGACCGCGGCAAAGATCACGGCAAGCACAGCAAGCCAGGTCAAATGTGCACTCACGGCCGCCATGAAGATATAGAGTTTCGCGATGAAGCCGGCGGTCGGCGGGATGCCGGTGAGCGAGACCATGAACAATAGCATGAGAAGCGCCGCCCATTTGTTACGCTTCGCAAGACCGGTAAAATCCGCGATCTCGTCCCCTTCCAGTCCGCCTTTCCGAAGCATGGTCACTACCGTGAACGCCCCCAACGTCATGAAGCCATACAGCGCCAGATACAGCATCACCCCTGCCGTGCCGGCCGCGTCGGCCACAACCAAGCCAATTAGCGCGTACCCGGCGTGAGCGATGCTTGAATAGGCCAGCATGCGCTTGATATTGGTCTGAACAATTGCCAGGACATTGCCGAGGATGATCGTCGCGATGCAGATCGTGACGAGGAGCAGCTGCCAATTGGTCTTCAGACCACCGAGCGCTTCTATGAAGACCCGCACGAACGCCCCGAAGCTCGCGGCCTTTGAAGCAACGGCCAGGTAGGCAGTAACCGACGTAGGCGCCCCCTCATACACATCCGGTGTCCACATGTGAAACGGGACCGCGGCCACCTTGAAGCCGAAGCCGACGACCAGCAATGTCATCGCCAGAAGAAGGATAGGATCGCCGGCAGGGAGGATCGCGACGCCCGCTTTGATGGCGCCGAGGGTGGTGCTGCCGGTACGTCCGTAGAGCAACGAAATGCCGTAAAGCAGAATGCCGGAGGACAGAGAGCCCAGGATGAAGTACTTTGCGGCGGCTTCCATGGCATGTCGTTCGGAGCGTTTGAAGCCGACCATGATATATAACGAGATCGACATCAACTCGATTCCAAGATAGATAACCAGGAGATCAGTGCCAGACACCATCACCATCATCCCGGACAATGAGATCAGGATGAAGGCGTAAAATTCAGGCAGATCAATCTTTTCCTGTGAAAGGTTGGCCTTTGCAAGGAGGACGGTCAAGGCCGAGAAAAAGATCAGCATCAGCTTCCAAAAAGTTCCATAGGCGTCGAGCACGTACAAGCCGCTGAACACCGATCGAGGCGGCAGCCCTATGAACCAATACGCGACGACGAAGGCGGCGACGAGACTGGCGAGACTCACGTATGCGAGCCATTCTTTGCGCGCGGCGGACAGCAGGGGGTCGAGCAGCAGGACCAGGCAGCCCGCCGTCATCACCAGCAACTCCGGCAGGATTGCCAAGAGGTCGGAGGGCAAAAACACGGTCATGGCAAGAAACTCACGGCGTCGCGAATGCCCGAGTTTGCCACTCCGGCTCGATTCATTTGATCAAAGAGGTGTGCCACGCTCGCATGCATCGGCGCAAGAAATGGGTTGGGGAAGACCCCAATCCAGAAAACCAGGACCACGAGCGGCACCAGCGAGGCCATTTCGCACCAGTTCAAGTCGGCGAGGCGGGCGGTCTTCAGAGTCGGAAGTCCGAAGGCCACGCGCTGAACCATCCAGAGCAGATAGACGGCCGCCAAAATGATCCCCAGGGTCGCGATGGCCGCAATCGTCTTGGTTCGAAGGAAGGCGCCGACGAGCACGAGAAATTCGCTGATAAAACTATTCATACCGGGAAGCCCAAGAGAAGATAAGGCAAAGATCACCAGGCAGGCGGCGTATAACGGCATGGGCTTGGCCAAGCCGCTGTTGTCCGCGATCATCCGGCTGTGCGTGCGCTCGTAGATAATCCCGACGCACAAGAACAGCCCGCCGGTGGTGATTCCGTGGTTAACCATCATCAAGATGGCGCCTTCGACCCCCTGGGTGTTGAAGACGAAAATCCCGAGCGTCACGAATCCCATGTGGCTGACACTGGAATAGGCAATCAACTTCTTCAAATCAGACTGGGCGAGCGCCATATAGGCGCCGTAAATGATGGCGATCACCGAGAGTGTCAGAATAATCGGCGTGAACCGATAGGAGGCTTGTGGGAGCATCGGCAGGCTGAATCGCAGGAAACCATACCCTCCCATCTTGAGCAACACGCTCGCCAATATCACGCTCCCTGCCGTCGGTGCTTCCACGTGGGCATCCGGCAGCCACGTATGCAAGGGGAACATCGGAACCTTCACCGCAAAGGCCGCGAAGAAGGCCCAGAAGAGCCAGGCCTGCAATGTCGGGTCGTAATGAACCCGGCTCAGAGACTGAATATCGAAGGTGTGGCCGCCCTGCATGAACAGGACGATGATCGCAATCAACAGCAGAAAGCTCCCGGCAAGGGTGAACAGGAAAAATTTGATCGCCGCGTAGATACGGTTTGGTCCGCCCCA
>DASXSU010000058.1:0-30561 GCA_036505795.1 Nitrospirales bacterium
GTGATTTCATGATATCCCCTTGTTGTGAAATGCTATGGATCAACATATCGCAAAAGAATCCATGGGACCCTTCCTCTTCTGTAGCCTCTCTTATCACCCCTCTTAATATCCCTTCTCTTCCGTATACGTGAGCAATAGTGAACAGTCCGGAAATCTCCATTCCGGTATAAAAGTGATTATGGCGGCATGTTAGACGCTCATTTAATTGCCGCTGTGAGAGGACCATCAATGAAGCTCATTCCCGATATTCGAACTCTCCGAATTCATGCCCGTAACCAGTTTGCGGAAGAGGCAATATCACCATCTGATAACGCGCAGCTCGGCGCGGTGATCCCTTTGCTCAACGAAGCGCTAGCTTCGGAACTTTTGTGCGTCCAGCGCTATCAGCGACGTTACTCGCTGGCCTCTGCGATCAGTTCGCAGGTCGTCAAAGCAGAATTTCTTAAGCATGCGCTTGAGGAGCAAACTCACGCGGACCTCATTGCACACCGCATCATTGAGCTCGGTGGCGAGCCGAATCTGTCCCCAGATGGCTCGTTAGGCGCTAGGGCCTTTGAATATGTGGAGGGGCAGTCCGTGACGGACATGATAACGGAAGATCTCATTGCCGAACGCATCGCCATCGATAGCTACCAGCAAATCATCATATCGCTGGGCAACGACGATCCAACGACCAAGCGATTACTAGAGGATATACTGGCAAATGAGGCGGAACATGCTGAAGATCTTACGAATCTTCTGCGTGGTTAAGCCTAAGTGACTGACCTACCATATGTGCTTATTATGAGCAATAGTGAGCAGACAGGACCGTGGCGTTCCTGTAAAGATAACAGTGGGGGTCTGCTCTTCCAAAGACAGTTTGCGGGGTGTTGCCATGTCGCCATTTGACTTTCATGAGATCTTCGTAGTTGCGGCTTCGAGCCTGGTTGCCTTGATGTGGTTTTGGCATAGCTGAATAGTAGTCTCAGATCCATTGCCACAAATTTTGCGGCCCTCCCGGCAAGTTGAACGTACGGAGGAAGTACCGTGGCTATCAATCTACAAATGATTGCCGGCGCCGCTACCGATGCGCTGATCCGCGCGCGGTCTCTGAGCAAGCGCTGATATGTCTTGGAGCCATGGCAAGGGAGTATCGCCGGCTCGCGGCGGTTCCAACAAGGAAGAGGAGCACGATATGAGCGGTATATCCACGGCGGGTAGCCACATTGAAATTACTGAGACCCTATTGCGGCTGTATGTATTTCTGGCGCAAGACCTGGACCGCTGCCTGGACGAGGCCGCGCGCAAAACATTTCCGGAGCCCGAACTTCAATCGCATCTTGCTTCCACGCGCGCCAAAATGATGGAAATTCTTTCGGTGAACCGGGTTGTCAAGGGAAAGGTCGAACAGGAGTGTAACCGGGTGTTGGCGCTTGCAGCGGCGTGCCTTGCGGGTGGTGACGGGAAGAAGGCCGCCATGGATGAATTGAATGCGGAGCGGGTCGTCCTGAAAAACAAGACAATGGCGCTGAGTGATTTGCTCGCAGTATTTCGAGCAGTCTGACGCCTAGCGATGCTTAGAGCCCCCACCCGTGGATCAATAAGGAATCAAAGGACGTAAGGAGATGGACAATGATAATTCGGCCCCCCGAAACAGCCAAAACCAAGGTCTCTGACGGTGATGGATATATAGATGGTCAAATCAAGGATCTTGCCTACTCCCTGGGACGAGCCGAAGCGGCTATTGACAAACTGCGTAAGGTCTCCGAAAAGGGCCGGCACGGAATCCGCAAGCAGGGTCAAGCGGCATGAATGTTTGACAGCTTTCGGGCAAGACCCCGGCATGACTGATCGCATCCTTATCGCTTGCTGATGGTGAGCTCTTCATGAATGGCAATAGATGATTAAAACAAAGGACGACTCTAAAATGGACAAGACTGATCAGCAAAGCAACGGAGATGTGTTTTCAAGGGTCGAGGAGGCGTTTCGTAGCCCGATAGACCACGTGCTGCTCAAATACGGTTATGCGCACAAAGGTTCCTCAATGTCGAAGCACAACCACCAGTTTTACTCGCATTACCGGACCGGTCACTCACTGGTCGTAAATCCCGAAGGCTATTGGATGCATATGCATGAAGGATCATCCGATTCTACGCGCGTCCAGAGCGGACGCGGCGCAGCGTCAATGAACACATGCCTAAGAGGCTTCCACGCAGCCACGCAATATCTTCGCGCCGATGATCTTCTGTGCCGTGCCGCTTATCGATCCAGATCAGCGCCGGGTGGTTCGAAAGACCCGCTGTTTCGAGTGGTTCCTCGCCTCAAGCAAGTAGCACAACTCCTGCATTAAGGCCGACCGTCAGGAACCGAGCCAGCTACTGCTGACCCGGTGGGACGGGGACGCTAGGGATGTTAGGTACGCCAGGTGCTCCAGGTGCTGCCGGCATTTGACCACCAGGTCCTGCGGGCATCTGACCCCCGGGCGCTCCAGGAAACTGATTGCCAGGCATCGCAGGCATCTGACCTTGCCCGCCGCCCTGCATCATCCCACAATTTCCTCTTAAACAATCAGTTAACTCGCGGACGCGAAGATCAATCTGACGCAGACGATTCTGAAGCTCCTGAATTTTTTGCTGACAACCATTAGGATCGGCCTGGCAGTTGAGTTCTTGAGCACGGGGAAATCGCTTCTGAGGCCCACCCTGGGGTGGGAGATT
Organism: Nitrospirales bacterium; assembly: GCA_036505795.1. Taxonomy (GTDB): domain Bacteria; phylum Nitrospirota; class Nitrospiria; order Nitrospirales; family NS-4; genus NS-11. The sequence continues at coordinate 2,697 of DASXSU010000058.1, forward strand.
ACCATCGGCAGACAAAACGGGTCCTCCGAAGAATAAACACAACATGACAGCCAGTCCTACCGACGAGAGTGATTTCATCATGCCCTCCTTCGTGATTTGGAGTTGTATCCTGTCAATCAAAGGCCATGCCCGCAAGGACTGTGGCATCGTTAAGGGAGGCGATCTTACAGGAGTACAGAGGCAGGTGACATCCCGACATTTCGGCTTAAGTACCAGACTAACGAAAAACTCGCGCATCACCTTCGAGAGTCCATGCCGGAACTGAAAGTGCTTGAAGATGCTGAGGCTAGGCGAGCTTAGCGGCCAATTTGGCGGCGAGAAGGGCGACTGAAACAACGGTATCGACCGTCTGCTTGGCTTTCCGCCGGTCTTCGATATCCTTTTGAGCGCGCTCGAGTTGATTGGAAAAACGGTCCATGTCGTTGTCCGAGAGAAGTCGGGGGATGTCCTCGAACACACTTTTTTCCAACAAGAGGGCAAATTGGTTACGAAGTGCGTTGCGCTGGGCCTGGATCGTCAGCACTGTCGATTCCGAAAGCGACGCAGCATTGGTGCATCCCTGAATGATGATTTCGTTCAGGACCGCTCTCGCCGCCACGATAGCTTCCGAGCGCTGCGCAAGCGAAGCGGGTGTGGGATCGGCCGCTTCAGACACCAGTTTTTTCAGCCGGTCGATCGCCCTGGTCAAGTCCGCGTCCGGCCGATCATCGCCCTCTCCTGTTGTTGCGAAGATATCTTTCAGGGCGGGGATCAGGATCTCGCTGAACTTTTTCAGATCGCTTAAGCTAGCCATGACTCATTCTCGGTTGAAAAGCAGAGACTCCCGTGTGACCGCAACACCCTTGTCACCCTGAACCCTTCGCCTGTCATGCTGAATCCTTCGCCTGTCATGCTGAATCCTTCGTTTGTCATGCTGAGCGAAGCGAAGCATCTAAATCGCCTCGAATTGAGATCCTTCACTCCGTTCAAGATGACAGCGGAGGACTCAGAATGACAAGCTTGTTATTTCTGGAAGACTTTGATAAGTGTGTCCCGCACCTTCTCAATGGCTCGCTGGGCTTCCTCGCGTTGTTTTTTAGCTTCTTCGTCCGATGCCTTCGAGATATAGGCAAGCTCCTCGCTCCCCTGTCGAATGGCCGCAGCGGCGCGAAACATGCCTTCGACATCCAAGCTCTTGAGCGCGTACACCGCGTCTTTGCTGTCCAGATAGGTGACGAGCGTCGTATTGTTTTTCTGCAATGTCTCGAGAGTGGCGATCACCTTGTCGTACAGATGCAAAATGGCCTGCTCGCGGGACTCATCGATCTTTTTGAGCGCGGCCACACGATCTACCGATGCCAGGTCCAGTTCTGCCAGCTTCATGTGGAGGAGCCTATCGGCTCCCGTGACGTTGGGATCACGCTGGAGAAGGACCTCGGCCTTTTCCAGGTCGCGTTGCCAGTTGAGTAAATTTTGCTGCCGCGTCCGATCCACCGCCAGTTGCTCTTCTAAGGAAATGGCGAGTGTCTGGCGGTTCTTTTTGAGCGTGTCATCAAGCGCTTTATAGTATTGCTGCTGTTCCTGGCTCAGCACAGTCACATTGCCCCGGTGAATACCGCACCCTGTTGTGTAAAACATGGCGCAAGAGAGCAAGGCGAGGAGGCACATCTTTTGATTCACTGCGCGTCCCCTGCAAATGCCTTTCGTGCACCGACCAAGGCGTCCTTTAAACTGTCCGCCTGTTCCTGGGAAACATTCACGTCAATCGCAAGCCATGCATCAACTTTCGACGCGACTGATTTCATAACAGCTATCTGTGATCGTAAAATATCCAATAAATGCCGGACGCCCTGAGCCGTTTGGCGCTCATTAGCCAGGTCACCAAGGATCACCTCCTCGATTTCAGTGACCGCTGCGGGCTTATTGTGGACGAGCCGGGCGCGCAACTCTTGAAGATCCTGAAGGGCTAAGGTATATCGACCCTTCAATGCAGGATCGCTCGTCGCGGCGATTTTCTTGGTAAGCGAGATAATCTGCGCCTCGACATCCGGCAGCACCAGCGCATTGTCGATCCACGGCTGGACGTTCGCATTGTAGGATTCAAACAGCGCATCGGCCGTCATTTGCTTCATGGGCCGGTTTGCGGGGTAGATCGCAGCGATGGCTTGCCGGGCGACAAACATGCGGCCTTCCTCGCGGATGCGCGCTTCTTTGGCATTATGGAATTGATCGAACGACTGCTGGAGATCCGAAACGGCGCCGTCAAGGGCCGTTAGCAAGTCGAGCTGGGCTTTGGATGCAGTCTTGACTTCGATCGGTGTGGCGCACCCGGTGAAGAGCGCGAAGATCATGACCGGGAAGACCCAGTCTGGGCACGGCCATCTCAAGGAAGCGGGAAGCATGTTCAGTTATCCAAATTTGGCCGGGCGAATAATACGCTTGGAAAGAGCCCTCGTCTACCTGAAAAACGAGGAAGAAGTCAACGGAGGGTTATAAATAGCCTGGCGGTTTTTCCTGATAGACATAGACTCCAGTCTGTGGCATTTGTTTACGCGCTGAAATGTGAGTAGCTCAAAAAGGAGGAGTGTATGAGACCTCTTCACGGACTGCTGCTTGCCATGACGCTGGTCGTCTTGATTGCATGTAGCGAGGTGAGACCGCCATCATCGAGCCCTGTGAGCGACCCTGTGCCGGGACCGGTGGCGTTTATCATACCAACGCTGGATTTCACCGGTTTAGACGAGGGGTGGCCTCCCCGGCCCAAAGGCCGGCAAAACGAACAGGCGCTCGATACGTCCGGGCTAAAGGACCTCGCCGCTGCCTCGAAAGTGTCCGGCCCGAAGGTGGGCGCTCTCAAGGCCACCATGCAAAACGACCCGGCTCTAAGCAACTTGTTGGGGGAACGGTTCGAGGTACTACGCTCCCAAAGCCGAGGGCCCCAGAAAGCGATGGGGCCGCCGACCGGCAAGGTGACTCTGTATAGCTATACGATGAACCGGGCTGTTGATGTGCACATTCAGTCGGATGCCTCTCAGCCGGCGGCGGGCTCGGTGACAAAAATTGTGGTGCGTGAGGAAGGCTACCAGCCTCCGGAAAGCGCCAATGAGGTCCAACATGCCGTTCAGTTAGCCGCGGACAAGACTGGCCCGGGCGCCAAGGATCTGGCGAGTAGCGCCATCCTTACGCCTGATCCCAACCACACCAACCATAGAGTCTTCTATGTGACATTTAGGCAGAATGACTTGCCGCGGTTTTGGGCGCTTGTGGATCTGACCGTGGATAAGGTTTTGGCCAACGGCGTTTTTGGTCGGTCATGAGGAGGTCCAACATGAGCAGCATTGTGGCGTTGGTACTCATTGCCTTGGGCTTGCTGTGGCCGGCCAATGCGGCAGTCGCGCAACCGGAGGCGAAGGGGATCTTCGATCGTATTTCCGGACACATTAAAGAAGGCAATTGGGACTTTGAATGGGAATTGAAGGACGATTCCGGCATTGAATTATACAATGTCGATTTCAAAGGCGAACGAGTAATTTACAAGGCGAGCCTTCCGGTCATCCGGGTCAAGTACATCAAGGATGAACCGGTCTTCCCGCCGCCTCCGATACAACGGGAAGGGTGCGGGCCCTATCAGGACCGACTCACCGTCGACCACCTGAAGGACATAGAAAAGTGTGAGGACAACAAGGTATGCCGCAAATCCTATACCTTGGGAAGTGATCAATGGGTGGAGATCGGGATCTTCGCCAAAATCGGCGAGTACCGCATCTATCAGGCCTGGTATCTCAACGACAAAGGCTACCTCGGCGCAAAGGTCTGGAGCCACGGCCTGTCATGCTATACCGATCATACGCATCATCCCTATTGGCGCCTGCATTTCGGCGATCCCAAGACCCAAGTCTATCCTGAGCCGGATAACACGCCGTATAGGTTTGAAACCGACGATACAAAAAGCGCCGCCAAGCAATATTGGGTAGTGCAGGGCAACGCCCGGAAGCGAAAAATTGTGGTGATTCCTGGGCCGCAGGACGGAAATGCCGATGCGTTCTCAAATCTGGACATGGCGCTTCGCCGTTATGATCCGACGGAGGATGAGGCTTGGCCGTTCGGGACAGGCCCTCTCGAATACAAGCAACTCCCGGAGGAGGTCAACAATAAGGACGTGGTGTTCTGGTATGTGGCGCACCTGCCTCACTATGCTTCGGAGGGACCAGATCAATGGAAAGGTGTCGGGCCATGGATCTATGTGGATCCTCATTAGCCCATGTCTACCAAACTGATTTTGACGAATTTTTCGCAGTTAGCGGGCAAATATGGCGCCGGTTTTGCCGGCATCCAGGCCGAGGTGCAGAGATTAATCACGGCTGACCAGGCGCGAGGGCTCGCAACCCAACTCATAGGACTGGATGATGCCGCCGCAATGCAACAGTTCAACGCGTCGCCCGTCACGAATGCGCTCGATCCTAAGCAGAATAAAACGGCGATTGACGGGGTTTACAAAGCGCTCCTGCCGGAATACATGATGATTTTAGGCGCCCAGGACGTGGTGCCCCACCAAGACTTATCCAATCCCGCCTACGAGCCGGAGCATAGCAATGATGCGGACATGACGGCATACGGCGATCTGCCGTACGCGTGCGAAGCGCCCTATAGTCAGGATCCGCAGAGCTTTACCGGTGCGACGCGCGTCGTCGGCCGTCTTCCCGATCTGCCGGGCGCCTCGGATCCGGAATACCTTGTCGGCTTGCTCAAGACCGCGGCCACATGGACCTCACGCAGCCTTCAGGACTATTCGAACTACCTTGGCCTAAGCGCGCAGGTCTGGCAGCAATCTACGTCTTTAAGCTTAAGTAATTTGTTCGGGTCGGGCGGGCCTTTGCACTTGTCCCCCACGGAAGGTCCAAATTGGACTGACCCATTGATCGGGGCGCGTTCGCATTTCATCAATTGCCATGGAGCGCCCGGCGATTTTCAGTTCTACGGCCAGAGTCCCAACGATGACTATCCCATCTCGCATAGTTCTATCAATATCGAAGGACGGGTTGCGGAAGGGACCGTGGTGGCTGCCGAATGTTGCTACGGAGCGCAGTTGTTTGACCCGACCCTGCACGGCAAGATGGGTATTTGCAGCGCCTACTTGCGCGGAAAAGCGTACGGGTTCTGGGGGAGCAGTACGATTGCGTACGGGCCTTCGAAGGGAAACGGCCAGGCTGATCTCATTTGCCAATACTTCCTGAAGCGGGTGTTGGCCGGCTCCTCCCTCGGCAGGGCTGCCCTCGAAGCTCGCCAGTCCTTTGCGCAGTCCGGCGGCCATTTGGACCCCTTCGATCTTAAAACGCTGGCGCAGTTCAGTTTGCTTGGAGATCCCTCTATCCATCCGGTCAATATCCCTATAGCGGATGTCCCCCTGGGCAAGTCCTTTTCCACAACGACGCCAAGCGGGCCGCCGGTGCCCAAAGGCGCGGTCAACCGGAGCGAACGGCGCCGGCAGTTGTTGTCGAAGGGACTATGGATTGCTGAAAACACACCGGTTGCCCGTCGAGCGAGGGCTCGTCGTTCACCCAAGTTGAAGCGGTTACTGGAAGATCTCGCATCCCAGACGAATATGCAGCAGGCGAAGATCCTCTCCTTTAACATCGACTATAATCCCAAGCGGCAATCCAAAACCCTGAAAAACATGGTGAACGAAAAATCGGCGGTGGGTGATGCCGTCCACGTCGTGCTTGGACAAAGAGCCGAAGCCGGCGAGCCGGCGGACAGCAACATTTGCCGGGCGGTCGCGGTCGTGGCCAAAGAGGTGGCTGGTGAAATCGATTCCTACCGCGTAGTATTCGGCAAATGAGAATATCCGGTTACCCTAGGACGGCGTCGATTTGATATGGAATTATCCGGAAAGGTAGTCAAAGAAAGCTTCGGCCAGGGCACGAAGAGCGAACGCCTCGCAGTGCAGCTGGTCACGCCTGAGGGCAAGTATGTTCTGCGACGAAGCGGAGCAAACGCCTTCAAAGATCCTGTGTTAGAAGAGTTGGTGGGGAAGACGATCGTGGCGTCGGGCGTCCTTCATGATTACACCTTCATTATGTCGGAGTGGAAGGAAGTCCCCGGCGACTGACAACTCCTCTGAGTCCAAGGTGCCAGATGAGAAGACCTGACCTGGCTGTATCTAACTGGGCGCGTGACGCTAGCTAGACAGCCTGCGTCGGAATTCCCGCAGAAACTCTCCGGGGGTGAGGACGGGAAAGGTGACAAAGGCCCGCACGCTCACAGTCTGAAAATGTCGCGTGTTCCACGAAATCAGATAATCCACGTTCGCGTGACGCGCGACCGCCAAAATTGGCGCGTCGTGGTGGGCGATCACACCCATGGCCTCAGCAACGGCGTCCGGCACGGGGTCTTCGAGGATCTCGAGCGATAGCGACCCGAGCAATGCATGGTAGTCAGTGAGGAGCGCCGGCACTTTCGACGTCAGCGTCCGCTCCGCTTCGGTCAAGACCTGACGGGAGACGAGAAGATCAATAACTCCGGCCTCTGCAAGGCGCAGCACCTCTCGCGCCGCTCCGGTGGCTGAGAGGATCCCCGCAATGAGGGCACTGGTATCGAGAAACACGCGCCACGGTTTAGACTCCATACCGTTCTTGGTTATAGCGCGTGCGCTGCTTCTTCAGATCTCCTAAGATGTCTTGGAGCCGCAGGCTTTTGGCTTTCATTAGCTTGGCGCCTTTTCTGGCGATCATGTCGCCGACAAGCCGGCGGGGAGTTAAGAGTAAGACCTGCCCGACTTTCACGAGCGTGAAAGTGGCCTCCTCCTCGAGCCCGAGTTCTCGTCTGAGCGAAATCGGGATCGTGAGCTGACCGCGTTCACGAATGGTTACGTTGGGCATGAGGAATCCTGTCCTATTTCACACTAATTCAGAAAATCAGAATATATCAGTTAGCTGTCTCTTACGCAAGATATATGTGGCAACATAGACCTACTGCCTAAAGTCGCAGTACAGGAGCCGGTCCGAGGCAAACACCACCTCGCGATTGTGACTACGTTGAATGAGATGATGGAGTCAAATCCGAGCCAGAGTCGATTTATCACTTAAAGCAGCAGTGGGAAAGTCGACTCTCACTCGTAATTATACTTCTCCCATTGAGGGCGGTAGTGTGGTGCCCGGCGGAGCCAATGAAGGTGGCGATGACTTCGGAAGGCGCCCACCCGGAAGAGCCTTGCCGTCGGCCGGCGGGGTGAGTGCCGATAAAGGGGACTTTCCGGTTTTTGTTTATAGCGGAAAGTCGACTCTGACTCGGATTTACTCCTTTTCTATTTCATCGACCTGAGGCAGGAAATTGTAGGACATTGCCACCCAAGAGCGTTCTGTTATCAAACGGCTGCCAGAACTGTAGCGGAAAGTCGACTCTGACTCGGATTTACTCCTTTTCGGTGCCTAGCCACAACCTCGTGGCCGGCAGGAGACTCCGCGTCTAAGGACCGCGCCCTTTATCGCTTGAGGATGCTGACGGCGTAGCCCTGGCCGGCGCTATTATTAAGATGGGCGATCACATGATCGCCTACACTGAGATTGCCGTCTTTTTTGGTGTGGTTGTCCGCGTGCAGTTTGATTTGCTGGCCCTTTATATCCTTCACCACAAAGACCTCTCCGCTAATGTCGCGGATCTCACCTTCTACCACATCGGGGATGGCCTCGGTTTTGGATTTGTCCGCATTGGGCGTCTCTTTGGTGACTTCCAGGGATTTGGTGTAAACCTCTGCAGGGAGGGGTTCGACCTTCGCAGTCACCTTATCGCCTACGTTGGGTTGATCCTCAAGCTTGGTCTGAGGGTTGATGTTCAACTTTATTTCGCGCCCGGAGCGGTCTTTCACCACATAAGAATTGGCGTCTTTCCTGATGACCTCTCCCTCTACCCGTTGTAGCGGTAGCTTGCTCGCGGTAGGTCGTGGCGCTTCACGCTTGGCTTCAGGCGGCGATGTATCGGGGTGCGAAAGGCGGCCTAAAAAATAGCTTACGCCTCCCAGGGCGACGAGGCCGGCGACTATGACAAAGACGCCTAGAACGGCTAATAGCCCTCTGCCGTATCGCATGATCGACCTCCGTTGTAGTTCCTAAGAGTTTAATGGACATGTCATGATAGAGCAATAGATGAAAATAACTAAGTGTAAAGAAAACGTCTTAGGGGCTTGCGTGCGTTCTCGAAATATCCTGGTCTCGGGCCGCATCATATGACTGGAGCGCTTGCGCGCGACTGTTTTCTAAGGTCGGGCAAAAGGGCTCACTGCATCCTGATCCCGACCGGCTTCGTACGTTTGAAGGATTTGCGCGAACGTCGGCATCAGAGTTTTGCGGCTCGATTCGGGTACCTTGATACGAACGCCTCGGCCTTCGTTGCGGCCTAATGAGAAAATGTGAAGCTCTATGATCTTCGCCTGGCTGGCATCGTGATAGGAGAAGGTCAATTGTACGGCCGGTTTCCCGCCTAACGTAATAAGGCGCTCTTGTTCCCACTTCACGTGAATGTTCTTCTTGGCATAGGCTTCTCCGATGATCCGCCTATGGGCCGCCGTGAATTCCTGAAGGGTTTGGCGGCCATCCTGACTGGTTCCTTCTATTATGTTAAGGAAGCCGGACACCGCGAGCTGAGTGTTGGGGATTGGTGGGAGCAGAATGATGCCCATGCCGTCGGCCAACGGCTGACCGACTTGCCATTCGGGAGGATATTGAACGGTGAAGCCGAACCGCCCATTGACGTAATTCTTCCAACCTCCTGTCGACGGGTTCGATTCATCGGCATCGCCCGGAGGGATAGCGGGGAGGAGGAATATGGCGCTGAGAACTAATATCCGCAGAATTCGCATCGGACCGCCTTATGCCATCCTATCACAACGCCTGTTGCATACCCGCTGCGGCTTTACCGGAGGAGACGCATTTTCCCGGTTGCGCCGTCGCGTTCTTCTCGTAATAATACAGGCGTGGCGCACACTCAACAGCCCCCACATCTGTGAGGATAAACGTGAGTCTCACACAAAGGTTGCTGATCCCTGTCATCCTCATCGCTCTGGCAGGCTGCATGCACCGAGGCTATAAGCATGAAGCTCCCGTTGACGAGGAGCTTAACCTCCCTACGGGAACAGCACCGGCCACCATAGCCGGAGACGTGCGTGTGAAGACCCGCGCCGGGGAACTGCGAACGGCGTCCGATGCCACGGTCTACCTCGTGCCGGCAACGCCTTATTCCACGGAATGGTTTCAACATTATGTTGTCAAGGGCGACAAGATTGATGGCAAGGACCCGCGGTCGTTTCTTTCAACACGTGCGGCCCTTGTGGATAGTGAAGGACATTTCGAATTCCGAAGTGTTCCCGCCGGAACATATTACCTGGTGTGCAATGTTCATTTTGAGCGTCCCGGTTTGCGAATGGGTCGCCTGACCTTTAGGCTTCGCTCCATAGAAACAGTGGAAGCGTATGCGAGCATTAACGTGATGCCAGAGGAGAAAGTCGAAGTAATCCTGACGCGGCCACCTGCCTGACCTTTCCGCCTATAGGACCGTTAACAAGGGAAGATCTCCACCCCCGCCCCTCACGCTACAACACGATCTTTAGTGTTTTTACTCAATTATTATGGTATGCGTAATATACCTATATAGATAGGTTTTTAACCTGCGAGGATCGGATGCTCGGTATTGACTTATCTGTCGAAACGGTTCCTTCCGACCAGACAGGCTCAGGAAGGTCCAGCAGCTCGACGAATCGGTCCCAACTGCTTCTCTTGCAAATTCTCATCACCGTCGTACTGTGCTATCAACTGCTGTTCAGTAAGGATACGCTGATCAGTTTCGAGGCCCAGGAAATCCTCGTTCTCGGCTTAATGCTATTGCTCGGCGGTCTCATCGTGTTCCCAGCCAGGTTTTGGACGACACATTGGATGATCGGGGCGGTCGTCATTAGCGACACGGTCCTAACGACGGCCATCATATATTTGTCGGGCAACGCCGCCTCCGATCTTTATCTGACATATTTCCTCGTCATCTTGATCGCCGCGCTTAGTCCGACCTTGAAGCAAATGCTCGGACTCTCGGTGGTTCTATGCGTGAGCTACGGTGTGTATCTGGCCATTGAGGGAAGCACGCCGCTGTTGAAAGGTCAGTTCCTGCGAATTCCGGTCCTGCTGATCTTGGCGGTCTTTTACGGGGTGAGCACCGAACGCGTGCGCGCGGATATGGGTAAGCGTGAAGTCCTTGAGGACCAACTCCGGCAGTCACAGAAGCTCGAGGCCATTGGAAGACTCGCGGGGGGGATTGCTCACGACTTTAACAATATCCTGACTGCGATTATGGGATATAGCTCCTTGATACAGTCCGGTCTTGAAGAGAGCGACCCGACGCGCCAGGAGGTGGAGGAGATCAAGAAGGCGGTGCGCCGTGCCTCATCTCTCATTCAGCAGCTCCTGGCGTTCAGCCGGAGACAAGTATTGCGGTTGGAGGTCCTGGATCTCAACCTCGTCGTGTTGAACACTCAGCAACTGTTGCAGCGGTTGATCGGCGAGGATATTGAATTGATCATTAGGTCGACGCCGGCCTTAGGCCACGTCAAAGCCGACCCGGGCCAGATCGAACAGGTGCTGATGAACCTGTCCCTGAATGCCCGCGACGCGATGCCTCAGGGCGGGAAAGTCACGATCGAGACGGCCAACGTCACGATCGATGCGGCTTTTGCGCGTCGGCATCTTATCGCAGAGGCCGGCCCGTATATCATACTGTCGGTCACCGATACCGGCTCAGGCATGGATGCGGAGACCCAGGCGCACATCTTTGAGCCGTTCTTTACAACGAAGGAACACGGCAAGGGCACGGGCCTGGGCCTTGCCACGGTTTATGGCATTGTGAAGCAGAGCCGCGGCAGCATCTTTGTCTACAGCAAACCCGGAAAGGGCGTGACCTGTAAGATCTATTTGCCGCGGGTCAATGAGCCTTTGACGACAGTAGAATTCGATACGGCCAGCTTTGAGCCTTCGCAGGGCTCTGAGACGATACTTTTGGTGGAAGACGAGGACTCGGTTCGCGAACCCGTGCGCAAGGTCCTGCAGCGGATCGGGTACACTGTCCTCGAAGCGCGGCATGGCAAAGAGGCACTCGACATCTGCCGACAATACGAAGGGGAGATCCCTCTTCTAGTGACGGACGTCGTCATGCCGCGCATGAGCGGACGCGAGGTGGCTGAACAATTGATGGCGTCGCGGCCGAACATAAAAGTGCTCTATCTGTCCGGCTATACGGACGATGAGGTCCTCCGCCACGGGGTCTCGGAGTCTGTGACAGCTTTTCTCCAAAAGCCGTTCACGCCGGAGGCGTTGGCGCGCAAAGTTCGTGATGTGCTGGACGCAGGCCGGAACGTTCCCTTGCCTGTCCGTTAATCGCTTGATGAAATTGCGGTCGGCATGCTATGGTGAGCGGTCATTAACCCTGTAGAACATCCTAAATCATGAAGATCTATCTTGCCAACCCGAGAGGCTTTTGCGCCGGGGTCGACCGCGCCATTGACATCGTGGAGCTGTCTCTCAAGGCGTACGGCGCCCCGATCTATGTGCGCCATGAAATCGTTCACAGCCGGCACGTCGTGAATTCTCTGAAGCTGAAGGGCGCGGTGTTTGTCGAGGAACTCAATGAGGTGCCCGACGGTCAGACGGTCATTTTCAGCGCTCATGGCGTCGCCAAGGGGGTCTGGGAAGAGGCTAACCGCCGCAACCTCAAAGTGATCGACGCCACCTGTCCGCTGGTGATCAAAGTCCACAATGAAGTGAACCGTGACTACAAGCAGGGGTATGAATTAATTCTGATCGGCCACGACGGCCACCCCGAAGTCATCGGGACATTGGGTCAGGTGCCGGACAAGTTTCACCTCGTCAGCTCCGTGGAGGATGTACAGCGGCTGGAGGTGGAGCGTTATGATCAGCTTTCCTATGCTACGCAAACGACCCTGAGCGTGGATGAATGCCGTGATATCGTGGCGGCGCTGCATAAGCGATTCCCAACAATCAAAGGCCCTCATCAAGAAGATATTTGCTACGCGACTCAAAATCGCCAAAATGCCGTGAAGAAACTTACGGAACTGGTGGATGTCATTCTGGTCATCGGCTCACCGAACAGCTCCAACTCGAACCGCTTGCGCGAATTGGGCGAGCATTGCGGAATACCTTCGTTTCTCATCGACTGCAGCGCCGATATCAATCCTGAATGGCTGGTGGGCATCAAGGCGGTGGGCATCTCCGCCGGCGCCTCCGCGCCTGAAGTGTTGGTAGCTGAGGTCGTGGACTACATAAAGAATCATGGCGGCGATGTCGTGGAAGAGGTGACCGTGATTGAAGAAGATGTGGAATTTCTCTTGCCCAAGGAGTTGATTTCCGCTGCCGATATTACCCGCTCCTAAGGAAACTCACAGAGTGGACCTCGGTAAGAGGCGGCCTCCCAGGAAATCGCAGTCTTTCAAACGTCGCTCGCGCAAGGCTCCCAACGCGATTAATATTCCTCCCGGTCAGAAGCGTAAGTTCCGCGAGCGTCTTCTGAAGTGGTACGCGCAACACGGTCGCGATCTTCCCTGGCGTCACACCGCGGACCCGTATCACATCCTGGTGTCCGAGATCATGCTTCAGCAGACGCAAGTGGACCGGGTTTTGCCGAAGTATCAGGAATGGCTCGTCAAATATCCCACCATGGAGGATCTCGCGGAAGCTCCACTGGCGGAGGTGAAGAAAAACTGGTACCCCCTCGGCTACAACATTCGTCCCGTAAGGCTTCACAGCATTGCCTGCGACTCGGTCGCACGATACGGCGGATCTCTCCCGCGGGCTCCGGAGGAGTTGCTGGCCTTTAAAGGCATCGGCCGCTATACGGCGGGCGCAATTCGCGCGTTCGCATTTCGCGAAGACGCGGCCATTCTCGATACCAATGTCAGGCGGGTATTGCAGCGCATCTTCGTTGGGAGTGAACAGCCGAAGAAAACCGCGAGCACGGCCCTATGGGGCCTCTCGGAGGCCTTGATTCCAAAAGGGCGGGGCTATGATTTCAATCAGGCATTAATGGACTTCGGAGCAACCGTATGCACCGCTCGCGATCCCTACTGCCTTCTGTGCCCGATGAAGGATTTTTGTAAGACCTATCCGTTCGACCCGCGCGCATGAACTCGGCGCCGCCGCTTCAGGTCGCGGCCGCGGTGATCGCCCGCGACGGCCGCTATCTGATTTGTCGGCGGAAGGCGGACGCCCACATGGGTGGCCTGTGGGAGTTTCCGGGAGGCAAGCGCGAAGCGAAAGAATCGCTGCCGGACTGCCTCCGGCGGGAGCTTCGGGAGGAGCTCGGGATCGAGATCACCGAACCGGTGCGGTTTCAGACGGTTCGCCATGAGTATCCTGAGAAGTCCGTCGAACTGCATTTTTTTCGCTGTACAATTACGGCCGGCGCCGCGCAGCCGCTCGGCTGTGATGAGCTGAGATGGGTGACGGCCGGCGAGTTGGCGTCATTCGACTTTCCGCCGGCCGATCAGAGTCTCATCGAGAGGTTGCAAGACGAAATCTGATACTCTTTATGAGTTATGCGCTTTCCTCTCGACGCCAAGCTCAAAGACGGCACCCGGATTCAACTGCTGTTGGCCGATCGACCGGATCGAGAGCCGCTGCGCCGGCTCTATAAAGTGATCGTGGAGGAAGGCACGTCCTATCCGCACGACCGCCTTCCGGACGTCGAGGAGTTTGAAGAATACTGGTTTCGCGGAAAGTCGACCGTAGTGGCGTACGGCCCGAGTCCCCGAGATATCGGCATCATCGGCGCTTTCTATCTCAAGCCTAATTGGCCGGGACGGGCGCGGCACGTCGCCAATGCGGGCTTTATTGTGGCTCCAGAATGGCGGAACCGGGGGCTCGGATGGTTATTGGGAGCGGTGATGGTGGACTATGCCCGCGATCTGGGGTACCAAAGCGTGATCTTCAATCTCGTCTTTTCTGAGAATGCAGCGGCCAGGCACTTATGGAAGAAGCTGGGTTTCGCCGAGTTGGGTGTGATTCCCAACGCCGTGCGAAAAAATGATGGAACCTATCAGAACGCGATCATCATGTTCAGGGCTCTCTAACGGACACCTATGAAAGTTGTACTCGACATCGAGACGATCCAATGTAGCAAGGAGGAGTGGGCCCGGCTGAAGGGGATTGCCCTGCTCTATGAAGAGGAGGCGGGAGACCTGATAGCGGCCGGGGAAGCCACGGACCAGGATAAGGAATATGAAAAATCCTGCTTCGACGCCACCTTTTGTCAAATCGTCTGCATTGGTGGAATCGTTCTGAGCGATACGTTCGAGCCGCAGGAGGCTGTTGCCTGGTATGGTTCCGACGAGCGCGAATTACTTCGGCAATTCTGGGCGCGGATCGGACTGCTCCGGCCGTCGCTATTCATTACGCATAACGGCCTCGGCTTTGATTTCCCGATTCTCAGAAATCGGTCTATCATCAAACAGGTGAAGCCGTCGGTCGATATCAGCCTAGCCAGGTACCGTACTGAGCCGATCTTCGATACGCTGGCCGTCTGGTCTAATTGGGAAGCGCGGGCGAGGATCAAACTCGACGTGCTCGCTCGCGTCCTGGGGTGCGAAACAAAGTCCGGTTCTGGGGAGCAGGTAGCCGACATGTGGAAGGCCGGCCAGGGGAAAGACATCGCTCAGTATTGTCTTCGTGACTGCTATGTGACCTATGCCTGCTACTCCAGAATGAACTTTCGCGAGCCCCTGGGGCCCGAGAAGGTCCTGTCTAGTCCGAACCTGATCGAAGTGGCGGGATAAGCCGCACCGGTCAAAGCGCTGTCATCCTGAGCTTCGCGCACGGGGTCTGGCTCTCTTTCACCCACCACCCCAAGCCATGTTGCACCCGCCCAACCCCGCCTCCGCCGAGGCGGCCGCCTCTCCCGTGTGACAGGCTTTTGGCCCGTGGGACAGATTCCTTTACCCCTAGCGAAGGATCTGATTTTTCCTACCCGGATTCAGGTTCAGCTTTGTCAGGAAACGACGTTGCGCGCAGGATGCAAACCATGTAATATATTGTGTACATTGCTTACAGATTATTGAACCGGGGGGCGGCTATGGCGCGTACACAGGGTTCGACGACAATTAGTATCCGGGTTCCATCTGAAATGAGGAAGCAGCTTGATCATCTTGCAGAAGCGACAGGGCGCTCGAAATCCTTTTTGACGTCACAGGCATTGGAAGACTATCTCAAACGTGAGTCGTGGCAGGTTGCTGCGATCCAAAAAGGAGTAGCGTCTGCCCAACGGGGCGAGTTCGCCGGCGAAGAAGAAGTAGCCAAGCGATTCGCGAAGCGGGGCGTCAAGGTTGCGCGTTAGATGGCTGATTCTTGCTCTCGATGATCTGGACCTCGCTGTTGACTTTATTGAGACGGACAATCCGGATGCCGCGAAACGAGTCGCCGGTAAAATCTGGAAAGCGGCGCAATTGCTGGCAAAGCATCCCGCAATGGGACGGCCGGGCCGCGTAACAGGAACCCGGGAATGGGTGATACAGGGTACGCCATACATCATGGCGTATCGGGTTTGTGATGATGCACTCGAGATTCTCCGTGTGCTGCACACAGCGATGCAATGGCCGGATGAATTCGAGACCTGACCGGATGACAGGAAGAGGTTCCCGCTGGGCGAGAAAAGCTAGGTTGTCCCCTTGGGGAACACCTGCGTGAAGGGGTGGATTTCGTAGCGTGCGAAGATGCCCTTCGTGACGTAGGGATCGTTTTCGACGAAGGCGCGAGCCTCTTCCAACGACGGCATGTCGATCACAATGAGGCTGCCGGTCTTATCGGTGAAGGGGCCGGCAAGGATTACTTGACCGGCCTTGTCTAAAACCGTCATTCTATCGAGGTGAGCTTGGCGATGAACTTTACGCTTTTCCTGGCCATCAGGACCGTCATGCCCGATAATGGCGAAGATCACGCATCCTCGGTAAGGCATTCGATGGGCTGGCGCCCGGTGTATCCATCTTCGACCTCATGCCAATAGCGGATCTCAGTCTCCCCCAATTTCCAGCAGAGGTAGACGACTCTCCCATCAAAAAGATAGGGAAAATCACAGAGGCCGATGTCTAGATCCTTCACCAGGACGCCCATTTCCTGGATGGACTCGACACTGTCGCTGATCCGCTCGAGCGCCCGAATATACCGGGGTCCTGCGAAGCTGCCCCCGTTCATTTGGGCTTTGGCACTGGCGCGTTTCACCTCTCCATGGCTGCGGACGAGGACCTCTTTTTCTTGTTTTACCGCCAGCAGTCGCTCCTCAAGCTGAGGAAGCAATTGTTTTGCTTCGGCGAGGGTAAAGGTACGTCCATCCATAGAATGGTGTATGATAGCAAGCTGAGTTCAGAATCGTCAAACAAGATGCTCTTGTGTTGCAGCCCCGAGTTTCGATCAAAAATTCATGATCAGAGAGATTGACAAAGAATTGAGAGAGGATTATGCTATGTTCTGTATTTGGCTCCTTAGCCAACCACCTTCGTGATCTTCCCCGGGTTTTTTCTCAGAGAAATCATCCAATGATCACCCGGTAGAGGGTCATGGCTCTGATGCACGAATAGCTCGTTGCCTGCGGGGATCGGTTCTCCACATCACAAATGCGCTTGTCTTGTTCTTGTCCATGCACAATTGAATGCCTGTAACCTTTGATCAACGCGATTTCTTAAGGGAGGAACGGCCCCGATGACGCAAGCCACGCCAGCCAAGGAGACCGTTATGTATTTGACCCAGTTGAAGCAGCGAAATATCACTGAACTGAACGAGGTTGCCAGAGATCTTAAGATAGAGGGCGCGGCGAACCTCCGCAAGCAGGAGCTGATATTCGCGATCCTTCAGGCTCAAACCGAAAAGAACGGCGTGATCTACGGGGAGGGCGTGCTGGAAACCCTGCCGGACGGCTTCGGATTTCTGCGAGCGCCGGATTCTAACTATCTCCCTGGACCTGACGACATCTACATCTCCCCTTCTCAAATCCGGCGTTTCAATCTCAGGACCGGAGATATCGTCTCCGGCCAGATCCGTCCCCCGAAGGAGAGCGAGCGCTATTTCGCGCTGCTCAAAGTCGAAAAGATCAATTTCGAAGACCCCGAGATCGCGCGCGACAAGATCCTCTTTGACAACTTGACCCCGCTGTACCCCGAGGAGCGGATCAACCTGGAGCACGACCCAGGAGAGTACTGTACCCGCGTGATGGAACTAACCACACCCATTGGCAAGGGCCAGCGCGGCCTGATTGTCGCGGCCCCGCGGACCGGTAAAACCATGATGCTGCAGGCGATCGCGCGGGCGATCATTAAAAATCACCCCGAGATTATTCTCATCGTGCTGCTCATTGACGAGCGTCCCGAGGAGGTCACCGACTGGCAGCGGCAGGTCAAAGCTGAAGTGATCAGCTCCACCTTCGATGAGCCCGCGCAGCGCCACGCGCAGGTGGCGGAGATGGTCATCGAGAAGGCAAAGCGTCTGGTCGAACACAAGCGCGACGTGGTGATTCTGCTCGACAGTATTACCCGGTTGGCTCGAGCCTATAACACGATCGCGCCTCCAAGCGGCAAGGTTCTCTCCGGCGGCCTGGATTCCAACGCCCTGCAGCGCCCCAAACGATTCTTCGGCGCGGCCCGCAACATCGAAGACGGGGGCAGCTTAACGATCATGGCTACGGCCCTGGTGGATACCGGCAGCCGCATGGACGACGTGATCTTTGAAGAGTTCAAGGGCACCGGCAACATGGAAGTGCATCTGGATCGGCGCCTGGCCGACAAGCGCGTTTTCCCGGCGATCGAAATCGCGTCGTCCGGCACCCGTAAGGAAGAGCTCTTGGTGGATCGCGAGCGACTGAACAAGATGTGGATCCTGCGCAAGGTCCTGAGCCCACTCGGTACCATGGAAGCCATGGAGTTTCTGCTGGACAAGATTTCGGGGACCAAGACCAACAAGGAATTTCTCGATTCGATGAATAGGTAACCACCCCTCGGGCTGTCATGCTGAGTGAAACGAAGCATCTAGCTGCCTGCTCAGGTAAACTAAGTGGAGGGCCTAGATTCTTCGCTTTGCTCAGAATGACAATGGGACTCGCTCAGAAGGACAACCGAACGGAAACACAATTTTTAAGGAGTCATGCAATGAAAGCTGGCATTCATCCAGAGTATCGCGAGGCCACAATCAGCTGCGCCTGCGGCTACAAGATCAAGACACGGTCCACTGTGGGCGACATTAAGCTGGAGATCTGCTCCAACTGCCATCCGTTCTTTACAGGGACCCAAAAGATCATCGATACGGAAGGCCGCGTCGAGCGCTTTAAGAAGAAGTACAGGGACCAAAAATCTGCGCCTGCGAAAGCTCCCAAGGCTGCGGCGAAAAGCCGTTGAGAGCAGTCATGCCTGCCGTTAAGGAATCGCCTCTTTTAAACAGGCTCGAGACGGCTGCGAATCGGGTGGAGGAGATCGACCGCCTATTATCGCAGCCCGCTAAAGGAGGCCAACAAAGCGAGATACAACGGCTGGGCAAGGAGCGGTCGGAGCTGGCGCCCCTGGCCGGCCTGTATCAGGAGTTTTTTGTCGTCCTGAAAGAAATTGCCGAGGCAGAGGAGATGTTGGAGGACCCTCGTGGCGAGATGAAAGACTTGGCGCGCGAGGAACTCAAGGATCTTCAGAGCCGGAAGTCGGAAATCGAAGGACGCGCCCGGGAGCTGCTGATCGTCAAAGACCCTCGCGACCAGAAGAACACGTTCATTGAGGTTCGAGCCGGTACCGGAGGCGAAGAGGCGGCTCTGTTTGCAGCGGAGCTTGTGCGTATGTATACCCGGTATGCCGAACAGCGGCGGTGGCGGGTGGAGCTCATTGATTCCAGCTTGACCGAACTCGGCGGAGTGCGAGAAGCAGTCGTGCTGATCGAAGGCAAGGGCGTCTATAGCCGATTCAAGCACGAAAGCGGCGTGCACCGGGTCCAGCGCGTCCCGGCGACCGAAGCGTCTGGGCGCATCCACACCTCTACCGTGACCGTGGCCGTCATGCCGGAAGCCGAGGAGGTCGAGGTCCAGATTGATGCGAAGGACCTTAAGGTCGACACGTTCTGTTCTTCAGGGGCCGGCGGGCAGAGCGTCAATACGACGTACTCGGCCGTGCGCATTACGCACATCCCGACCGGCATTGTCGTCTCGTGCCAGGATGAGCGCTCGCAACTGAAGAATCGCAACAAGGCCATGCGAAATCTTCGCACGCGTATCATGGACGCCGAAAAAGAGAAGCAAGACAGCGAAATCGCCCAGCAGCGCAAATCTCAAGTCGGTACCGGCGACCGCAGCGAAAAGATCCGCACCTATAATTTTGCGCAGAATCGAGTGACCGACCACCGCATCGGATTGACCTTACATCGCTTGGACCAGGTCCTTCAGGGGGACCTGGATGAGATCATCGACGCCTTGATTGCGGCCAATCAGACGCTTGGACCGGACTGAGCAATGATCGCGCTGCCCGCAGCGCCCGCGCTGTCGATTCGCCAACTGCGAATAATCGCGCGGGAAGCCCTGAAAGCGGCCGGTCTTGAGAATGCCGAGCAAGAAACCGAATGGCTCCTGGCCGATGCGCTGCGCCTCACACACGGCCAGCTTATAGCCTTTGAAGATCGGCCGCTCACCTCGATAGAGGCCGGGCGGGCCTCGAAGTACATCGACAGACGCGCCGCGCGGGAGCCGCTCCAATACATCCTTGGGACTCAGGAGTTCTGCGGTCTCGAGATCGCGGTGGACTCCGCTGTCCTCATTCCCCGTCCTGAAACAGAGCTCGTTGTCGAAGAGGCCGCGCAGGTCATTGCGACGGGACAGCGCTCGTTAGTCGCCGATATAGGAACCGGTTCCGGCTGCATTGCCATCGCTCTCGCGAAAGCGCGTCCCCTTGCCACGATTGTGGCGACCGACATCTCATGGCCGGCGCTGGTCGTCGGCCGAAGAAACGCCGGCCGGTATGAGGTCGAAAACCAGGTAAAGTTTCTGGCTGCGGACCTGCTGGAGCCCTTCGAGGACTCCGCCGACGGAATCTTTGATGCTCTGGTCTCCAATCCTCCCTATATTCCGGAACCCGAAATGGAAATCTTGCAGCCTGAAGTGGCTCGGTACGAGCCGTGGCTTGCGCTGGTCGGCGGCCTGGATGGGTTGGCATTTTATCGCCGCTTGCTCAGCGCGGCACCCCTTCTGCTCAAGCCCGGCGGACATCTGATCGTCGAGTTGGGTATGGGCCAGGCCCAGCCGGTCAGCCGCTTGGCTGAGACACGGGGCCTGCCGGTCGTCCGGTGCCGAAAGGATCATGCCGGCATTGAGCGCGTCCTCGTTTTGCGGAGGCCCGCCTAGTGGAGAGCATGGTGATTCAGGGCGAACAGCGGCTCGAAGGCTCGGTTCGGATCGGGGGCGCAAAGAATGCCGCATTGCCGATCCTCGCCGCGACCCTCCTGG
This sequence comes from Nitrospirales bacterium, assembly GCA_036505795.1. Lineage (GTDB taxonomy): Bacteria > Nitrospirota > Nitrospiria > Nitrospirales > NS-4 > NS-11. The sequence continues at coordinate 23,175 of DASXSU010000058.1, forward strand.
GAAAAGGATCGTGCACACTGACCAATGTGCCTCAGGTCGTCGATGTCTTCACGATGTCGAAGCTCCTCGGCCATCTAGGCGCGCGCGTCGAGTGCGAAGGAGATCGCACCGTTGTCTCGGTGGATGAGATCTCGTCCTGCCGGGCGCCGTACGACCTTGTAAAAACGATGCGGGCTTCGGTTTTGGCGCTCGGGCCTCTTGTGGCCCGGTACGGAGAGGCGTTCGTTGCGTTGCCCGGTGGGTGCGCAATCGGAGCCCGGCCGATCAATCTGCATTTAACAGCGCTCGAGCGGATGGGCGCCGAGATCACTATCGAACACGGCAATGTCCACGCGCGGGTGCAGGGACGCCTGCGGGGGGCCCGGATCTATTTCGATGTGACCACCGTCACGGGCACCGAAAATATCATGATGGCCGCCTGTCTGGCTGAAGGCACCACGGTTCTCGAAAACGCGGCGAGAGAGCCGGAGATCGCCGATGTCGCGCAGTTCCTGATCAGACGCGGTGCGCGAATCAGCGGAGCCGGCACGGACGTGATTACCATCGAAGGGGTGGCCGCGCTGCACGGTGCCGACCATCAGATCATTCCGGATCGGATCGAGACCGCAACCTATCTGGTTGCCGGCGCGATCACAACCGGAGATGTGACGGTGGAGCGCTGCCGTCCGGAGGATTCGGACGCCCTTATCTCGAAGTTGACGGAGGCGGGCGCCGATCTGGTAATCGGCAAGGAAACAATTCGCATCCGCGCGCCCAAGCGGCTTGGCTGTGTGAACGTGAAGACCCTGCCTTATCCCGGATTTCCCACGGACGTGCAGGCGCAGATGATGGCTCTGATGGCCCTTGCGCAGGGTTCAAGCATGATTACCGAAACCGTCTTCGAAAGTCGTTTTATGCACGTGCTCGAGCTGCAACGTATGGGAGCGGACATTCGAATTGACGGGAATCACGCGGTTGTCACCGGGGTGGAGCGGCTGAGTGGCGCACCGGTGATGGCGTCGGATCTCCGGGCCAGCGCATGTTTGATTCTGGCTGGTCTGGCAGCCGAAGGCGAGACGCGCGTGGGACGCGTCTATCACCTGGACCGTGGTTACGAACAGCTGGATCGGAAACTATGCGGAATCGGCGCCCGGATCAGCAGGGCACAGGAATAGCCATGACGAAGGGAGCCGGCAACCTGACGATCGCCCTCTCCAAGGGGAAGCTCCTTGACCCGGCGCTAGAGCTACTAACGCGAGCGGGTTTGCTGTCCAAGAGGATCTCTCAGGAGAGCCGCCGTCTGGTTTTTGAAAATCCGGCCACCCGGACGACCATTATGATCATCCGGCCGAGCGATGTTCCTACCTATGTCGAATATGGCGCTGTGGATGCCGGCATTGTGGGAGCGGATGTTTTAATGGAGCAGGCGACAGATGTCTATGAGCCACTGGACCTTGGCTTCGGCGCGTGCCGCCTCGCGGTCGCCGCCCCGGCTGTGATCGAGTCGAACGGCAGGGTGACGAAACTGCGTGTCGCCACGAAATATCCCAATATCACTGAAAGGCACTTCACGCACAAAGGTGTGCCGATCGAAATCATCAAGTTATATGGGTCTATCGAATTGGCGCCGATGGTCGGGCTGGCGGACTGCATCGTAGACCTGGTCTCCAGCGGAAAGACCTTGAAAGCGCACAAACTCGTCATCAAAGAAGTCATCGCCGTATCCACTGCCCGCCTGATTGTGAATCGGGCGAGTTTGAAACTGCACTACCAACGGATCAACGATTTGATCAAGGTGCTGCGCAAGGGTCTCCGCGGAGGGGGGCTATGAAAATCATTGCGTCAACCGAACGGGGCTTCAGACCGGCGGTTAAAAAGGTGCTGTCGCGCTCATCCCTGCAGGGCGACAAGGTCGAGGCCACCGTTCGGTCCATCCTCAAGGGGGTCGAACGAGGCGGAGACGCGGCCGTCAGCCGGTATACCCAGAAGTTCGATAAGGTCTCGGTCAAGCCGGAGGCATTTCGCATCCTGCCGGACCAGATGAGAGAAGCCTACTATAAGATCCGGAAAGAAGACGGCGACGCTTTGCGCTACGCGGCGCATCGTATTACCTCCTTCCATGAACGGCAGAAGGGCGCAGCGCGGACCTGGATGTACCAAGATGGAAGCATTACTTTGGGACAGACGATCCTTCCGTTGGATGCGGTTGGTCTCTATGTGCCGGGCGGGAAGGCGGTGTATCCCTCGTCGGTACTGATGAGCGCGATTCCTGCCAAGGTCGCCGGCGTGCGACGCATTGTAATGTGCTCCCCGGCGCCTCGAGGGGAGATGAGCCCCTATCTGCTGGTAGCGGCCGATATTGCCGGCGTGGATGAGGTATATCGGATCGGCGGCGTACAGGCCATCGGGGCCATGACCTACGGCACAAAGACTATAGCGCGGGTCGATAAGATCATCGGTCCGGGCAACATCTTCGTGGCCACGGCCAAACGACTGGTGTACGGCCTTGTGGATGTCGACATGATCGCCGGTCCTAGCGAGTTATTGGTCCTGGCCGATGGTGGCGCGAACCCGGTGCATGTCGCCGCCGATCTGATTTGCGAAGCGGAGCATGATGAGAACGCCTCCGTCTGGCTCGTAACGACCTCGCCTGAGTTGGCCCGAGAAGTCGTCAAGCGGGTGCACGAGCAGTTAAAATCGCTCGCCCGCCAGAAAATCGCAGGCCGCGCTATTCAACACAACGCGGTGGCATTCGTTGTGCCGGGCATAGATGAGGGCATCGCCCTGGCGAACGAGATCGCCCCGGAGCATCTGACACTGTCGGTAGAGAATCCCTTTAAGTACATCGAAAAGGTACGCCACGCCGGCGCGCTCTTCATCGGCCGCTATACGGCACCGGCGGTCGCCGATTACGTGGCCGGTCCCAATCACATACTCCCAACCGGCGGCGCGGCGCGGTTTCATTCGGCGCTGTCCCTTGATGCCTACATGAGGAAGTCCAACATTGTGTCCTATACCAAAGATGATCTATACAACATCAAGGATCACGTCATTCGACTTGCCCAAATGGAAGGGTTCGAGGCGCACGCGCAGTCCTTGGAAGTCCGTTTGAAATGAAAACGCTCAAAAAAAATGGTACTCGCGTGAAGGCCCGTCGTCCGGCGCCTTTACTGAATGCTCGCAAGAACCGAAGGGCGGTCATAGAACGCAACACCACCGAGAGTCAGATCAGGATCGCGTTAACCCTGGACGGGACCGGCAACCGGAAGATTAGCACGACCATTCCATTTCTCGATCACATGTTAGACCTGCTCGCGAAGCACGGATTCTTTGATCTTACGATCGACGCCGTGGGCGATACCCACATCGACGACCACCATACGGTGGAAGACGTCGGGATCGTTCTCGGGGAGGCGCTGAAGCAGGCTTTGGGGAAGAAAGAAGGCGTCAGGAGATTTGGGACGGCTTGGGTCCCGCTAGACGAGACGCTTGCGCAGGTGACCGTGGACCTCAGCGGTCGACCCTATCTGGTATACAACGTGAAGCTTCCTCATCGGCGGATCAAGGGCTTCGATCTGTACCTGTTCGAGGACTTTTTCCAGGCGCTATCGACGCATGCGGGCATGAACCTTCACATTAATGTAGCCTATGGCCGCAACCCACACCACATCATGGAGTCGATCTTTAAGGCGATGGCAAAAGCTTTGGACCAGGCCGTTTCGGTCGACCCGCGGGTGAGTGGGGTGCTCTCTACAAAGGGAAGCTTGTGATCGCGATTATTGATTACGATATGGGGAATGTGCGCTCGGTCCAAAAGGGCTTCGAAGCTGTCGGCCATCAAGCCGTCATTACCCGAAATCGCCGGGTGATAGCGGACGCGAGCCATGTAGTTTTGCCGGGCGTGGGCGCCTTTGGGGATTGCATGCGAAATCTCGAGTCCTACGACCTGATTGATCCGATCCACCAAAGTATCGCCTCGGGAAAACCCTTTCTTGGAATCTGCTTGGGCTTGCAACTGCTGTTCACGGAGAGCGAGGAGTTCGGCTCGCATAAAGGGCTCAATGTCATTGCCGGCAAGGTCGTCCGATTTCCATCTACGTCGACGGAAGGCGGATTAGGCAGGTTAAAAATTCCGCACATGGGATGGAATGCGATTTGCCTGAAGAAGCCGTCCCCGCTCCTTAAAGGCCTGTCGGACGGTTGCTACATGTATTTCGTGCATTCGTATTATGTGGCGCCCGCTGACGAGGATATGGTCTGTACCGCTACGGACTACGGGACTACCTTTGTGTCCAGTATTGAGCGAGATAACATCTTTGCCTGCCAGTTTCATCCCGAGAAAAGCCAGGAAGGTGGACTTAAAATGCTGCAGAACTTCGGCAATCTGTCATGATCCGTCGCTTGCTTACATCTTGTGCGATGTCGATATGCACGCTGACGATCGTCGCGTGTGGAGGCAAGACGAACGAGGTTCAAACCGCTCCACAGATCGAGCAATATCGAATCGTGCGGATTGCCGTGCTCCCGTTCGGCGTGGAACACTCCACGCTTGGGCAGGAACGAGGCTACGCGGCCCCGGCGCCGCCGGCATCGGCCGGGGAACGTCTCAGCGAAATTTTCTTTCGTAAATTGAAGAGCCGGGAAGGGATCAGTGTCGTTCCGGCGAACGAGGTCCAGGATGCCATGGCCGCCTTTCCGGTCAGACCGCTGCCGCCGCCGTTCATCAAGCTGATCGGCGAAAGGTTAGGCGCTGATGCTGTCCTCGCCGGGAACGTGCAAGTGTACAAAGAGCGCGCGGGAAGCGCCATTGGACTGGAGCGACCCGAGGATGCCGCCGAGGTCGGATTTGTCGTGCAGCTCATCAGCGTCAAAGACGGCGTCCCTTTATGGACGGGTCAATATCACGAGCAACAACGCCCGGCGAATCAAGACCTCACCGGTTTTTTGGAGCGCGGGCCTCGCTATCTCACGGTCGATGAGCTTGCGGATTCTGCAGTGGACCATGTATTGCACAAGTTCCCATTCGGCCAACCTGTGCAAAAACCACAGGGCTCCCGCTCGGCTGTGCAGTGATTGTCATTCCCGCCATCGACCTGAAGGATGGCCGGTGCGTGCGGTTGCGGCAGGGTCAGATGGAGCACGAGACGGTCTATTCGAACGATGCTGCGCAGGTCGCACGGCAATGGGAATCTGAAGGCGCGCAACTTCTCCACGTCGTAGATCTCAACGGGGCGCTTCACGGAGAGCCTCGGAACCGAAGCGCCGTCGAGGCGATACTCAAAGCCGTCAGCATTCCAGTGCAGGTAGGCGGCGGGATCCGCGATCTTGACACCATGGAAAACTACTTTTCGCTCGGCGTTGCCCGTGTCGTGCTCGGCACGGCGGTGTCCGGGAACCTGGAACTGCTGGAAAAAGCGTGCGCGCGGTTCCCCGGGCGCCTGCTTGCCGGAGTGGACGCCAAGGACGGGAAGCTCGCGATCCGCGGATGGACGGAGATTGTGGATCAGGAGGCCACTGCGTTTGTCGAGCGCTTCAAAGGCTATCCGCTCCATGCAGTTATTTATACCGACATCGGCCGTGATGGTATGCTGGACGGACCAAACTTCCAAGGGTTGAAGCGCATGGCCTCAGCGTGCCCATTGCCATTGATTGCGTCCGGCGGTATTTCCAAGGTCGAGGATCTTTTGCAGATCCGTGAGCTTGGAGCAAAAATCATCGGGGCGATTGTCGGAAAGGCCCTGTACGAGGGTTTGATTGAGCTGCCGGCCGCCATGGCCGCTGTAGCCTAAGAAGAAGTGAGATGCTGGCGAAGCGAATCATTCCGTGCTTGGATGTGAAGGCCGGGCGGCCACGGGAAAAAGGCGGCGTCCCACGGGAAAAGAGCCTGCGTCAGGCTCGGGGTGGGGTTGGGTGCAATGCGCCGCCTGGGGTGGGAGGGTGTGATACTCGACCCGGCCGGCCTGGTTAGATAGAACTGCAATGCTGGCGAAACGAATCATTCCATGCCTTGACGTGAAGGCCGGCCGGGTCGTCAAAGGGGTGCAGTTTGTGCAGCTCAAGGACGCCGGCGATCCTGTCGAAGCGGCCAGGGCCTACGATGCGGACGGTGCCGATGAGCTCTGCTTTCTCGACATCACCGCCTCGCACGAAGAACGCAAGATTCTCCTGGACGTTGTCAGCCGAACTGCCGAGCAGGTATTCATGCCGCTCACAGTCGGCGGCGGCATCCGCACGGTTGAGGACATTCGGGATCTTCTCAATGCGGGCGCGGACAAGGTGAGCATTAACACTGCAGCGGTCCAGCGTCCGCAATTTGTAAAGGAGGCCGCCGAGCGGTTCGGCACACAGTGCATCGTAGTCGCGATTGATGCAAAACGAGCTGGAGATTCATGGGAAGTGTTTACCCATGGAGGACGCAACTCCACCGGGATTGATGCCGTCAATTGGGCTCGAACCATGGAATCCTACGGAGCCGGTGAGATCTTGTTGACCAGCATGGACTGCGACGGTTTGAAAACAGGTTACGACCTCGCCCTCACTTCTGCCGTCTCAGGCGCAGTGAGCCTGCCTGTGATTGCGTCCGGGGGCGCAGGCAATCTTGAACATCTGTATGAGGCCTTCACCAAAGGAAAGGCGGATGCGGTCCTTGCGGCCTCCATCTTCCACTATCGGGAATATACGATCGGCCAGGCCAAGCAATATTTACAAGCGCGCGGCATTCCAATGAGGATGCTCTAATGGACAGGGCGGCAATCGATGCCTTGAAGTTCGATGAACACGGCCTGATCCCCGCGGTGATCCAAGACTGGCGGGATGGAACCGTTTTGATGGTTGCCTACATGAACAGGGAGTCGCTGGAGAAGACCATCGACACCGACATCGCGCATTTCTGGAGCCGATCGCGGCAATCGTTGTGGGAGAAGGGCGCGACATCCGGTAACCGCCAACGCGTGCGGGATATTTTCGTCGACTGCGACCAGGACACATTGCTGATCACTGTCACCCCAGACGGCCCGGCCTGCCACACCGGTGAGCCCAGCTGTTTCTTCCATCGCGTCTCGGATTTGACGGAGGCCTGCGAGGGCACGGAAAGGACATTGGAGGCGCGAGGCGCCGTACCGGAGCGCATCTACGAGACGATCCTCGAACGCAAGCAGCATCCTTCTTCGGACTCCTATGTGGCGTCACTCTTCAAGGCGGGCCACGATAAAATCCTCAAGAAAGTGACCGAGGAGGCCGGCGAACTGATTCTGGCCTCCAAAGACGGGAACCGGGAGGAAATCATTCATGAGGCGTCGGACCTCCTGTTCCATATGCTTGTCGCCCTCGGCTACCACGACATTTCTCCTCGGGAGATCTATCATGAACTGGCGCGGCGATTCGGACAAAGCGGCCTCAACGAAAAGGC
>DASXSU010000059.1:0-6332 GCA_036505795.1 Nitrospirales bacterium
TTCGGCAATCCATTTGAGTGGGGGATCGGGCAAGAGATCATCCTGATAACCCCCACCCACATTCGAATGCGCTCCGGGAAACCAGCGCTGCTCGACCTTTCGGGTGCCGACGGGGTGCTTCGCATCCCACAGTGACACCTGGTAGTCTTCCCGCATCTCATCGATCGCAACGGCCTGAAATGCATTCTCAACGACGCGGCCCAGGCTCGTATCATGAAAGCCGTATTTGATGTTAGACAGCATATGTTTGGAGAACATTGGCACGCCGAGGGCGCCCACTGTATCCCATACGCCGAGAAATTTGACCTTCACATTCCAACAGTGGTCTCTACGGAAGCCGACGCAGGGCTCTTGTTTTCGCCCTTCCAACCCCGGAGCGAATCGTTTGCGGTACAGATCCCAGGCTTGACGTACGAGTTTGGAATTGCTTTGCGCCCTGCAATTGGGTTCCTTGCGGAACTCCTGGAGCTTGGGAAGCCCGCAGCGATTAATCAGACCTGCCAAACTGCGCGCGGTGTATGCGCCACGGCTGAATCCGACGATGAAGATGTCGGGGCCGGCGACAAACTGTTCACCGTCAGCTTCCGGCTCTGGGGAGGAGACATCCGTGTAGGGTCGGTATTCGTTGATCAGCCAGCAATAACCCTGCAGGATGTTTTCGTCGAGACCCCATCCCAGGATGCCACCCCTGAGCCTGGTGTTCGCGGTCGTGCCAAGCCCTGGGTCGTAGAACTTGAGCTGACTGTCGCAACCCGCGTGTTGGTCCGCAATGGATGCATAGATGCGGGAAACGTTCGTCTGATCCTCGGGGATATTCCATGTGCCATCAAAACACAATATCAGCCGCTTTAGCCGATTCGCGGCAGCCGCGTTAGCTTCGGGTGTCATCTGTCCGTCTCCCGGTTATGTGGATGAACCGCTTCTGTGGGTCGTTGAGTTTGGCAAGATTAGCAATTTGTGGATCGCTTTTCTAGTGGCGCAGGTCATGAGACCCTTTAGAGTTTTTACCGGCGACCTTCCGTAGGCTACAGAACTGGCGCACAAGCGAGCATAATTTTCATAGGCGACCTGACCACCTGGTGCAGAGCGAATCGATGACAACAAGAGGCTTTCAATGGCGCAAATGACGGCTGTGCAGATTCCCCGGGCTGGCAGCCAGTTTGAAGTGGTGAAACGGGAGGTGCCGGCACCGGGGCCGAACCAGGTACGCCTCAAGGTCCAGGCGTGTGGGGTCTGCCATAGCGACGTATTTGTGAAGGAAGGACACTGGCCTGGACTGGAATACCCGCGGGTGACCGGCCATGAGGTGGCCGGCGTGATCGACGCTGTTGGCCCGGGTGTGACAGCGTGGAAGGGCGGACAGCGGGTAGGCGTGGGGTGGCACGGCAAGCATTGCGGACAGTGCGAGCCTTGCCGCCGCGGTGACTTCATCGCTTGCCGGATTCTTCGCATTACGGGATTCCACGATGACGGTGGATATGCACAGTATATGATTGCGGCGACAGATTCATTGGCCGCCATTCCTGACGCCCTTTCACCGGTAGAAGCTGCGCCTCTCCTCTGTGCGGGCATCACGACGTTCAACAGCCTGCGTCACAGCGGCGCGATGGCTGGAGATCTTGTCGGGGTGCAAGGCCTCGGTGGCCTCGGACACCTTGGGATCCAGTTTGCCACTAAGATGGGCTATCGGACTGTCGCGATTGGCCAGGGTAAGGAGAAGGAACCCCTGGCATTGAAGCTTGGTGCCGACCGCTATCTCGATACCGCCACGGTCAATGTGGCCGAGGAGTTGACCAAGATGGGTGGCGCGAAGGTAATTCTGGCCACCGCCCCGAACAGCAAGGCCATGGCAGCCCTGGTTGACGGTCTCGGGGTTGGGGGTCAAATGCTCGTGGTGGGCGCCTCGCCGGATCCAATCAGTGTCACTCCTATTCAACTTATCGGAAACCGGCGCTCCATCAAGGGTTGGCCATCCGGTACCGCCCGAGATTCAGAGGACGCGCTCAACTTCTGTGCGCTGACAGGGGTTCGTCCCATGGTCGAGTCCTTTCCTCTCGAACAAGCCGCTGCCGGCTACGAGCGCATGCTGAGCGGGAAGGCGCGGTTCCGCGTTGTCCTCACCATGAATTGAGCGCACCACGAGTGCAGTGGTAGACATCAAGACGCGTATCTACTTGGTGATCTCAAGCAGTTCGACTTCAAAGACGAGCGTGGCGCCTGGCTTGATATTCGGTGGTGAGCCGCGGTCGCCATAGGCGAGATTCGCAGGACAGACCAGACGGCTCTTTCCGCCGACCTTCATTTGTTGCAATCCCTCGGTCCAACACTTGATGACGTTGCCCAAAGGAAAACTTACCGGTTCTCCCCGCTGAAGAGAACTATCGAATACGGTGCCGTCGATCAGCGTTCCCTGGTAATGGACCTTCACCGTATCCGTCGCCTTCGGTGAGGCGCCCTTGCCAGCCTTGATCGTGGTGATCAATATTCCTGATTCGGTCTTCGTGGTGTGTGGTTCTGCGGCCGCCTTCGTCATGAAGCCCGCTGCGGCCTTCTTCTCGGCCTCCGCAACGACGGTCGCCCGTGCCTGTTGAAGCTGTTGAATCTTTGGGATGAACGCCTGGATGTCGACTTTGCGAGGCCGCTTCAGGACTCCATCCGTGATCCCGGTCTTTACAAAATCCAGTTCCGATTCGCTGAGATTGAAAGCGCTGAGGGATTGACTGACCGCCACACCCAAAGCATAGAACGTTTTTTGATCGTCGTTCATAGCGTCCGGGGGAGCCGCGTATATATTTGATGCCGCGATACAGAGAACCGATAAGGAGAATAATATAATCCGCATGGTCAATCCTTTCCTGTGAATGGCCGGCTGCACTAGTACGATACATGTCTTCCCGGTTTCTCTCAAGAGATTCAGCGTTTGAAAAATGAGCACCCATTAGAAAGGCGGTCAGACCTTGCTCCGAAAAGGTAAAAATGTGTATGCTTGCCGGCCAAAACGCTCATAAGCGCAGTAAACCTAACGACGGAGGTTTCCATGAGGATATTGGTGGTTATCGCAGTTACCCTTTCCTTCGCTCTCACGAGCTCCTTTTCACTGGCCCTGGCCGGAGAAACGAAAGCGAAAGGTGAGGAGGTGAAGGGAGAAATGAAATCTGATGCCGAGCGAGCGAAAGGCGAGGCAAAGGGCTTAAAAGAGGATATCAAAGGAAACGAGATGAAGGGGGACATGGAACGGGCGAAGGGCAAAGCCAAGGCGAAGGGGCAGAAGGCCAAAGCGAAGGTAAAAGAAGAGAAAGCCCGGACTGAATAACTCGGCACACGGTGCCGCTGACCACACGGTCAGCGGCATCTCTTCCATCATCAAAATGCATGTCAAAATGCATGCCTGGGAATGTCGTCTCGTGGAGTAATTAAGGGGCTGGTCTATTTCTATCTAAGATAGGGCAGGGCTTCCTCGGCGTGTTTCGTACCCTCGGCCACCTTGCCGCTCTGCGCGTCCTCAACCGCCAGCTTCAGATGTTTAATCGCTTCTTCGACATGACCCTCACCATGGCGGCTCTCAGCACCCTCCGCTATCTGTAGCGCGGCTTCAGCATGTTTGCGCAAACCCTGTGCGTTTCCTGCCCGGCCCTGGGTAATGGCTTGCTTGGTGTGCTGAATGGCATTCCGCTGCTGAGCTTTTTGTTTTGCTCCCTGTAGAGGCGCTTGGCCGGGTCCCGTCATGCTTTTGCCATCACGCTGCTCAGCCGCCGAACTGACTGGAGGCGCGGAGGTAGCGGGAGCTCCCGCAGAAGGCTCCGTCTCAGAGGTGACTGCGTAGGCGGTAAGAGCAATAGCGCCCAAGAGCATGGTTGTAAGGGCACAGATCGTCAGACAACGTTGCATCGCAGCGCCTCCTTGTAATTTGTTCCGTAGAAATACCAAACTGAAGAGTAAGCATGTTCGAAGAAGCTTCCCATTCCCTAATAGTAGCGCTTTGGCAATAACAACGTCACCGGCAGCCCATGCCTTCACCTTGTTTTTTCGGCCCGGCTATGGTAATTGAGATCATCTTTCCGCTGGTCGCTTTTGGGGCGAGCTGCTAGGTTTTCCTCTGCTCCTACTGTTTGCTCGTAAGGAGGTTCACACGTAATGAAGCAAGTTCTACAATTGGCGTTGCTACTGGTGTCTGTTCTATACCTGTCGGCGGCTCAGGCGGACGGGCTGTTTGATCGGCTCTTTGATCGAGCAACCGATAGCGCAAAAAGTAAAGCCGAGAATCGAGTCAACCAACGTGTTGATCAATCCATTGACAAGGCGATTAATACGACCGAGGAAACAGTGAAGTGCGTGGCCACGGATCAGGAGTGCTTGAAGCGCGCAAAGAATGACGGCAAGAGCGTCGTGCTTTTGGACAGCGATACCGTGAGGTGTGTTGCAACTGATACGGCTTGCTTGAAGCAGGCGAAGCAGCTTCACAAGAAAGTAGAAATCGTCGACGAGACCGAGCTCTCGGACGACACGCTGCGCTGCGCATCCACCGATGCCGCCTGCCTAAAACAGGCTAAGGCAACAGGAAAAAAGGTGGAGATCACGGACTAATACATTCTCCGGCTTCACCATGAAGCCATCTACTCGATTACGTTCGCCTCCAACTCGCGTCGGGATTAAAAGTCGTCATCTTAGAGGCTGTCGCCGGAGTGCTCTCGCCAAGGTCTTTTTCAAATACCGCTCCATCCTGATTGGCAATGAAACTCATAATTCCCGAAGCCCCGTAAGCCGCTGGATAGGCAATCACGGCAAATCCCCCTATCATCTTGCCATTGACAAGATAGGCATGTGCGCCGCCGACAGCGTCTTTCCCCTGTTGGGTCAGAAGCCGGTAGAAGTAACCATGATACGGTGCAAGCACCGCGGAATCTGAGGGGTAACCCTCGCCGGTCGCGGCCGCGAGCAGTGGTCCGAGTGGACTGAGCGGCTCTCCCGCTTTGGTCTCCCAATACAGCCCGTCGTGTTTGCCGGGGGTGCTGACGAATTTACTTGCGTACTCCGGAATGCCATCGCCGTCAGGATCTTGTGCCGCATAGTCACGCTCGGCATCGACAATCGCAAGGCATACCTGAATAGCAGCGAGCTCGTTACGGCCGATGCGACGAGCAAGAACTTCTTCTTCACCTCGCTTGGTGTCAAAACGCCAGCCATCTTGGGATTTCACGAGTGGAATCGGCATGGGCCACTCGTCTCTACCGATCACGAGTACGGCTTGGGCGTCGCCTTCGAGCACGAGCTTGTGCCCTTCGTCGTAAGCCTTGATGAAGGTCTCGCGGCTTTGACTATCGGCGACCTCGTCGCCTGAACTGATCAGTTTGATACCATCAGGACCTAGAATCGCACCTAGCGCTGCCTCGTCGTCGGACTTGACAGCCGCTATCAGTGCCGCGATCCCGTCCACCGGCGCCGAGAAGTTGGTTTGCTCGGCAGACGTCGCGAGAACTACAGGCGCCAACGCAGTGACCGTCAAAACGCAGATGGACATGAGCAAACCCCGGCGCCACAAATGGCCCCGCACTTTGAACTTCTTCGGCATACCAAAATTTCCCCTGTACTAGACCGCTGTCAGCGCTGCCTCCCACCATGCTCAGAGTTCCCGCCGCCATGTCGGAAACTCTCATGACCGCGGACGCTCGACTGCCGGGCGTCCTGACCATGACCAACGCCCTCGAAGGCCGGAGGCCGCTGTTCACGTTGAGGACGATTGCCGCCGGTTGACATACTCTGGCGATTTGGTGCGCCATGCGTGTCGGGACGGGAACCGTCTGGTCGACTACGCGCGTCCGGCCGACGGCTGATTTCGCTACGGCCCTCAAATGATGACCGGTCGTGTCCGCGGAATTCGCGTCGCGCCTCGGGCGCGGCACTCATCCGCCCAAATCGCTGACGCAATCCCAAGGCCCGGTACGGAACACCCAGGCGATGAATGGGATCATGTTCCCATACACGTACCACACTGTTTCGATAATAGAAGTTATTCACTGGAACCACGCTCAGATGGCGATGAGGCCAGTCGAAAGCGCCAAAAAAGAATCCTGCACCTACCGTAATTCCCACGCCCCAGGCAAACCCCGCGACAAATCCCGGGCGCACATAACCGGGCCATGGTCCCCAATAGACCGGCGGATATTCCGGCCACCACCAGGGCCCATAAACGACACGGGGATCATAATAGGGGACGTAGACCACCTGCGGATTTGGCGGCTCAATGATGATAGCCTGCCCCTGCTGTTCCACACGTACTTGGTCGGTCGATTTGAGATTGCCCGCTGCGTACGCCTTCTGGCGCAGACTCTGGA
>DASXSU010000060.1:0-15158 GCA_036505795.1 Nitrospirales bacterium
ACAGGGGTTTCTGGAGAGCGGGGGCATCTTCACGCCGATTAATGTGCCCGGCGCCTCGTCCACCCTCGCTCACGGGATCAATGACGCGGGGCAAATTGTGGGCGGCTATAACGTTGGCTCGGGCTACCATGGGTTTCTGTACAGCGGGGGCAGCTTCACGCCGATTGATGTGCCCGGCGCCTCGTCCACCCAGGCCAACGGGATCAATGACGCGGGGCAGATCGTGGGATCTTTCGACGATGTCATCGGCGGCATCCACGGGTTTCTCGCAACGCCGGTGTCGTCGTCGATTCCTGAACCCTCCACCTGGTTGCTGCTCGGGTCTGGGCTGATAGGTCTGGTCCTGTGGAGCAAGAAGCGCCCGGCTAGCAAGACGCCATTCACTTATACTTCTTCGGCTGCTGCTTCTTCAGGCCGCCGACACCAAAATTTCCTCGGTACACGCGAACGGATCGACGTACCTACTTATGGTGATCCCGTTGGGGACACCACTTTTTCAATATCTGCACGAATCTTAACAGGCAACCCGCGTGAACTTTATCCTTATCTCTTCCACCACCAGATCACCCATCCAATGAGAAGAAGGGGCACAATGATGAGAATGACCGCCAGGATAACGGTTGCATCGAGCATAACCTGCATGTAGCCATAGTGGCGCCATGCCCCCGAAGACGATAGTACCCAAAGTGCTGCATCTCTAGGATTTTACCCTCAAAGTGCTAGGCGGCCTGCTCCTGAACAAGCGCTCACACCGCGATCTGCGCATTTCGTCAGCATCCATCACAGTGAGACAAGGTCCGGCTCATTTGCACGCCGGCTCTCGAACGGCTGACATGAGTGCATCTAAAGATGATCAATAGATGAAAGAGCCAGGTAACTTCAGCCGCGTCTGCTAGGCTGTTAGTCACGGCTCCCTCCTATAGGGATTGGGTATGGACGGGTGGGGGGCTGCCAGGAAACGGACGCCGGCCAGTCATTGCCTGCTACCGTTGCCACCATGCTGATTCTATTACATGCAGGTAGAAGCGCAAACAATACGACGCGGGGAACTGATGTTACAGCGGTCCCAGAATTTTGCCTGAGGATTTCGCGTTCTCGAGCATTTTGTCCAAAGCTGAACTTTCCTGCTCCGTGATTCGCATCTGCTTATCCAACAAGCCCCGAAGACTCAGCCCCGGCACATACGGCCGGCAATTCTGATATTGCCTGACGCGGTTGGTAAACACTGTGTGGTCCTCGGCGTCCTTGCACATCCACATTCCGACCGACGAAGATGATGCGGCATGGACCGGCGGACTGATCAGTATCAGCACACCGAATCCAGTGAGGATGAACGACCGAATGAGCATGCCGAGAGTAATGCAAAACGCAGACCGCACTCATACAACGCCACAACTTGCGGAAATCCTATGGCCTCTCGGCCTCAAAGAATTTCGGTCTCACTACACGTGTCCAAAAAGCTGACACCACGAATTTATGTCTTGTAGTTCTTAAGAGGGAGCTTGACAAGTTGCCGTGGCGGCGAGACACTCGGCATCCGATCGGCCCAAGAACCTACCGATCTCATATTCTCGAACGCTATGGAGCGATCTTCTAAGGCCACGGTGTGATCCACTGGGACGCCGAGCATGAAGAACTCCACTGTTCTCATCACTGAATCGCCCCTCTGCCGATCGGCCAGCAGCCTTGGCGACATCTTGCGCCAAAACGGCTATGTGGTTCTCAAGCCTGTTGACGCATCACGGATCCAGGAGGTGCTGCTGAGGCATATTGTAGACCTGATTATCGTGTCAGCTGATCCGGGCTCTGCCGCGGATGCCTTAGCGGCCGGACAAGCCGTTCGTCGACGGGACAAGACGATCCCGCTGATTATGATCACACAGTCCAGCAATGAGGATTTGGCCATCGCCGCACTCAAGACAGGCATCAACGATTATTTCAGGGCGCCCTTCTTCGTGGAAGACGTCATGGCCAGTATTCGTCGGTTGCTCGAGGAGCGCCCGGCCGGGCAATCTTCAGTGCCGAGCCTCCATGACGACTCGGAAATGATCGGCAACAGCCGATGGATGCAGGAGCTTAAACTGTATATCCGTCGCGTCGCCGACACAGAGAGTAATGTGTTGATTACCGGAGAAACGGGCACAGGCAAGGAACTGGTAGCAGCGATGATACATCGCAATGGCCGTCGCCGCCGGCAACCCTTCATCTGCCTTAACTGTGCGGCTATTCCGGACAGCCTCTTAGAAAGCGAGTTGTTCGGCTACGAAAGAGGCGCGTTCACGGGAGCATTTCTCAGCCGAACAGGACATTTTGAGCGGGCCAACGGCGGATCGCTATTCTTGGATGAGATCGGCGACATGAGCCCTTATGCGCAGGCCAAAATTCTCCGGGCGATTGAAAGCAAAGAGATCCAGCGTGTAGGAGGCAAGGACAGCATCTCTCTCGACGTCAGAATCATCGCGGCCACCAATCTCTTCCTGGACGGGCTGCTGACTGGAGAGAAGTTCAGAAAGGACCTCTTTTTCAGGCTGAACGTAGCCCGCATTCATCTCCGTCCCTTACGTGAGCGCAGAGAGGATATTCCGGCGTTGCTGGATTATCATATCGCGAAGCTGAACTGCCGTTTCGGCAGACAGATAGAAGGCTTCACCAGTGAGATGTTAAGCGCCCTGGTCAGTTACGACTGGGCGGGAAATGTGCGGGAGTTAAAGACTCTTTTGGAGGCTATCTTCATCAATAGTCCCTCACAATGGATCTCCTTCAAGGATCTCCCTGAACACTGTCGCGATCTGTTCAAGAAGTCCACTACCTCGGCTGAGCGAGATCACATGCTCTCAATTCTGAGCGCAATGAACTGGAATAAAACTCAGGCCGCAAAGAAGCTTCAATGGTCGCGGATGACGCTCTATCGAAAGATTGCACGCTACCACCTCACAAGACCCGCCACAGAACCAGTTCTCTCCTCGCAACACTCCTGATCAAAACCGGAATAGCCGGCAGTTCGCCGTAAGCCACCCCTCGGCTTAGTCTCAACGAGACAGTAGTCCCCATAACAATGGCCAAGGAATCTGTCCGGGGCACCCCTTGCCTTCCGTTGCAAGGGATCGATGACTCCAGGCGGGCGGGTGCAATGTGACAGTATTGTCACGCTCAGTTGTGACATGCGTGTTTTTGCTGGGCTCCCTACGCCCAGCTGTTCCCTTCGCCTGCTTTCCGTATGGACATGGCACTCAACAAGAATGATCTGTCTCAGAACAATTGTGACACATGCCTCAGGGCATCCGAAGAGTGACCGGGATTAAGCGCACAACACGCCGCCTTTGCAAGGTTTCATCACCAAAGGGTGGTGAGGGAGAGTTGGCATCCTCCTTGCTCCACCGTATGTACTCGAACCACGGAGCGCCAAGAATCTCACATGACGCGGAAGAATGAGGAATCCGAAGATGTCCGTTTGCCCGAGGCTCGATACGCGAACTATGTGGAGTTGGGACATAACGCGTTCGAATTCCTCTTTGATTTCGGCCAGTGCTATGACGAGTTCAGAAAAACATTTCATACGCGAATTGTGACATCCCCGGACTGCGCCCAAAGATTGGCTGAGCTGTTACAAGGCTCCCTCGACCAGTATGAGCAGCGTTTTGGAATGATCCGAAGGGATAGATCGGAAGGGACGCAGGACTGACAGTAACAATTACGTGATCATGGCTAACTAAACATGGTGCCGACACGTTCGAACAAAAGGAGGGAGCAATCATGAAAGCAGGAAGATGGGTGCTGGCCACGCTGCTCGCTATAGGATTGTCTTTCGTCTTCAAACCATCGCCGGTACTTGCTGATCCGGCGAGTTTCCTGAGTCCCGGCACGGTGCAGGGTCATTTCACGGCTTTTGAAACTATGCCAAACCCGGGCCCGGGAGGAAATTGCGTAATCGCCGGCGGGGGCTGTGTTCAAAGTGGAATTCTCCGCCTTTCGTCGTTCACCAATTCTGGGCTGGAATGGCAGGCGGGCCCCGTGGGGCTTCATTCTGACGGCACAGAGCTCAACGGCTACTTTACCAATCTTACGCTGACATCTCCTCCCAATCCTTTGACCTTCACGGGCGGGAAGATCGTGATTTACGATGTGCCTTTCGGCACTTTTAATGTGAACGGCGGGGTCGTCCCTACCTCCACTCCCGCCGGTGCGGCCGGCTTTGACGGTGGCGGATTCGCACCGTTTATCTGCCCAGGGGTCTGTCCGCCACCGTGGCTGACGCTCAACTTTGTACCCGGTATCAATGCCCCAAGCGACACGTCCACCACCGTCGCGGGCAGCTTCTCTACCAGCTTGAACGGCAGTGCATCGGGCTTCCTGACCGTGACCGGTGGAACGGACGCCGGCTTTTTCCACACCCAAACGTTCACATTCCCCGGTACCGGCCTTAGCCCAGCCGACTTCCGCTTCACAAATCAGTTGTCTGTTTGTCCGGCGGGAGGCAGCCCGTGTGGTGAAGCCGGGTCGTGGCCGATGGCTGCCTTAGATCCCGTAGCAGGCTCGGTCTCGGCAGTGCCCGAACCACAGTCACTTCTATTGTTAGGCTCTGGTTTAGTGGGCTTGAGCCTGTGGAGACGCAGGCAGTTTAATCTAAACTTGGCTAAAAGAACTGACGCATAGCGGATGGATGCTGATGCCGGAGGGAGGCGACAGCCATGGAACGTCTGAGCGTGCTGCGCCAACTCGTCGCTAACGAATTACAAGATACCCGCCTGTTCAAGGCGCTGTTTACAAATGCCTTGGATCCGGCCGCATACATCAGATACCTCCAAAATGCGTATTACTATGCCCGTTACAGCCCGAAAATCATGGCGCTGGCGGCATCGCGCTGCATGGACTCGCACCCGGAATTGGCGGCGTATCTGTTGCACCATGCTGAGGAGGAACGAGGACATGACCTTTGGGCGCTGGAGGATCTTCGAGATCTGCAGGTCAGCGAGGCGCAAGCCCGGTCGGCTCTGCCTGTCCCGGCCTGCGCCGCGATGGTGGGATACATCCACTATGTGGCCGGGTTTTCAAATCCGATTGGTGTCTTCGGATGGATGTATATTCTCGAGGCCGTCGGCCATGACTTGGGCAGTCGGGTCGCGAGCGGGCTGAAGGCATCGTTCGGCGGTTCGGGCGCGGGCCTTCGATTCGTGGCCCGTCATGGCGACACGGATGTGCGCCATGCGGATGAGCTTGCCCAAGAGATTCGAACCCACGTGCGGCATGACCAAGACCTTGCTGAGGTCACATACGTTGCAGAGGTTGTCGCTGATCTGTATCCCCGCATGTTTCGGGAGGTTGGCGGAGAGGAGTCCCGATGGGTCTGATCATTGCACAAGTGTCCACAGATGCTGACAAGGAAAAGATGTTTGCATTTCGATACCGTATTTACGTCGAGGAGCTGGGATTCATGCTGCCTGACGCAGACCATCCGCGGAAACGGCTGTGGGATCCTCTTGATGATGTTGCGACATCCTATATGGTTCTCGATAATCAAGAAGTGGTGGGTTCGTTGCGCATTGTCTTCTTGCAAGATGTACCGGATCCAACCAGCCTCATTCATAAATTCGCGATGCGCCCGGCGATCGCGGCAATGGGTGAGGCAGCCATTTGCACAACGAGTCGGTTTATCATCCATCCCGGCCTTCGGCGCAGCCTGGCGATTTTGCATCTCATGGAGGCCGGGTACAGGCATGCGGTCGAGCGTGGTGTGCGCTTGAATTACGGGGACTGTAGCCCGCATCTGCTTCCTTTTTACGAGCATCTGGGCTACCGCCGTTACACATACGCCTATAATGACATCACGTTTGGATTCAAATTTCCGATTTTAATGCTGCTCGACCGCCAGCACTTAGCGGAGGTGCGATCGCCCCTCACCCGTGTGGCTGCGCGATATGCCGACGACGAAGAGGCGAGAAGGTGGTTTCAACATACGTATCCCGACTATCTGAAGGTGGAAAGCGCACTTTTCATGGGAAAGGGCATGTTTTTTAATCACCTGTGCGCGCGCGTTGCCATTGACCCCTTGCATGACCTGAAAGTCCTGCATGGCTTGAAGCGACAAGAGGCTGACCTCCTACTGGCGAGAGCTACGGTGATTCAAGCGTTAGCAGGCGACCGTATTCTGAGACAAGGGGAACTTGGTGAGGCTCTTTTCGTCGTGCTTTCCGGTATCGTCGAGGTGATTGTGACCGAAACGCCGGATCAGCCCAGCACCATGCGCAGAGCCGGTGATGCATTCGGCGAGATGAGCTTCACGACGCCAAAGCCGCAGCCGGCCAATTTTATAGCAAAGACCTCATGCGAAATCCTCGTACTGCCGGTCGAGTTTCTGCGCTATTTTATGTCCACTGAACCAAAGATTTATGCCAAGGTATTACGAAACCTCTTGCGAGACTCTGAGGACCATCGTGCGGTGTATACTGTGCCAGTTGCAGAGAGCCATGCGTCCGCGGGCTGATCTCTAAATATTAGGTTTGAATAGTTGCCGAGAAGACCAGGTGTGGCGATATCTGTGGGCAATTGTCAGCATATCGACCGTACGCCTATTGAGCGGTGTCGAAGGCCGACTCGGCGATCGCTTCCGCCTCAATTAGTGTCTTGATGACCCAGAGGCGCCCCCTGCGTTCTCGGAGAGACGCAAGCAGCGTAGCAAAATTCTGCGGACCATCAAATTCCACCTGATTGAAGACAACCGAAATTACACCGCTGAGACTACAATTGAAGAGCGGTAGGTCACAGCGGCCGATTACCCCCGAGACGTTCTGGTGGTAGGAGCCAGAGCCCCCGGCCTTGATACAGACCTTACGTCCGGTCTCGTTCAAGCAATACGTGATCGTGGCAACAAGCGGCGCAGTCATCGAGCCCAGTCCCATCAGGACGTGATATGACTCAGCACGCTCTTGCGTACCGGCGAGACCGAAACGGGCCGGCACCACCCAAAGGTGGCCACACGGCCCCAAGCTGAAGCCTGGGAGGTTATTTTCTTGATCCCAGGACGGAATCTTTTGCGGCCTTCGCGACCCGAAACTTAACGACGCGTTTCGCCGGTATTTTGATCGCTTCGCCGGTTTGGGGATTGCGGCCGTTTCGCGCCTTCCGGTTTACCAAGACCAGTTTCCCGATCCCGGGAAGCGTAAATGTATTCTTGGCCTCTTTGTGCGCAAGCGAGCTGAGTTCATCTAAAAATTCCACGGCCGCCTTCTTCGTCATCCCCGCCTTGCCGGCCATATGCTCGGCGATCTGCGACTTTGTCATTGCTTTTGCCATTGACGCTCCTTTTGAAGAAGAAGTTGACCACGGGCTGCTTCCGGCATGTTTTCGTGTGCCCGCACGGAAAACCAACGAAAACTACGGCGATCCGCGTCTAAAGTCAAGTGAATCCTTCAAGGGGCGAGTTGAGCCGAAAGTTACTTAATGGCTTTGATGCGGGCGGCCCGGCAGAGCTGGACGGCGTTTAACGTCGCTTCGGAGGGCTGATGGGTGGGCTGATCTTCCAGCAGGGCGACGACCGCTGCTTCGCACGCCGCCAAGAGCTCGGGCGCTGCGGCGATCAAGCGACCATTGGCTTCGTCGACGGCCTCATCCAATCCGCCGCACGTTGCGACGGGATAGTTGTCTCTGATGCCGATAATGTTGGGAGGGAATTTCTTGTCCATCTCGTTGATATACAGCTCCATGCGCCAGGGAGGATGGGTGTAGGACGCAGTCATGATACCTCGGCTTGGGTCGCGGATCGGGCATTGCCGCTTCTCATTCGGATACAAATCGTGTTCGATCAGGATCAATGCGGCTGAGGTCCCACGCGGCGCCGATACGGGAAAGCCCGAAAATTAACCACTTCGATGGATCGAAATTGTACCAGCGTGCGCCGTTGCGGTAATCGCGTTGGTGCGCGTGGTGAAAATTGTGATACCCCTCTCCGAAAGTCAGGAGCGAGACCACCCAGCTGTCCCGGCTCGAGTCGGAATTTGTGTGCGGCTGTTTCCCCCAGAGATGGCAAACGGAATTGATGCAAAACGTGGAGTTGAGCACAAAAAATGTCCTCCCGACGCCGGCGAGCAAGAAACATCCCAAACCTGCGATCCATCCGTTGTAGAGAAAGCCGACAACAAACGGGAGAGCCAGCCCGGAGATCACGATGGGGATATAATAACGGTCCTGCCATAGGATCAACGGATCCTGCCGCAAGCGCGCGGCATACTTTCCGTCCCCGTACTGATCTTTGAAAAAGATCCAACCGCAGTGAGAATACCAAAAGCCGCGCTGGGCGTTATAGGGATCATCGGTCTGATCGCAACAGGCATGATGGCGGATATGAGCCCGCGCCCATTTGAGGGCCGAGTTTTCCAACGCCCACCCGCCGGTGATCAATAGGATGGCTTTGACCCACGGTGAGCAACTAAAACTTCGATGGGCGATCAGGCGATGATAGCCGACAGTGATTCCTAAGCCGGTCACGATGTAGAGCACCGCAAACATGGTCCAGTCGAGCCAGGTGTAATCGTGGTAATAGGCAAAGGTAGGCAGACCGATCAAGGCACCCAGAGTAATGAACCCAAATAGGATGATTGTGCCATAGCTAATGATCGGCGCAGGGCGATGAGTCGGTGCCGGTGCAATCGTGTCAGTCATGGGGAAGGTCTCCAAGGTTACGCCAACAATGGCTCTCTAGCTTCTCTGTCGAAACATGGGAGTATGATCTGTGAAAGCGACAGAAGATCTAAGTAAAACTACACTATCACATTACGGGGCTGGAAACAATAAAAATCACGAGTCTGCGGGGGGGTTATTCCACGTCATCCTTGGCCTTGAGCACCTCTTGCAAGCCGTTGTTTAAAAAGAGATCCCCGGGATGTAGGCGCAGCGCCTCACGGTATTGGGCTTCCGCCTCGTCGAGCCTGCCGTCCTCAAACAGCACTTCCGCCAGCTTTCCCTGGTAACGGTCGAATTTTTGAGCCACTGCGCGCAGGGTTTGCTCGCCTTCCTGTTTCTTTCCTAACCGCCACAGGCTCAGCCCAAAGAGGAATTGGGAAAGGCCGGGAATGCCACGAGCCCCAGCCGGGTCTAATCGCATCCCGACCCGAGATTCAGCCTGAGCATCCTTCCATTTTCGCAAGCTGCTCAAGGCGGCGGCGAGTGAGGCATGAGCGAGCGCATTTTTCTGATCCAATCGGACAGCCACCTGCGCTTCGGCTTCGGCCTGCTCGTTCTTGCCTTGTAGCACGAGGGTGAGAGCGACCAGCGCCGGCCAGTCCGCAGAGGAAGGATCAATATTGCCCGCCGCGCGGAACTGATTCTCCGCCTTCTCATACTGATGTCTGGCAAAATATTCACTGCCCAGGGCGGCATGCTCAAAGGCGCGGTTTGAGGAACTCGAAGCTGCCAAGGCGTCCTCGGAACTTCCCGTTTCTGGGTGCCGGTCTGTGTCAACAGAAGACCCGTGCGCCAAAGTGGGTGGGATCTGGCGCTGCAGAATATAGGCATTGGGCGCGGCTTCTCCGAGCATCGTCAAGCCGGCCGAGGGACATTCGCCACGAAACAGCTTCTCGATGATGCCATAGCCTTTCGGCAATGGCGTGTCCCGGCAGGCCTGCGCAAAATCCTCGGCCGCAGGGGTCGTTCGCCAAGCATTGTAGTGGATATCATCCAAGGTCTCGGGTCTCGGACACGACATGCCCCACTGGTCGGCGTCGTCCTGTGCAAAGACATACCACCCCTCCGGTACGACGCCTCCGACTTTGCAAATCGGTTGTTCCACTCTGTCGTTGGGAATTAACTCAGTCCCCTGATGTTTCCTCAAGCCGGAGTCCGCAGTGGCTGTCGCGACAAGAAGAAATGAACCAGCGAGGATCCCGGCAGTGACGCGTGGGAACAAGAGATCTTTCACCAATACGTTGCGATGCCGAAGTCCGGTCTCATTGCCGTAAGTCATGGCTGCGCACTCTCTACATTAATTGTGAGGATGCCGCCGCTTCTTGAAACCAGTGGCGATCTCCCGAGCGACAAGCCACAGGCCCAGCGCGATCGCGATTACGCAGAGAATTTCAGCGGCAAGTGTCATATTGTTCGGGTCCTCCTAGGGGAGTAGGCCTTATTTGTAAGCATACGACGGGAGTCGGCCAATGCTAACGTGATGCCTGGGAAAAAGCCCCTCACCAGAAGGGTCACTAAAACGTCCGTAAGGGAGACCAAGGGTCTTTGCTGCGGTCATATGAAATTCCAACTCGCAGGCACTAAAGAAAATGAGGCCGCGTCAACATTCCACGCTATACTTTGATCGAACTGAATTTGGAATCTTTGCGCACTGAGGCTCCTTGAGGATTGAAGACTACGCGCTGATCGGCGATACCCAATCGGCGGCTCTTGTCGGTCGAAACGGGTCCATTGACTGGTTGTGCCTGCCGCGCTTTGATTCGGGCGCCTGCTTTGCAGCGCTTCTCGGGGATCAGCATCACGGCCGCTGGCTGCTAAGCCCGCGCAATGACGTGCGCCGAACCCAACGCCGATACCGGCCGGGCACCTTGATTTTGGAGACCGAATTTGAAACCGACGAGGGAACTGTACGTGTAGTGGACTGCATGCCGCCGCGCGAGAAAGAGCCGGATGTCGTGCGGATGGTCTGTGGTGTACGGGGGCGCGTACGGATGCGCATGGAACTGGTTATACGCTTTGATTATGGAAGGACCATCCCCTGGGTCCAGAATCTCCGTGGGGCGATCCATGCAGTAGCCGGCCCGGATGCGGTCATACTCTATACGCCGGTAGCGACTCATGGCGAGGGCCTCACCACGGTGGCCGAATTTGTCGTGGACGAAGGACAACAGGTTCCCTTTGTACTGGTATGGCACCCCTCCCATCTGCCGCCGCCGGAACCGATTGAGGCCGCTAGCGCCATCGAGGACTCTCAAACCTGGTGGTCCAACTGGTCGGACCGTTGCACGCATACAGGAGAATGGCGGGAGGAGGTCGTGCGATCACTGATCACTCTCAAAGCTCTCACGTACGCACCCACCGGAGGGATTGTCGCAGCCGCCACCACCTCTTTGCCGGAGGCGCTGGGGGGAGTCCGGAATTGGGACTACCGCTATTGCTGGATTCGCGATGCGACATTTACCCTCTATGCTCTGATGACAGCCGGCTATACAGAGGAGGCGGCGGCCTGGCGCGATTGGCTTCTCCGGTCGGTAGCAGGGGATCCGGCCCAACTTCAGATTATGTACGGTCCAGGCGGTGAGCGCCGTCTGACGGAGATCGAATTACCATGGCTGCCTGGGTATGAAGAGTCCTCACCGGTTCGGATCGGGAATGCGGCGGTCGACCAATTTCAGTTGGACGTCTACGGAGAAGTGATGGACACCCTGCATCAGGCTCGCCGGGTCGGCATCGAGGAAGATGGATTCGCCTGGGCGCTGCAGAAACACTTGCTGGACTTTTTGGAATCCGGGTGGAAAGACCCGGATGAAGGCATCTGGGAGGTGCGTGGTCCCCGGCGGCACTTCACCCACTCAAAGGTCATGGCCTGGGTCGCGGTAGATCGAGCGGTGAAGGATATGGAGCGCTATCACCTATTATCGGAGGACTTGCACGCCCTCGACCACTGGAAGAGGCTGCGCGGGGAGATCCATGAACAGGTGTGCACCCTTGGCTATGACTCGCATCGGCGCACGTTCACACAGTTCTACGGCACGAGTGATCTTGATGCGAGCTTACTTATGATTCCGCTCGTCGGCTTTTTGCCGGCGACTGACGAGCGCATGCGCGGCACTGTCGAGGCCATTGAGCAGGAGCTCTGCAGAGACGGCTTCGTGCTGCGCTACCGGACCAAAGAAATGGGACCGGTGGACGGCCTGCCGGCCGGCGAAGGCGCCTTTCTCGCCTGCACGTTCTGGTTGGCCGATAACTATGCCCTGATGGGTCGACATGCCGAGGCGCGCACTATTTTCGAACGGCTTTTGAAAGTCTGCAACGACGTGGGACTGCTGTCGGAACAATACGATCCGCACGCGAAACGGCTTCTCGGAAACTTCCCGCAAGCCTTCTCGCATGTCTCCCTGATTAATACCGCTCGAAACTTATCCAGAGAAGCGTCGGGGGCGGTTCATCCAAGAGCGGCTAATCCGTCTGAGCCGCGGGAAGCGTAAAATAAAAGGTCGAGCCTTCGGCGACTTTCGATTCCAGCCAGATGCGGCCGCGATGCGCTTCAATGATTCTCTTGCACAAGGCGAGCCCCACGCCCGATCCTTCGTACTCTGCCGGACTGTGTAACCGCTGAAACAGGAGAAAGATCCGGTCCCAATAGACCCGCTCGATGCCGATCCCGTCATCCTGGACGGAGAAGAGCCATTCATCCGAGGAGTCGATCGGCCCCGGTTGCCGCTCGGCGGAGACATGGATATGCGGTTGCTGCCCGCGCTTGAATTTGATCGCATTGCCAATGAGATTCTGAAACACACGCGTCAGCTCCCCTTCGTCCCCAAGCACCGTCGGCAAGGGATCATGGGTAATCAGCGCCTCACAGTCCCGAATCCCGGTGCCAAGCCGGGCGATGGCCCCTGCGAGGACTTTCTCGGCGTCAACAATCTGGGCCTCTCGCTTCCCTCCGACGCGTGAGTAGCTGAGGACATCCTGAATGAGTCGCTCCATGCGGTTCACGCCATGCACGGCGAATTCGATAAAATCGTTGGCGTCCGTATCGAGCCGGTCTTTGTAGCGGCGTGCCAGCAGCTTGACATAGCTTGAGACCATCCGGAGCGGTTCCTTGAGATCGTGCGAGGCGACATAGGCGAAGTGCTCAAGGTCGGTGTTCGACCGCGCCAGTTCTCTAGCGCGTTCGGCCAGTTCTTTCTTCGCGCGCTCGAGTTCCGCGTTCTGCCGACTCAGTGCCACGGTCTTCTTTGCCAACTCCACGAAGACATCCACCTTGGATCGAAGGATCGCCGGCGGAAACGGCTTGAACAGATAATCCACCGCGCCGTGCGAGTAGCCTTTGGCGACGTGGTCCACCTCTTTGTTGTTGCTCGTGAGAAAAATAATCGGAATCTGCCGCGTCTTCTCGCGGGACCGGATCAGCGCCGCAGTTTCGTACCCGTCTAAGCCGGCCATTTTAACGTCCAACAGTACCACCGCGTAGTCCCCTTGCAGCAGGCAGCGGAGAGCCTCCTCTCCAGAGGCGGCCATGACGACTTGACGATCAGGGCCTTCAAGCAAGGCTGTCATTGCGCACAAACTGTCCTGATAGTCGTCGACGACCAGAACTCGAACTGGATCACACTGTGGGTTCATGAGCGAGGCATGGCAGGTTGTCGCGGCACGATTTTGAGGCGAGTATAGCGAATCAGGAGTCCACTGATCGTCCTCTTTCGTATATAATTCTCCCTGGTCGCGCCGGCAACGCCGAAAGGGTCCGGGAGCCCGACCCTCCTTCAGTGGGGGTTCCTCTTGAAATTGAGAATTTCTATCATAGACGCGGCCATTTTTATCCTACGCCCAGATGAGAGGACACCATGAATCAAACAGCCACTGAGACGTGTGATCAGCAAGAGCTCCTCGAAACACTGAGGGCCTTTAAAAAAGGTGATTTTACGGTTCGGATGAAAATGAGAGGGGGCGGGGTGGCCCGTGAGATCGCCGGCACTCTCAATGGTCTCATCGATTTGAACCAGAGTCTCACGAAAGACCTTCAGAGGCTGAGCAAGGTGGTCGGCAAAGAAGGCAAAGTCATGGAACGGGCCTCTATCGGGGACGTGTCCGGTTCGTGGGCGACCTGCGTGGATTCCGTAAACTCGCTGATCGGCGATCTCGTAAAACCGACGGCCGAGGTGACGCGCGTTATCGGCGCGGTGGCAAAAGGTGACCTCTCGCAACAGATGCCCCTTGAGACCGACGGCCGCCTCGTAAAAGGCGAATTCCTGCGGACGGCGAAGATCGTTAACGTGATGGTGGACCAGTTGAACTCCTTTGCATCGGAGGTCACGCGCGTGGCGCGCGAAGTCGGCACCGAGGGCAAACTCGGGGGCCAGGCCGAAGTCAGGGGCGTGGCCGGGACCTGGAAGGACCTGACCGATAACGTGAACGGTATGGCCAGCAATCTGACAAACCAGGTGCGAAATATTGCGCAGGTGACGACGGCGGTTGCCAACGGGGACCTGTCCAAGAAGATCACCGTGGAAGCGCGCGGCGAAATCCTCGAGTTGAAGAACACAATCAATGTCATGGTGGACCAGCTGAACTCGTTTGCGTCGGAGGTCACGCGCGTGGCGCGCGAGGTCGGCACGGAAGGCAAACTTGGCGGACAGGCAGATGTGAAGGGCGTTGGCGGAACCTGGAAAGATCTGACCGACAACGTGAATCTGATGGCGAGCAACCTGACGAACCAGGTGCGAAATATTGCGCAGGTGACGACGGCGGTGGCGAACGGGGACCTGTCGAAGAAGATCACGGTCGAGGTCCGCGGGGAAATTCTGGAGCTGAAGAACACAATCAATGTCATGGTGGACCAGCTGAACTCGTTTGCGTCGGAGGTCACGCGCGTGGCGCGTGAAGTCGGCACGGAAGGGAAGCTTGGCGCCCAGGCGCAGGTGAAGGGTGTGGCCGGAACCTGGAAGGATCTGACCGACAGCGTGAACTACATGGCGAGCAATCTCACAAGCCAGGTGCGAAACATCGCGCAAGTGGCGACGGCGGTTGCGAGTGGTGACCTGTCCAGGAAGATCACGGTGGACGTCCGAGGTGAAATTCTTGAGCTGAAGAATACGATTAACACCATGGTGGACCAGCTCAACTCCTTCGCGTCGGAGGTGATCAGGGTGGCGCGCGATGTCGGTACGGAGGGCAAGCTTGGCGGCCAGGCCGATGTGAAGGGTGTCGCCGGGACCTGGAAGGATCTGACCGACAACGTCAACTGGATGGCGAATAACCTCACCAACCAGGTGCGGAACATCGCCCAGGTGACCACTGCGGTCGCCAACGGCGACTTGTCGAAAAAGATCACGGTCGAGGTGCGCGGCGAGATCCTCGAGTTGAAGAACACGATCAATGTCATGGTGGACCAGTTGAACTCCTTCGCGTCGGAGGTGACGCGCGTGGCGCGTGAGGTGGGCACCGAAGGAAAGCTCGGCGGCCAGGCCGATGTGAAA
>DASXSU010000061.1:0-4801 GCA_036505795.1 Nitrospirales bacterium
GCGGGTTCCCACACCGCTTGTTGAGCCGATCGCGTCCAACGTAGTTCCTCCTGGGAGAATAAGGACTATGTGCTCTCCGGCGCCGGACGAGTTCACGATCGCCACCGGCTCCTTGACCTCGACACCATTAGTACTACTGGATGCCGCAAGCGACAGCGGCGGTGTTCCATTCTCCGGGACAAGATGGATTTGGGCCTCCGAGATCAGCTCTACTTGATAGCGGCCCGGGAGTGCCATAACGTCGTTACCGTCCGGCGTTGTGAAATGCACGGATTTGTTGAGCACGATCCCAGTTGCAGCCCGCCCATCGTCGTTTCCCACGACTCCCTCAGACACGGCTGGCGGCGAGCCCGATTCCTGTGTCGCACAGCCGCTGATGAGGACACATACGATGGCAGCGGCTAAGTTCATGTTTCTAAAACTGCGCATAAGAATCCCTCCTACTAAGATTAAGTTTGGTAGCTTTCATCGCTTGTCCATTTTCACAATATTGGGAAGCACGTTTACCACTGCCCGTTGCGTCTCGCCGGGCGGAGATAATGCGGCAACGGCTACTACTGTTTTATTCACGGTAGATTTTGTTTGGCCAATTACGTTCTCTAGAGGAGCCGACTCCGACACCCTGGAAGACGGGACAATAGCGCCACCTTTGGGGGAGGCCGTAATGGATTGCAGGCCGCGCTCCGTCACCTCTTCGCTTACCGGCACATCTTGCTCTTCCACGAGAGGTGGCAGCGAAGCTTCCGGCAGTGTCTCATCGGGCAACCCCCGCGTGTAAATTCGGGTGTCAGTGGATTTCGCTACCGAAACAACAGGGACCCGCAATATTTTTGTAGACACCGAAATGGTCGCTTGGCCGCCATCCGACAGGCTCGGCTTCGCGAGGATGCTAAAGTTTGCCTTATCTGATCCTCCCGGAACACTAATCGTCGCCGGCAGCGTGATCAGAGCCGGATTTGACGAGGCAAGATGCAAGACATACCCGTTCGGTGGCGCCGGCCCTTCCATTTTGACGGTCGCCGTCGTCGCAGAACCTGGACGAAGGCTGTTCGCCGCAAATGTCAATGACTCGATGAGGTTGGGCCGAATTGTGAACTTGAATCCGGCTTTAGAATCTGCACTGGACACGAGCCGGGGGGCGACGGTCATCTGCAATTCATATTCACCCGCAGCTAAATTGTTGAATGTCACTGACTTTGAAGAAGTGACCGTGCCAACGAAAGAACATGGTTGCAATGCATACGCACAAGGGTTAACGACCGTCGTTGACACCGGGATAGGAGCCGCTCGGCTCCAATTAACTAGATTCCACACGTAGAAGAGATTGGCCGTTACCGGCGGAGTGTCGCTGCCTGCCCGCCAGGCAATGGCCACCGGTGCGCCCTCCAGCACCGTCATGTTCGGGCTTGACTGAAAGGAAATCCTCCACGGTTGCATGTCGACCGGAATTCCGCCGCACACGAGATTGATACGATCGACATATTTGCCTGAATCTCCTTCCAGAGCGATTCCAGTGAGGGCCCATTTCGGCGTATTCCACGTTACCCAGTCCTTATACCAGCAACTTATGGGAGCGTTGCCAGGATTCGGGTACGGCGCCTTTAGTGGAGGGGTCGCGACAACAAGAGGTGGTTCATACCCTATCCCCAGGTTCCAGCATTCAATCTCCACTGGCTGCATAACGTAAGATGTATTAAAAAGTTTATTCGAAGTATAAATACCAACCAGAGTCTGGTTGACTTCACATTTCTTGCTGAATTCTCCTCCGCCGTCGCCTCCGTATCGAGCTGTTTGATAAATGGGCCCCACCCATACACCGACGACCGGATCGACTTTCACACACAATCCTCCAATGCTATCCAGGGCCGTTCCCGACCGCCCGGTCAGGCCCACCAGCACGCCTGACTCTCCGCAGTCCACTCGAAAAGGAGAGCCGTATGCTGATGCCGAAGGCACAACAGCGCTCAGCCACATGAGGATGTTACACAGAAGAATCAGACCACTATATCGTAAGAGTCTCACTGGTCACCTCCGCGTTTGAGAGTCGTCTTCATGGTTTATCAATTCTGATGTTATTGGAGAGCACCTTGATCCTTTTTTGGATGCATCACAGACAGCAACTGTGGGGGTGGTTGAGGAATACCTCCCCTAGGGACACCGCCGGGCTCACCGCATACAAGGACACTTTTCGTATTTTCACAACGGCTCTAACGGATGTTTCCGATGAATTCTTTCATTTCCTCATCTGCGCTTTTTCGCTTGGCGGAGATGCAACAAGGGTCGGCGACAAAAGGAGGCACCGTGCGTTTCAAGAAACATTGACCATTGGCCACTCCCGAAGCTGCCTTCACAAAAGAAAACGCCTGGCAATTCCCATCGCTACGACACACCGTCTTACAAGCTTCCGCGCTTGGGACAGCACGCTGCGCATAATCGCCGCCGCCTCGTCGATCGACGTCATATTCCAATCGAAACTGCTCCTTTTGCGCTGCAGCCATGGCCTGTGTAAGTAGAACCTGAATCTGACGTTTCGATACTACGTTCTGTAGTTCAATCATGCTGAGCTCGGCGCCATTATATACGGCGCCCGCTCCTCCAAGACCAGTTCGATAAGACGATGAGACCTTGGATTCCCCGACGGAAGGCCGGGAGCCCGCAATGCCATCGCCGAAACGCACTGCTCCTGCATCCGCCTGAAATTGGTAGTGGCGCTTCACCCCCGCTATATCACGCGGATGGATTCCGCTGAGCGAGCCGATGGCATCGAGCGCACGGCCGTCCGGCAGCAGTAGCAGGACATGAGGGCTGTCCTCCTGCTCGGCAAATGTCAGGGCGAAAGGAATGGAGATATCAATGTCGTGAGTCGTTCTGTCAGCCGCCACCACGAGGGGCGGCAGATCCGTCTCAGGAATCAGACGCAACAGCGTCTCGCCGATCGGTTCGACCTGATACCGCCCCGCGGAAACTAGGAGTGCCTGTCCGTCCGGCTTCGAGAAATGGACCGGCCGATCAAGCTGAATCGTGATGGCAGGATTTGAGGTCTTTTTTATGGCCTCGGCTCGACCTGAATACTGCGCGGCACATCCGACAAGAATCATTGCACATACAATGAGGCACATATCGCATATGAGTTTCACCGGCACCTCCTGATTCGCGAGAATCCATCTTTTAATGGCGTCCCCTCCGGGTAAACGATTGCGCTGTAAACTCCACCCAGTCACTGACCCCTGATTTCTTTGGACTCGACGCCTCCGCGTTAAGTCGCCAGTGTCCGGGAAGCATCAGGAACGCGGGCGGCGCGCCGCCGCCGAACCCCACATACCCTGCTGCCGATTCCGCGACCGCAGCGTTCACCGCGATGCTCGTATGGTTCACCCATGGGCCGCTTGCATCTCTCCTTTGAATGTTGATCGTATAGGTCGTCACTTTCCATCCTTTAGGCGGCGTTAATTTAATTGAAAGCGGACTCTGAGCCACGGCCACCTGAGCCGCTGCAGGCGTTACGACCGACGGATAAATGAGCGCGAGATATACCCCTAAGGATTGTTTCCCTTGAACGGCTAGTTGTGATTTTCGTTGCGCATCCAACGCACCTTGTTCTGCTTTCCGTTTGGCCTCCAAGGCAGCAGCGGCAGTCAGAGCAGCAGCCTGATACTGCTCATCGACTGACTTCCTTTGGGCATCTTCCAAGTAGGCAGTAAGTGGGCGCCCATGGTCCCTTGAGTGTTGAGTGAGTACTGAAATGACGGTACGCGCGTAATTTCCGAAATCATTGGGTGGCCAGGCACTGCCCGGTGGGTTCACGGATACCGCGACTTCATTGCAGTTGCCTTGTCCGTCTCGCCAGGGGTCGGTAGCGCAGTGCATAGAAGAAGAAAATCGTCCATAGGGTCGCGACGGCTCATTGATCGCCGGCGCAGGTACGTTGATGTCTTCCGTTGTTTTCCCGGTCGCAGGATCATAGGTCCCGATGGCCGTGTAGGGAACCTTCACCGGAACTGCTAATCTTGTATGCACAAGGTTGCAAATTCCCGTGAACGAGTATGTGACAGGAGCAACAGTGACTTTTTGTAAGGTAAACGGGTTGCAGGCATTGTTGTCCGCCTCTTCGCCAAAGGAGCCGCTAGCCAACACGCTGGGCGGAGATGTTATCGTAAGCACGACCGTCAAAAGTAAACTGAACAGCAAAACGTTTCTCATACAATCTCCTTCCAGAATTGGCGTAGTCGCTGTGCAGACATAATCAGTTCCCAAGTCATTAAGTAAATGTTGCTCGCCGCCGCAGCACGCCGACGACCAATTCCGCGAAGGCAACAAATACAAAGACATCACCGACCTGCGTATACACTGTTTGTCCTGAACTCAACGTGACATTGCCTCCGCGCCGACCATTGATCCTTTTGGCGATTCGCTCACCGTCTTCTGTATTTCTTGCTGGAAGTTTTGAGGATTGTAATCGCGCCCCTGCGACCTCCGCATTTGATAGTCGTCTTCATGGTTTATCGATTTTGATGTTATTGGAAATACCATCAGCACCACGTGCTTGGTCTGGGTAGGCTGTGACGATGCAATATGATAGCCACGGTTTTGTTCACTCTGCCTATTGGGCAAACGGCACAATCGCTTTCGTTTGTGGATTTCTGTCTATCTGTGTCCAGCCGGGGCACGCAGTGGCAGTGCACGGTGTGCGGCCGTCCCACTTAAACAGGGCCCCCGTATCGTGAAGCTGGAACAGCGTGGTTCCTGCGGCGGCAATGTCCACAGTGCGCGGGTTCATGTCGATAAGTGTCCACCCGGGGCA
>DASXSU010000062.1:0-11489 GCA_036505795.1 Nitrospirales bacterium
CACGAGCAGCACGTCACGACCCGCAACCTCTTCCGTAAGCTCCGTCAGAATGTTCACGCGCTCCGTCGTTTTCGGTGTCTTGTGCATGCTGGAGACGACGAGGAAATCCACGCGGAGCGGGAGCCCAATCGCGCGGGCAAGGTCGGCATAAAACATAAATGCCCCCTTGAGAATGCCGATCAACAGCAAATCTTTCTGGGCGTAATCCGCGGTAATTTGCCGCCCGAGCTCCCGGATACGGGTGCGCATTTCTTCCTGCGTGACAATGGGCTTGCCGAAGATCCCTTCCACCCTACACCTCGTCGACCAAAGACAACATGACAATTTTCGATGTCTGCGGATGCGCGCGAAATCGTTCGTCCCCGCGATAGCCGGCTACCCAGACAATTTTATCTGACGACAAAACAACCGGCACCTGGTCGCGTCGGTGGCGAGCGACCTTCTGATCCACAAAAAAGTCTTGCAGCTTCTTTCTACGTCCCCCCATCCCGATCGGACAAAACCAGTCCCCAGGGCGGCGGTTCCTGACGATTAGCGCGCCCTGTACCGCATCAGCGTCCATCGTAAAGCTGAAAGGCCCGTCAGACTGGGTTCTCTCTGCTGCTTCCGGGGAAAGGACGTCCGCGCACAGACGACGTCCCTGATCAAGATCAACAACTCCGGGAATCGCAAGCCATGTACCGTCAGCCCAGGTGGGACCAGCGGAAGGAGACGGGCACAAGCCCCGCCGAGGGTCAGATTCCATGGCGAGATGATGTCCGCGGCGAGCCGCGCACATACCATCTGGCAGGTCCAGGCTGCGGTCACCGGTTCCGACAACGAGGTGAAGCACTGCCGTCACATGGCGGAACGTGAGGCCGGCCGCTGTTCCCCTCACCGCCTGCCATGCGCGACGCACCAACCGCCGCTGGAGGCCCACGGGAGATTTCGCAAGCTCGCGGCAGTCCAGTACCAAGCGGCCGGGCACCGACTCGATCACCATCGTCGACCACTGCGTGCGCTCCACTTCTAACAAAAGCGCCTCGTCCTGCTTGAGAATCTCGGCGGTTCTGGCGAGCGCCTGGATCACGCGTGGGTTGAAGGCCCGTAACGTGGGGAGCAGATCATGGCGGATGCGGTTTCGTTGATACGTCTTTTTTGCATTCGAACTGTCGCTCCGGTACTCCAGTCCGCAGAGCCCGAGATAGTCAAGAATCTCCTCCCGGCCGATATGGAGCAAGGGCCGAATAATCCTTCCTTCGCGCATGATGGGAATGCCGCACAGCCCCTTTGCCCCGCATCCACGGATGAGCCACATCAAAATGGTCTCGGCCTGATCGTCGGCCGTATGCCCGGTGGCGATCATGGACAGACCGTAGGACCGGCAGACCCGGTCGAAAAAACTATAGCGAAAATTTCGCGCCTGGGCTTGCAACGAGGCGCCTCGACCACGACCAAGATTCGCGCGCTCGACGTGCACCGGAATTGCGAGTTGTCTGCCAAGCTCGACCACAAACGCTTCATCCTCGTCTGATTCCGTCCCCCGGAGACCGTAATTCACGTGCGCCGCGTGGAGCGAAAGCCCTCGAACCCGCCCGCTGTCCCGGAGATCGTTCAGGGCCGCCAGCAGGGCAACCGAGTCGGGACCTCCGGAAAGGGCGACAAGCACGCCGGTTTCTGCCTGGATGAGTCCGTGACGCCGCACGGCGAGGGCGACGCTTTGAAACAGTCCATGCCTGCGGTGTGCTGGAATCGTGATCATGGATCTACGTGGAACTCACCCGTGTCTTCGTGGCCGAGAGACCTTGCAAGATCTCATGCGTGCGCTCCACATCCTTTGCCATCTGTCCTGCCAGCAACGCCGGCGAATCAAATACCATATCGTCCCGCACGCGCTCGTGAAAGGCCACATTGATCTCACGGTTGTAAAGATCCGGGGCGGTCACGAGCAGATGTGCCTCGATCTCACGCACTCCGGCCCCAAATGTGGGACGCGTCCCAATATACGTCACCGCCGGAAACACGTGCGAGTCCAACTGCACTTCGGCGGCATACACGCCGTCCTGAGGCAAAACTCGGCCTTGCGGCGGGAGCACGTTTGCCGTGGGATAGCCAAGACCAGATCCTCTGCCCTCTCCGCGAATGACCCGCCCCCCGAGAACATAGGGCCGTCCCAAAAGCTCAGCGGCTTGGACCATGGCCCCGGACTGGATGAAGTCGCGAATCCGCGTGGAACTGACCGGGAGGCCGTTGACCAGGACCGGCGAAATGACGCGTACTGTGAAGCCCAAGCGCGGCGCCGCTTCCTGAAGAGTCTCAATAGTTCCGCGACGCCCATGGCCGAAACGGAAGTTCTGCCCGACATAGAGTTCCCTGGACCCCAGGCCCTCACTCAGCACAACTCGCATAAATGCTTCCGGCGCCTGAGCTGCGAACTCACGGGTGAACGGCAGACGGACGACGACATCCACGCCCGCCTGCTCGAGTAACACCAGCTTCTCGTCCGGATCGCTAAGGAACCTCAGCTCAAGCTCCGGCGCCAGTACCCGGAGCGGATGCGGGTCAAAGGTGAGCACAACGACCGTGCCGCTTAATTCCTGAGCTCGTTGCTTGACCAGCTTCAGCACCGCGCGGTGTCCCAGATGCAGACCGTCGAAATTCCCGACCGTAACGATGGGAAACGGCAATCCGGCACTGTCCTGAAGACGGTGGAGCACCTTCATCGTGAAATGACCTGGGCGGCCTCTTTGGCGAAGTAGGTCAGGATCAAGTCGGCCCCTGCCCGGCGGATCGCGGTCAGGGTCTCGAGCATCGCGCGGCGCTCATCGAGCCATCCCTGCTGGGCGGCTGCTTTGATCATGCTGTACTCGCCGCTCACCTGATAGGCGGCGAGGGGCCGATCGATGACCGACCGGGCGGCATGAATCACGTCGAGATATGGGAGCGCCGGCTTGACCATGACGATGTCGGCGCCCTCGTCGATATCCGACCGGATTTCTTTGAGAGCCTCGCGCGCGTTGGCCGGGTCCATCTGGTAGGACTGGCGGTCGCCGAAGGCGGGGCTTGAGTCCGCCGCCTCCCGAAAGGGCGTGTAAAAGCAGGAGGCGAACTTGGCCGCGTATGACAGAATGGCGATCTGATCAAAGCCCTCGACATCCAGCGCGCTGCGAATCGCGGCGACACGGCCGTCCATCATGTCCGACGGAGCGACGATATCCGCCCCGGCTCGCGCATGGCTCAGCGCCATTTTTTGCAGGCATCCCAGTGTCTCATCGTTCAGGATGCGGCCGTCCTTCACTAAGCCGCAGTGGCCATGACTCGTGTACTCATCGATGCAGACATCGGTGATGACCACTAACCCCGGCACATGGTCCTTGATCGCGCGGATCGCGCGCGGGACCACCCCGTCCGGAGCCCACGCTTCGCTGCCGGTTTCATCCTTGGTGGCTGGAAGCCCGAACAGCACGATCGCCGGCACCCCGAGCCGGTGCACCTCGCCGGCCTCCTTCACCAAATGATCCACGGAAAACCTGCACTGCCCAGGCATGGAAGCAATCGGATGCCGTACGTCTCGTCCGTCACACACAAAAAACGGCGCGATGAGATTGTCCGCGGATAGGCGTGTTTCTCGCACCATCCGCCGAAGCTCGTCGGTCGCTCTGAGGCGGCGCGGGCGATCTTGGGGAAAGGCCATCGTTACTTCCGTGGTAAATTCGTCAGGAACACGACGAGGTCGCGAACGGAAATCATGCCGACCAGCTTGCTGTTCCGAGAAACCCCCAAGTGTCGAACATGAGACTGCGCCATAAGATCATTGGCGTCCAAGAGGGTCTTATTTTCGTCGATCATCACAATCGGGGCGCTCATGATCTGGTCCACCGTCGCCTTATTCGGGTCCAGAGCTGCGGCCACACAGCGACGGACCACATCCGTATCAGTCAGGATGCCGATGATCTCACCTCCCTTTGTCACGAAAAGGCTCCCGATATTGTAATCACGCAATTGCTCGGCCCCTGCTCTAATTGACGTGTCTCGATCCACTGTCCGAATTTTTTCTATTGGGATCATTACCGATTTAACGGGCACCATGCTGACTCCTCCTTTTTTTCATTCTTTGATCACAATGTTCTAGACCTTGCAGGATGAAGGCGCAAAGTGTTCGGCGATGGCGTCCGCTAACGCCGGGACCGTGTTGGCCTTGGCTCGTATGGCCACTTTCAAACCCGCATCTTCTGCCGTCTGCGCCGTAATGGGACCGATGCACGCGACGACCGCCCTCTCGGTCAGCGCCCGCGCCTCCTCCAGGCTGGCGAAGCATGCAAGGTAGTTCTTCACGGTCGAAGAGCTCGTGAACGCCACCACCCCCACCCGATTCTGTCGCAGCGCCTCCGTGAGGGTTGCGATATCGGCCTCCGGACGAACAGTCCGATACGCGATGGCCACAACGACGTCGGCCCCCCGCGCGCGCAGTTCATCCGGTAGAAGATCCCTCGCCACTTCAGCTCGTGGAATCAATATCCTGGTCCCGAGGAGGTCTTCCTGGTCAAACACCTCGAGCAGTCCCTCCGCCTGATACTGTGCCGGAATCCGGTCGACTTTTAAGCGAGCCGCCGCCAACGCCTCGGCGGTCCGCGGCCCGATCGCACAAAGCCGGGCTGCAGCCAATGCTCGCGCATCGCGTCCGGCGGCATCCAGCCGCTCCATGAAATACCGGACACCATTGACGCTGGTGAAAATGATCCAGTCAAAGCGGCCAAGTTCCTGGATCGCGCGATCCAACGAGCTCCAATCTTCGGGCGGCACAATTGCGATGGTCGGGAATGGCAGCACGGTCGCCCCGTAGGCCGCCAGGAGATCGGCGAATTCTGCGGCCTGCTCGCGAGGCCTGGTGACCAAGACCGTCGTGCCGAATAATGGCCGGTGTTCAAACCAGTTCAGTTTCTCGCGGAGGTTGACCACGTCACCGACCACGATCACCGTGGGCGGTTCCAAAGCGGCGCGGTCTGCCTTTGTCACAATATCCGCGAGGGTGCCGACAATAGTGTGCTGTTCCGCGCGGGTCCCCCACCGAACCAGGGCGACCGGCGTCGTCGGAGGCCGACCACACGACGTGAGATGGGCCACAATGGCCGGCAGATTCTTCAAGCCCATGAGGAACACGACAGTGCCGCGGGTCGATGCGAGCTGGTCCCACTCCAACATAGGCGACGGTTTCGTGGGATCCTCATGTCCGGTGACGATGGTCACGCTGGACGCTAAGGTGCGATGCGTGACCGGAATACCGGCATAGGCCGGCACGGCAACGGCAGCGGTGACTCCCGGAACCACTTCAAAGGGGATGCCGGCATCCGCGATCGCTTCGGCTTCTTCTCCGCCACGTCCGAACACGAACGGATCCCCGCCTTTCAAACGAACCACCGTGTCTCCGGCTTTGGCCCGCTCAATCATAAGCCGGTTGATCTCAGCTTGCTCGCCGTATCGCCCCCGCCCTCGACGGCCCACATAAATACGCTCAGCGCCGGCCTTCAGATAATCGAGCAAGGCCGGATTCGCCAGGTAATCGTACAGCACGACATCCGCCTGCTCGAGGCACTCCTTGCCGCGCAGCGTCAGCAGTTTGGGGTCCCCGGGACCGGCGCCGACAAGATAGACTTTGCCCGATTTCATGACTCTGCCATCTCACAAATCATGACTTCTCGTAGATCTCCCTCAGAATCTCACGTCCCCCCTGAGAGAGCAAGCGTTCCGCCAATGTCGTGCCGAGCCTCTTCGCCTCCCCAATCGACCCTTCCTCCGTTCCGCGAATCACGCGAGCGCCGTCCACTGTGGCGATCAAGCCCTGCAGCATCAGAGTTTGGTTGTCAATGGTACCGTGGGCGGCAATCGGAACCTGGCAGCCCCCCTCCAGCCGCTCGAGGAAGGCTCGCTCGGCCGTGACGGCGATTCTTGAGGATGGATCTTCAAGGCGAGCCGCAAGATCCCTCACGAATCGATCATCACTGCGACCTTCCAACCCTAAGGCGCCTTGGCTGATCGCGGGTAAGCAGACGTCATGGGACAGAAATTCCGTGATGCGTGGCTCCAACCCCAAACGCCGAAGCCCGGCTGCGGCTAAAAGAATCGCGTCGTACTCCCCCGCATCGAGTTTCCGCAGACGGGTATCCACATTGCCACGGAGCATCACGACCTTGAAGTCCGGCCGGATGTTCAACAACTGCGCCTGCCGGCGCAGGCTGCTGGTTCCAATCCGGGCGCCGATCGGCAACTCGTTCAGTAAGGCTCCGTCTCGGCTAATGAGCGCGTCCCGAGGATCCTGGCGGGCGGGAATCGAAAGGATCTCTAAGCCTTCGGGCAATTTCGTCGGCACATCCTTCATGCTATGGATCGCCAGGTCAATCTCGGCTCGCGTCAACGCTTCTTCAATCTCCTTGACGAACAGGCCCTTACCCCCGATCATCGCCAGGGGGGTTTCGAGAATCCGGTCCCCTGTGGTTTTAATCCGTTTCAGGGACACGGAGAGCCCCGGCTCCAACTCGCTGAGCTGATTTTGAACCCACTCCGCCTGCCAGAGTGCCAGAGCGCTCCCGCGGGTTCCGATGACGAGTTCACGAATAGCCTGAGCCATGTAGTTCTTACCTTCCCGGCAACTTTTCAGGCTGGCTTTCCTCAAACGACCGCGAGCCTATGGACCCGGACCCGCTCCTGTAGCTCGAGGCGAGCAACATGAAGCCGATCATGGCCACAATCAGGACCATGAGGAACACCAGATCGAATCGAAAACCCTCGCGGCCTCGATAGTCATAGCCGCACTGCGGGCAATCGGGAAGCTGCTCACCGGGCGCTCCCCAGTATTGATGCTTACATCGCGGACAC
This sequence comes from Nitrospirales bacterium, assembly GCA_036505795.1. Taxonomy (GTDB): domain Bacteria; phylum Nitrospirota; class Nitrospiria; order Nitrospirales; family NS-4; genus NS-11. Next base: position 6,853 of record DASXSU010000062.1, read on the forward strand.
GTAAAGATGCGGGCCCGGGAAGTTCGAGCCATCAAGATGGTTCGCCTTGAGACGGACTCTTGACCTGGTCGTCATGCTCTTTGTGGGCGGAGGCCGCTATCTCTCTCTCAAGATCGAAAAGCCGCTGGGCGATCTCGGCAAAGAGCGGGCCATTGGCGGAGTCAGCTTCTGCCTTGAGCGCCACAAGGGCCCCGTGCAGCAACTTGTTCGTGATCGCCGACGCGAGCTCCTCAACCAACTCCTCCTGTCGCGGAGAGAGCGGGCCAAGCTTGGACAAAATCCGGACGACTTCGGCTTTTTGGATGTCATCGGCCTTGCGACGCAACGCAAGAATGGTCGGCAAGACCTCCAGAGTCTTGATCCATTTGGTGATCAAGATCACCTCGCCCTTGACCAGGTCCTCGGCTTTCGTGGCCTCCTGCCGGCGCTGCTCCAGATTTTTGTCCACCTGCCCCTGAAGGTCATCAATGTTATAGAGGTAGGCGTTGTCCAGTAAACCAACGTCGGGGTCGATATTGCGCGGCACCGAGATATCAATCAAAAACATCGGCCGGTTGCGGCGGGTCCAGAGCGCCTTCTGGACATCCTCTGCGCTGACCAGGTAGGACGCGGCGCCGGTCGAGCAAATGACAATATCAGCGTTGGACATTTCACGGGGAAAATCGTGAAACGCCACGGGTAGGCCATTGAAGCGCTTGGCCACATCCGCCGCCAGCTCATAATTGCGGGTAGTGATAAGGACGTTCTGCATGCCGGCCTGTACCAGATGCCGCGCGGCAAGCTTCGCCATTTCCCCCGCGCCGATTAATAGAACCGTCTTTCCGGCAAGATTTTGGAAAATCTTCTTGGCAAGTTCGACTGCCGCGTAACTGATGGAGACCGCATTCGCCGCAATGCCGGTCTCAGAGCGCACTCGCTTTCCGACTGAGATCGCCTTCTTGAGCACCTTGTTGAGCACCAGCCCGGTGGTCTTCTGGGTCAGCGCAACTTCGAACGCTTCTTTCACCTGACCGAGGATTTGAGGTTCCCCCACGACCATGGAGTCAAGAGACGAGGTCACCCGGAAAAGATGGCTGATTGCCTCGTGCCCATCGAGGCACCGCAGATACGGAAGCAGCTCCTCGGCCGACACCGACGGCGCCATCTTCAGAAGGTACTCTTTCAAGGAGTCAAACCCCTCCGCCGTATCTCTGACGATGGCATAGAGCTCGACTCGGTTACAGGTCGACAGGATGAGCGCCTCGACGACGCCCGGCGCGCACTTGAGTCTGGCGACGGCTTCGGGGAGGACCGCGTCCGATACCGCAACCCGTTCGCGAAGCTCGACCGACGCCGTCCGGTGGTTTAATCCTACAACGATGATGTTCATGGTTGGTTACGCAAACGGATGCTGTCCTTTGACGAGCACCCCGACCAGTGTAAAAATGACCCCCGCAAATCCCACGACGGTCAGATAGGCTGCGCGCTTCGCCCGCCAGCCGACGGTCACCCGCCCTAATAAGACGACCAGATAAAACAACCACGTGCCCAGTGCTCCGATCTGTTCCGCATTCCAATTGAGGAAAGATCCCCGGGTGAATTCAGCGAACAAGGCTCCCGTAATGATTCCGAGCGTCAATAAGGGAAATCCCAAGGAGATCGCCCTGCCGTTGAGATCGTCAAGAAAATCTAGAGCCGGCAACTTATGGTAGAGCGCATTGCGGTGTTTGGATTTCAGCAAGTGTTCCTGGATCAGGTACATCAGCCCCGCCACAAACGCGATCGCGAAGGCCACGGTGCCCAGTAGAGACAACGTGACGTGCATCCACACGTTTTGAAACACCGGCGCCAGCACCTGAATCTCTTTTGGCAAAGCCGCTGCGGAGATCAGCGAGATAAAGGCCAACGGCAGGATGAATGATCCCAGGATGTGGATGTGATACCGAAGCTCGACCACCAGAAACACCAGGACCAGGGCCCAGGAAAAGAACGAGAGCGCTTCGTGCATTGACGTGAGCGGAATATGTCCTGCCTCGATCATCCGTGACACCAGCGCAAGCGTGTGGAAGAAAAAGGCAATCCCGGCCACCACAAATGCCGATTGGGAAACCCCTTCAAGCCGCCCGGCGAGTTGGCTTAAGAACAGGGCGGTGCCCAGGAAATACAGAAGAAGGCTCACTTCGAAGAAGAAGACGTTCATCTCTTCGCATCTCCGCCGAATCCCAAGGATTTATGCGAGAGGTGGCATTATAGAGACTCGCTCAAAATGCAGTCAACAGACCCTCACCCGCCCGCCCCGGCCGTGGCCCCGCCGCAGATATTTAACCCTTGCCCGGTGATCGCGGCCGCAGCCGGTGACGCCACATAGACCGCCAGATCAGCGACTTCAGACGGCGTCACCATTCTCCCGATCGGAACGGCTTGGATAGCCTGGCGCCGAAACTCCTCGGGTGTGACGCTGAGCACCGCGGCGGTCTCTGTAATACCTTGACGAGCCATGGGCGTATCCACCCAGGTAGGACAAATCGCATTCACGGTAATGCCGCGGGCGGCGACCTCAAGGGCGAGGGCTTTCGTAAATCCCAGAATCCCGTGTTTCGCAGTACAATACGCGGAATAACCCGGGACACCAAACCGTCCCAGCACCGATGACATGTTGATGATCCGGCCGTGTTCACCGTCCTTCATAAATCGTAAGGCCTGCTTCGCGCAGTAATAGGCGCCGTTCAGGTTCGTTGCCAAGATCGCGAGCCATCGCGAATCATCTTGCTCGGACATCGGCGTTCTTCCGGAGAGCCCTGCGTTATTGACGAGAATATCAATTCGGGCGTAGCGCTTTTCAACCGATTCCACCGCTTCCCGAACGGCAGCAGAATCAGTGATGTCCAATTGGATGGTCATGAGATCTTGTCCAAGGGCGCGGGCTGCGGCACTCGCCGCCTGCAGATGCGTCCGATCTCGAGACGCGATCGCCACCTGGGCGCCCTCGCGAAGATACGCCTGGGCGATTGCCAATCCGATGCCCGTACCGCCCCCGGTGATCACCGCCACCCGCTGCTTCAGCAGCATCCTTTTTTCCTTTCGCTGGGTCGCCGCGCCTCTCTGTGGAGCGTGAGGCCGCAGGGAAACCTTTTTTCTGTCATGATTTTTGATGACCGGGCGCGTATCTTAGCATAGAATCCATTCTTCTTTGGGGCCCCGGAGCTCCGACCCCCGCAGACCCTTTGTCGAGATTCTATGGCCGGCGCGCTTTATGTTGTCAGCACCCCGATCGGAAATCTCGAGGACATCACCCATCGCGCGCTTCGCATCCTCAAGGCTGTCACAATCATTGCGGCAGAGGATACGCGGCATACGAAGCAGCTTTGCAATCACTTCGGCATCGAGACGGCTCTCACGAGCTATCATGACTTCAATAAAGAAACAAAAACTGCCGTGCTGTTGGAGCGCCTCCGCGCCGGAGCCGATGTCGCCCTGGTCTCTGATGCCGGCACACCGGTCATCTCCGACCCCGGCTATTATTTGATTACACAATGCATCCAGGCAGGGATCAACGTCGTTCCCATCCCCGGCCCTTCTGCAATCCTCGCAGCCTTGGCGGCATCCGGACTCCCCAGTGACGTGTTTCAATTTGAAGGATTTCTTCCCCGCAAATCAGGAGCGCGGGCAAAGCGCATTGCCGGTCTTCGACACGCGCACGGGTCTTTGATCTTCTTCGAAAGCCCCCATCGCATCGAGAAGTTGCTGGCTGCGCTGCTGGAAGGTTTGGGGAGCCGCCGCGCGGTCCTGGCCCGCGAGCTGACCAAGAAGTTTGAGGAATTTCAACGCGGGACGCTGGAGGAACTGTTGCAGAGTGTGCGAGATCGGCCGCCGAAAGGCGAAATCACGGTGGTTGTAGAGGGGATGCCGCGTAGGACAACGGCAGCCGGTGAACTGCCGGAGGACGATACGGAGGAAGAGAATTCTATGGAGGAAAAAAGAACCGGCGGCGATTTTTAGAATCGCCGCCGGACTCGCTTCAGTTCAGAATTTTCGAAAGCTTAGTGCGCCGCTGGGGCTGCTCCCTCTTTTTTGGGGGCCGGCGCCGATGTGTCAATCTTGTAGTCCGGCGTCGATCCCTCATAGCACTGGAAGCACTGTCCCCCGACGCCTCCAAGCGTTGAGGAAGAGGTGGCGTTGATGGCCCGATCCGTATCCGGGTTGAACCCAGCTTGCGGGAGCAAGTTACTCGGAGCGACGGTCGCGCGCAGCACGCTTACATCCAACGCCTTAGGGTTCCCTTCCGGCACTTCGGATGAAAAGGCTCCGCTTCCGAGAACCCGGGTGGTCCGATAGGCTTGGATCTCAACATCATCCCCGGTCTTGATCTGCCTGAAAGCTTCCACGTTCGACTTGTCGGTCAGTTCCACCGTCACGATGGCATCGCCGCCCGTCGAGACATAGATTTTTTTCCCCGCCATATCCACACCATAGACCCTGCCGTATACGGTTTCGGGCTTACCTAGCAAGTTACGCATCCAGACGTTATCCAGACCACCACCAGGACCACTGCCGATTCTGCCTGTCCCGATTCCTGAATAACCTTCTTGCAGGACTTGCCGCTCTTGAGCCATCACCGCCCCGGCCATCATGATGGAGAAGATACTAAAGAGACCAAT
>DASXSU010000063.1:0-17619 GCA_036505795.1 Nitrospirales bacterium
CATCGCCTTTTTTGCGCTGGTTGCGATCGGATTCCCATGGTTTGGGCAGAGTACTTTGAACTGCAACTCTAACAGACGCCTCACACTCATGCGTGTTCTCTTCGGATCGTCTTGATATTCACCCGGCACAAAGGCCAAACCACGGCCTTTCGCATTGGTGAGGAGGTCTGCGCAGAACACCACACCCCGATCTCTGCGTAGATAGAACGAGTAATGCCCATTGGTTGGACCTGGTGAATGCACAGCCTTTAAGCCGCCGGGCAATCGGTTGCCTGAGGTGTAGCGGCGATCCGGTCGTCTCTCGAAATCGACAGCGCCCTTGGGCGCATAGACGGGCACCTTGAAGCTGCGCCGGTACCGTGAGGCCGCTCGCTCATGGCAGGATGCGGTCAGACAGATCGCTTTCACCTTGCCCAGCTTTTTCAGCGCTTGGCTGTCCATCGGCAGGGGATCAATCAGCACCGACCGATTGTTCGACACCACCACATAGCAGTCGCTTTGAGAGTCGATCCGGTTGTCGTGCATGGTAAAGCGATAGACTCCGCGCACGATTTCGCCAACCAGCTTCGCGGTTCCCCTGGGCGCCGGCATCCAAGCTCCGGGCCGTCTACTGGCCTAGAGGAATGGAGATCACGATCCCACCCATTACATCATTCGGCTTGAAGTCTTTCTTCGGACTATTCGGATGGACGTTATGGCACCCGATGCACGCCTGCGAGACAGCTCTGTCGGCATAAATCGCTCGAAAGTACCGCTCTCCATCACGTGTGATGGTTCCAGTGTATGGGCGCTCCTGTTGAGCAAGTACCTCTTTAAGTCCAGCTCGCTCGAAGTCATCGGCCGGACCGTTCTGTTTATTGATCGGCCAGAGGCTGATCAGCCGGTAGTCAATCTTGGTGCCCGTTTTGGTCGCCAGGTCGGCCGACTCCCTCAAAAATTGAGCCGGCAACGGCAGCGTATTCGTCACACGCCAATTCTCCGCGGCAGTCACGACCCCTTTGGCCTGCAAGCGCTCAACAACATGAATCGTATAAAAGGTTCGATTCGCCTCGATCACGGAATGCACGTAGTTCGCCACGGTTGCGACAGGAATGTTGCTCTGACCAGCCGCTTCCTTTGCGTGGGTAGGGATCCACCAATATACAAGTACCATGCACAATACAACCAGGATACCGACCACCACTGAGGAACGTGCGCTGTTCATACTGTCCCTCCTTTGCTGGTATTCCGAAGTCCGATTTCACAGATTTCATGGTCAGGTCCTGCCTAGCGGCTCAGCGTTCTGAAGATGGACAGACTCCATGTCCTTATTATAGCCCTGATACAGAAGGCTGGAGGCGACGAGCCGAGTCCGGGTGTCGTCGTTACATTGCTTCAAATCCAACAGCTCCACCTGAAGATCGCTATTCATCGCGTGACCACAGCAGGAGCTAGGATGAATCCACGGCTTTTTCAACCAGCCCGCCGATGGCGGAAATATTTTTCACCAGCTCCTCCGGTAAGCCGTGCCGGTTTTTGAGATACTCCGGTGTGTTGTATGAGAGCCAGACCCGTCCAGTCTCATCTTGCCAGGCGAGAGCCTTCAGCGGAAGATCAATCGCGATGCTGGGCGAGACGATCATCAACGGCGTACCGGCTTTGGGATTGCCGAATATTAGTAGCTGCTTCGGCCGCATTTGGAGACCAACCTTCGCGGCATCTCCGCTAAAGTCAATCCGAGCAAATACCGTAAGCCCGTGAGAGGTAACAACAGACTCAAGACGTTGCAGCGTATCGGCAACAGAGAACTTACTAGGAACGTGGACAATTCCTTTGGCGGGCTGGCCTTCTTGCGGCATAGCTTCACCCTTACAAAAAATTCGAGTCCGAGTTATTTAGAAAACCGTTGCGCGGCCGCGGTCTGGCCTCCGTTTCACGCGCTGCGCGTTGCCCCACTCACAGATCTTCCTCTTCGACTTGGTCGATCGCCTCTTTAAGGGTTGAGACGAACACCTCCGGGTTCGCCAGGTCGTTCTCAGTCAATTGGAATTCAGAGACCAGCACGCCGTCTTTATCTACCAGGATCAAGCGATAGGGATGCTTCACGGCGATGCCTTTCAGTTCCTACTTGAATGATTGTCCAAACAGAACCAGCAAGTCTACTGCAAGAGCTTGCCGTGTCAACTTCGGCTTGACTGCCACAGCTAGCGGGACTAGCCTTGGATCTAATTCCACAAGGAGGTGCAGCTATGTCTGTCATGTGTACAGCTGAGGCTTGTAAGGCCGTTCAAGGAATGTGCGGGCATGAGAAGGTAATGCTGCTCGTGGTGTTGTTGGCGATCGGCGGCGGGGCGGCGTACTTGTTGCTCTGACCACGAACCATCGCTTCGCCTCGAACCCAAACCAGCCATTTTCCCCTCAGGCCTGCCAGTGAACAGGAATGAGGGACAGGCACCTTTTCCGTTCATTCTAATTGAGACAGGTCCGGAAAAGGGAGCCAGTCCCCGGTTGCCGCTCTATTCCCGCAGATGATATAGTCCGGCGCGTGGCCGCCGAGATTACGACCAAAGCTTTGTTGATTGCGCTCAATGCGGACGTGTCCGCCTGCGTGGCCACGATCAATCGGCTCTCGCCCGAGCATCTCTGCTTTTTCATCCCCGAAACGGTACGACCAAAGATTGAAACCTCGGTGCAACCGAATCTGGTCAAGCTTCCCAAGAAATGGGACTGGGTAATTACTCCGGACCCTCACGGATTTGGGGCCTCGTACAAAGCCCTGAACCAGCCTCTCGCCGAATTGCTCAAGGTGTGGGGGCTGAGCCCAGGCGAATTGACGGTAGACCTCGGCGGCGCCACCTCGGCCATGGCAGCGGCTGCCGCGCTTGCCGCTCTTCAGCACTCCTCTCAGTTTCTGTCCCTCAAACCGGCCTTGCTGGCAGGAGACGGACCGGTCGACGAGCTGGTGATCGTCAACGGCACGGCGCACACCTGGCAGCACGATAATCCCTGGACGGAAGCGGCGCTCGGCGCACGGCGGCATGGAGCGGATCTCTTCAATCGCGGCTCATACCAGGGCGCCGCCGACGCCTTTCGGCACATCGAGGCCCGTGTAAGCGGTGGACAAAAGCCGTTGTATCACGCGTTCGCGGACCTGGCTGTGGCCTATGGCTGTTGGGACCGATTTCAGTATAAGGCCGCGTGGGAATCTTTAAAGACTGCCGTCAAGGCGTTGGATATGGCCTCAGTTTTCGGCGGCCCTGCGGCGCTGAAGAATGCGATCCCTCATCTTAAACAGAATTTGGGCTTTTTGGAGAAGCTCGTCATGGATCCTGCGGAGATCAAGGCCGCGCTGCCGCCGGATCTAATGGCAAACGCCAAGCGCCGCGCTGAACAGGACCACGCCTATGATGCTGCGCTGGCCACGGCAGTTCGAGCCCTCGAAGCTTTCGCCCAGGTCCAACTTTTCAAGCACCACAAGATCAAAACGAACGACGTGCAGCCCGATCAACTTCCACAGGCAATGCAAGAGGCCTGCAAAATGTGCTGCCTTGATGATATTGACGGCAAATACAAGCTGCCGCTCGTGATGCAGTTCCGCGCGCTCGCCGGGCTCGGAGATCAGATGGGGCAGAGCTACCTGGCACAGTGGCCACAAATGAAACCCTTGCTTGACGCCGCGCATCGTTCGCCTCTTGGGCATGGGTTCGAATCTGCGACCGCGGAGCGCTATCATCAACTCACCGCTATGATCTTCAAGATCACCGGCATCACGGACACCGCATTGCCGAAATTCCCGATCTTGTCGTTGTGATCATCCGAAAGACGACAACCTAATCCATGCCCAACATCGGAACCTGGCTTGCGATTGCCGGCGTCGCAGTAGGCTTTGTGATCCTTCTCTTCCTGCTGTTCAAGGAACCGCCCAAAAAGAAGAAGTAACGGTCGTGCGCCCGCTGAATTGACAGCGCGGGAAGAACGATGTTGTAATCGCAGCGCTCAGCACCAATCTACCCGGGAGACAGACCATGGATGTGTTCGGCGGAAAAGAAGAACTGGTCGAGATCAAGGTTCAAATCAGCCGCGATCAGAAAGAATGGCTCGAAAAAATGGTTAAGGAGGGCAAGATTGCCGTGCCTCCCGGCGGCACGCTAGCGATGGGCTCGGTCGTCTCGATGTTCATCCGGGCGTTGCTGCACAACGCGATGGAACAGCAAGCGGCTATGGCGCGTGAAGAGGACGACGAAGATGAATAAGCGCATGCGGCGCCGCTTAGCGTTATAAGGTACTTAGCTTCGGAGCTTCTTGAAAGCGATGCGCGCTGCCTTGATAGTCTTCGCAATATCCCCACTGGTGTGGGCGGTCGAGAGAAAGGCCGCCTCAAACTGCGAGGGCGCTAAATAGATCCCCTCTTCGAGCATCGTCCGAAAGAACCGCGCGTAGGCGAGGGTATCGGATTTCATTGCCGACGCGTAGTCCGTGACAGGGCCAGGGGTGAAAAACATGGTCATCATCGAGGCGACTCTATTCAGAGTCACTCCCACACCAAGATCCCGAGCAGCTTCCAACAGGCCGTCACTGAGCAACCTGGCGCGTTCTTCAAGTTGTCGATAGACGCCTGGTTTTTTCAACAGCTTTAAAGTTTCGATGCCGGCCGTGACCGCCAGTGGATTGCCGGAGAGGGTCCCGGCTTGGTAGACAGGCCCTTCCGGGGCGATTAACTTCATGATCTGGTGTGACCCCCCGTACGCTCCGACCGGCAGACCGCCCCCGATGATTTTCCCAAGGCAGGTCAAGTCCGGGACTACTCCATATCGTAACTGGGCGCCGCCATAACTCAATCGAAACCCGGTGATAACCTCATCGAAGATCAAGACAATGCCGTAGTGGCGCGTGAGATCACGAAGCCGCTCCAGGAACGCCCCGTGCGGCGGGACGACTCCCATATTACCGGCGACCGGTTCCACAATGACGCAGGCGAGCTTCCCCCGATGCGTCTCCAGGATCCGCTCGACGCCGGCCACATCGTTATACGACCCTGTGAGTGTATGTTGGGCAAGGTCTGCGGGAACTCCTGGACTGTCAGGAATTCCCAGTGTCGCAACCCCGGATCCCGCCTTGACGAGCAGGGAATCGGCATGTCCGTGGTAGCCACCTTCGAATTTCAGGATGGTATCGCGCCCCGTATAGGCTCGTGCCAACCGGATCGCGCTCATTACCGCTTCGGTTCCGGAGCTCACTAGGCGTACCCGCTCCATCGACGGGATCGCTTCCACGATCATTTGCGCCAGGGTGACTTCAAGCGCGGTCGGCGCCCCAAAGCTGGTGCCGCGAGCGGCCGCCCGGGCAATCGCTTTGGTCACCGGACCTGGGGCATGGCCTAGGATCATCGGACCCCAAGACATGACGTAATCAATGAAGGCATTGCCGTCGGCGTCATAGATGCGGGCACCTTTAGCACGGGTGATAAAGTGCGGAGTCGTCCCGACGGCCTTGAAGGCACGAACAGGGCTGTTCACACCGCCAGGAATCAGGCGCTGCGCCGCTTCGAAAAGTTTCTTGGAGGCGATGGTCTTCATCAAGCGGGGGGCAGACTGTAACACGCGAGGGTCGAGAGGTCAAGAAACCGGCTATTTCTGCTACAATCCACGCATGCGTCGCGTCAAAATTGTCGCCACAATAGGACCCGCTTCAGCTTCACAAGCCACCCTACAACAGCTCATCCGAGCCGGAGTAGACGTGGCCCGCCTCAACTTTTCACACGGCACGCATGAGCAGCACGGCCGCACCATCCAAGACATCCGGGAAGCGGCCGAGGCGACGGGCCGTCCTCTCTCAATTCTTCAAGATCTGCAGGGCCCTCGCATTCGCATCGGGGAGCTGTCGGCCCCCGTATGGGTATCGACCGGTCATTCTCTGACGCTGACTACGCAAGAAGTCCCGCCTGAAGGGCAGGTGCCGGTCACGTATCCGCATCTGTCTTCTGATGTGAAACCGGGGGATCACATTTTGATCGATGACGGGCGGATCGAGCTCATTGTAGAAAATGCTTCTGAAGGGACGGTGGCCTGCACGGTTGTGACTCCCGGCGTCATTAAATCCCACAAGGGTATGAATCTCCCGGGTGTTGCCGTGTCTGCTCCCACTCTGGGAGAAAAGGACCGCGCCGATCTCATTTTTGGCCTAGGGCACGGCGTTGATTACGTCGCCCTGTCATTCGTCCGACGACCCGAGGATGTAACCGAAGCACGCGAGTTCATCACGGCGAGGTCAGCAGACGTGTCTCTCATCGCAAAAATTGAACGTCCTGAGGCCGTCGAGCGCATGGCGGAAATCCTCCAGGTCGCCGATGGAATTATGATCGGCCGGGGGGATTTAGCCATCGAGACGAGCCCGGAAGCCGTTCCCTGGATTCAGAAGCGTATCATTCAAGCATGCAATCAAAGCCGCGTGCCCGTCATTACCGCTACTGAAATGCTGGAGTCGATGACTGCGAATCCGCGTCCCACGCGCGCGGAGGCTTCGGACGTGGCCAATGCGGTCTTCGATGGGACGGACGCAGTCATGCTCTCGGAGGAAACGGCAGTGGGCCTGTATCCGGTGGAATCAGTCGAGACCATGGTCCGTATTGTTGAGGCGGCCGAGGGAGGTGGCTCCGGCAAAATTACTGACGTGCCGGTACGATTCCCTGTCTCTTTTCCGATTGCGGCCTGCGCGGCGGGCGCGCGAGCGGCACCTGAGACAGGTGCCAAGGTCATTGTCGTGTTTACGGAAACCGGGATGACAGCCCGTCTACTCTCCACGGAACGACCAGGAGTTCCGATCATTGCCTATACACCTCACGAGGCGGTTCGGAGACGAATGGCGCTCTACAAAGGGGTCGTCCCAAGATCGATGCGGCGGATTTCCAATACTGACGAGTTAATTCGTGAACTGGAGCGCTCGCTTCGTGACGAAAAATTCGCACAGACCGGCGACCGTATCGTCGTTCTGTTAGGCGCAAAAACTGGGACGAGCGGCAGCACCAGCCTGATTAAACTTCATACCATCGGATAAGAGATAGCCTAGATCCGCCCCGCCTATAGTCGGTGTCTATTTTGAAAACCTTCGTTCAACCTTTGATGACGCGATCTCCCTGATCTTCTCGCGCCGGGACAGCCTGTTTGACACGTGGGACACACCTCGGTTCCGTCTGGTATACTTTTCATCGATGCAGGCAGTCGATCTTCTCATTTTCGATCTTGACGGCACTCTCATCGAATCCAAGTGGGATATCGCCGCCGCGGTAAATCTCACTCTGGCCGAATTGAAGCTGGCCGAGCGCAGCGAGGACGAGATCTTTGGTTTCGTCGGCGACGGGATCAAGCGCCTGCTTCGGCTCGCAGTCGGAGAAGACAATCAGGAGCAGTACGAACAAGCGCTCACTGTGTTTCGCGGTCACTATCTTTCCCACTGCCTGGACCACACCACGTACTATCCCGGAATCGAGACAGTCCTGGGCCATTTTGAGGGCAAGCTCAAGGCCGTCGCCACGAACAAGTCTCTTGAATACACCACCAAGATTCTCCAGGGACTTGGCGCGCACCATTTTGCCTACATCGTGGGGGGCGATGACGGCTACGGGCTCAAACCTGACCCCAGAATGCTGATCAAAATCATCGACAAGCTCAACGTGGCCAAGGACCGCGCTGTGCTGATCGGAGACAGCACCAACGACATTAATGGCGGCCATAACGCCGGCATCAAGGTGTGCGCGGTAGGTTACGGCATGGGAAACCGGGAGAAGATGGCGGCATGCAAACCGGACTGGTTCATCGAGAAGCCGGAGGAGCTGATCGGGTTGTTCAAATGAGAAAGTATAAGTATTTTCATGGCGGCTGCTTCATCATCGCGGTCTTCATTGCGCTCCTGCCATCGACCGTTGTTATTGCCGCAAACCTCGAAGATCGCGTCATTGAGCATCACCTGAGAAACGGCCTGACCCTGCTGGTGATGGAACGACACCATGCCCCGATAGTGGCCGTCAACCTCACATATAAGGTGGGCGGCGCCAACGAACACAACGGCATCACCGGGGTCGCGCATCTGTATGAGCACATGGCATTCAAGGGCACCCGCACCATCGGCGTGACCGACGCCGCAAAGGAACGACCGCTACTCGAGGAAATGGATCGCCTCTCGGAAGCCCTCGCGGTTGAGATCGCAAAGGGAGAGGCGGCCGATAAGACCCGCCTCGCGAGCCTCAGAGAGCAATTAACCAAAGTGGATGAGCTGGCGCAGGGGTACGTGGTACCGAGCGAATTAGCGTCCCTCTATCAACGCAATGGTGGAGTGGGTCTGAACGCGACGACCGGCAAAGACCTCACCCGCTACTTTTTGAGCTTGCCGTCGAACCGTCTCCCATTATGGGCGGTGATCGAGTCGAACCGCATGAATGACATCGTGCTGCGCGAATTCTATAAGGAGAAGCAGGTCGTGCTGGAGGAGCGCCGCATGCGCACCGACAATTCTCCGAGCGGCAAACTCTATGAAGCATTTGCCAGCGCAGCTTACATGGCACACCCCTATGGGCTGCCGGTCATCGGCTGGCCTTCTGATCTACAAGCGCTCACGCGCGGCGAAACCCAAGCTTTTTTTCAGACGTATTATGGCCCGGCCAATGCCGTGATCGCCATCGTCGGGGACGTTGTCCCCCAAAACGTGATCGCCCTGATCGAGGAGACTTTCGGCCGCATACCGCCGCGCCCCCCCAGCCCCCCGATCCAGACGAAGGAGCCGCCTTCAGCCGGCGAACGGCGGGTCGAGGTGGAATACGATGCAGAGCCCTCTGTCTTGATCGGGTTTCACAAGCCACCGGTCGGCAATCCGGACGATGACGTGTTTGACGCGATCGAAGCTCTGTTATCGGATGGTCGAACGTCACGGCTCTATCGGCGGCTGGTGGACGAGCGGCAACTTGCGGCCGGGATCTCGGCGTTTTCGGACTTCCCGGGCTCGCGCTATCCCAATTTGTTTGTCGTGAGCGGCATGCCCCGCGCGCCTCACACGACGGCCGAGCTGGAGCAGGCGGTCTACGACGACCTGGACCGGCTGAAGAAGGAGCCCGTAGAGCCTAGAGAGCTGGAAAAGATCTTAAACCAGCTGGATGCGGGCGAAATTCGATCCCTTCGTTCTAATAGTGGCATGGCCTCGCGACTGGCCTACTACCAGGCAATTACCGGGGACTGGCGGGAGATTATACGGAAGCGAAACCGCGTTGCCCACGTAACGGCGGACGATATCCGCCGCGTCGCTACGACCTATTTTGTAAAAAGCAATCGCACAGTAGCGACGTTGGTGAAACCGACCGCAGCTCAACCTGAGATCGCCCCAAGGCTCTCGCCTCCGGCGGTTCCTCCTCCGGGAGATGTAAAGCCATGAGCCGGCGACTGTTGGGTGTTGCGCTTGGCTTGTCGCTCTTGAGCGTCTTCCAGGCCCCGCTTCCGGTTCTAGCAGATACTCCGCTCGCCAATCGCGATCCCCGGTCTATGACGTTCGAACCGGTTAAAATCCCCATATCGAACGCCGACCGCGTCGTGCTGCAGAACGGCATTGTCGTCTATCTGTTGCCCGATGCTGAATTGCCCCTCGTGACCGTCTCTGCCATGATCCGGACCGGATCAATCTATGAGCCTCCGGATAAGGTCGGCCTCGCCGAGCTGACAGGCACCCTAATGCGGACCGGCGGCACGGACAGGATGTCCGGAGATCAGGTCGATGAAACCTTGGAGTATCTCGCGGCGAATGTGTCCATCGGCATCGGGGCTGAAAGCGGGGGGGCGAGTCTTGACATTTTGAAGAAGGATTTTCCCCTTGGCCTCGCGGTCTTTGCCGATCTCATACGCCGTCCAGCATTCGATCCCGCCAAACTGGAGCGGGCGAGGCACCAGGCGCTGGAGGCCATCCGCCGTCGCAATGACAACCCCGCAGGGATTACCGGCCGCGAGTTCCGAAAGCTGCTCTACGGCGCTGACCACCCATTCGGCCGAGAGAGCACAACCGCGACCGTCTCCCGAATCACCAGAGAGGACCTGGTCGCCTTTCACCGCGCGTATGTGACTCCGACGGGGATGATTTTGGCGGTCAGCGGCGACTTTGACAAACAGCAGATGCTGATCGCACTGCGGCAAGCCTTCGGAGATTGGCCGGTCACGCCGCTCATACTGCCGGTCATTCCCCTACCCACACCGGCAATCTCGGAGGCGGGCAACTCGGTATTCATTGTGCCTCGCAATTTGACGCAGACGCATTTGAGGATCGGGCAGCTTTCGGTTCGCGAAAATGATCCTGACTACTTTGCTCTGGCCTTATTAGATGACATTCTAGGCGGCAACTCATTCACGTCCAGGTTATTCCGCGATGTCAGGAACCGTCAGGGCCTGGCCTACTCCGTGGGAAGCGCGCTGCGGCCCGGCCACGTGGTTCCGGGTGCGTTCGTCATCCATGCCTTGACCAGAGCGCCGGCGACCTATCAGGCCCTGAACAGCATGCTGGAACAGTTCGGCCGGCTGAGGAGGGAACCGGTGTCAGATCTGGAGCTGCAGCAGGCTAAAGATGCCTTCCTGAATTCCTTCGTCTTCTCGTTTGCTGATGCCGGGCAAATTGTGAGCCGGCTGATGGAGCTGGAATATTACGGCCTGCCGCCCGACTTTCTGCAGCAATTTCGTGACGGGGTCGTCCGGCTCACGAAAGAGGACCTCCTTCGAGTCGCACGAAAACATCTTGATCCAAATCGTATGATCATTCTCGCGGTCGGCAAGGCGGAGGACTTCGAAAAGCCGCTCACTGCATTCGGACAAGTGACCGTTCTCTCGCTCAAACCAGGAAGTTGAAAAATCTCACTCGAACTCGGTCGGCAGGATCTGATACAGCAACTCCAAGTCGTATTCATCGATAAGCCCATTTGCGACTTCACGTCCCAAGTCCGCCCGCACCTCGTTGATCACGAGGTCGATAGCCGGAGCGGCATGTGCTCCGTATTGATCGATCGCGCTCTGAATCCGCTGTTTCGCTTCCTCAAGCTTCATACTTCTCCTTGAACCAGCCGTTCCAGGCCAGCCATATCCTCTGTATGCTGCGGCAGTCCGTACCGGGCGTCAAACGCAACGACACGCTCCAGGCAACGGATCGCAGACTCTCTATTACCCGCCTGCTCATACAGGTCCGCTAAAAGCCGCAGCGCAGCCGCCTCTCCGGGCTCATTCCCCAGTTTGATAAAGTGCTCGGATGCATTGTTGAGGCACTTCTCCGCCTGCCTTCTCCTTCCAGCCTTGAGGAAAGTCTGGCCTAATTGGCCATAGGTGGTAGCCAGGCCTTCCTCATCTCCGACGGCGCGATGCAACTCCAACGCCTTGGTGAAATTGGCAATGGCCTCGTCCGTATTCCCGCTTGCGGCCTCGTGAAGCCCCAGCGTGGAATAGAGGATACCGAGGGCCCGGTCGTCTTTGACGGGTTCAAGAATGTCCAGGGCTTCAAGGTAATACGCTTTCGCGCGGTCAGCACGGCCTGCCTCGACTTGCAAGTTGCCGAGGTTCACAAGCGTCTGGCCGATGGCGCTTTTGTCTTGCTGTCGTCGCTGGATCTCCAGAACCTCGCGATAACACCGCTCCGCCTCGTTATAGTCGCCGAGCATTGCGCAGACATTTCCCAAATTCCCTAGGGTATCCGAAAGCGCCTGCGGAGAATCACCTTGCCGGTCCTCCTTAACGGCCTGCTCATAAGACAGGCGGGCCTGTGTGAGGTTCCCGCGGTGCAGAAAGATCTGCCCTCTATATTTATCAGCGTCGGCCATCGCGTCCCACTAGAATTGACCTGGTGCTCTCAGAATAGCCCGGCGAGGGGTTGGGGTCAATTAGGCGGACATTTCATATCACTTAGGAAATAGACTCTGGCGCCATTTTCTCCTATGATTGGTGAAGGACGAGAATAATGGTACACAAACCCTGCCCACCGAAGGACCAGTGGATGAGCATGATAGTTACAGGGGCTTCGACCTAATGCTGGAAGATGACTTTCCTGACATCATTAAAAAAGCGCGAAATGGTCTCGGCTTGAAAGTTGAAGAGGTTGCTCCGCAGGCAGGAGTGGAGGCATCCGCGCTTCGAGCGCTTGAGGAGGGGCGGCGTTCGCCCGATCGAGAGGAAGTGCTGGCAATCGCGGCGGTGCTCGGTATGGATGGGTCAAAATTGGCGTCGATCTCATGCGATTCATGGCTGCCGGTTTCGCCGGAAGAGAATACTGCCGTATCGGTCATCAACGGCGATATCGGCGGATATGCGGTCAAAGGTTACATCCTTCGAGATGCGAAGAGCGGGGAAACAGCGATCATCGACACCGGATACAACGCGGAGGCAATACTAACGACGCTCGAGCGAGAGGGCGGACGGCTAAAGGCCATATGTCTCACGCATGGCCACGTCGACCACGCTGGTGGGCTGGATCGCATCCTTTCGCGGTTTCCGGCGCCGGTGTACCTAGGTGAGGAGGACTGGAGCTTGCTCAACTGGAAGCCTCCGGTCTCGTTGCGCCGATTTGTGGAGGATGGTGACGGCCTGGACCTTGGATCGGTTCAACTGCGGTTTTTGAAGACACCGGGACACACTCCCGGCGGTGTGTGCTACCTGGCGCCTTGGTGCGCGTTCGTTGGCGACACCTTATTCGCCGGCAGCATTGGGCGCGCAAATCCTCCTTCTCTCTATCCGATTCATCTACGAAGCGTTAGAGAGCGGCTCTTGACACTTCCAGGGGACCTCGCCTTATTTCCCGGTCACGGTCCGGCGACGACGGTGGCGCAGGAGAAGGCTCATAATCCCTTCGGGTAGACTACGCAAGATCCGCAGCGGGGCCTGTCGGCCAACCAGCCCAGCCGTGCTCACTTCAACGCAGACGATTCGTTGCGCGCGGCCGGGCGCCCGGTTGCCGCCACCCGCTGCTACCTTGACTCCGCTTGTGGAAAGTCAAATCACTGCATGGGTAAGGCAGCTCCGCAGAGAATCCAGCGGGGCCTGTCGCCGCATCACCCGGACGTGCTCAGATCCTTCTCACCCGCCCAGGCCCCAGGCGCGCCAAGACGCGCCGCTCCCGTGTCGCCGTCGCAGCCCCGCAGACCCGGCTGTAGGTTCTTCCGCTCCGCCCGGGGCCCATGCGGCGCCACCCGCTGATCCTTTGACTCCGCTTGGCGCGGCCGGGGTGGGCGGGTCCAAAAAAGCCCCTACCGGCGTCACCCGTCGGCATCGCGTGCTCCGCGTGTCGAAAGTCAAAACCAGGGTCGGGATCTGGCTCGACGCCGCGCACTTTGAACTGCCTCGCCAAGGCCATGTTACTTGGTGGCGATGACGTCGATCATCGCCTGGTGGATCAGGCTATTGGACGCCAAGGTTTGAGTCCCGCGCACAGCGAAGGGCTGTCCCCAGAGGTCCGTGATGCGACCTCCTGCTTCAATGACCATCAAGCTCCCCGCGGCCACATCCCATGGTTTGAGACCCAATTCCCAAAAGCCATCAATGCGACCGGCTGCCAGATAACAGAGGTCCATCGCTGCCGAGCCGGTGCGCCGCAAACCTTGCGACTCCAAGGCGAAGCGTGAGAAGTACGGAAGGTTTTCCTGCCGGCCGGCATGATCATAAGGAAATCCGGTCACCAACAAGGCCTTCCTCAGTTCCTTCACATTGGAGACATGGATCCGCTCGCCATTTAATAATGCCCCTTGACCGGCGGTCGCCTCAAAAAGCTCCTGACGCAATGGGTCGTAGACGACGCCGAGAATCATCCGACCCTCGGCCTCAAGCCCGATCGAGATGCAGAATATGGGGAAGCCATGCGCAAAGTTTGTGGTGCCGTCGAGTGGGTCGACATACCATCGGTGCGTCGATTCTTTTCCTGACGCTTCCCCTCCTTCTTCGGCAAGGACGTGGTGCTTCGGAAAGGCCCCGCAGAGGACCTCAACAATTGCCGCTTCCGAACGCCGGTCCACCTCCGTGACCAGATTCGTGTGGGTGCCCTCTTTGTAATAGACCTTAAAATCCGTGCGGTAAGCATCGGCAATAATCTTGCCGGCTTGTAGCGCCGCTGCCACCGCAACTGCTCGATAATTCTGCATTGACGCCTCGGCTTCTGGCATAGAAGAGCACTATATCATGGCGGCGGCCGGCGGCTTAGAGTTGTGGTAGCCTAACTTGACAACCCTTTGAGTTTAGGGGTTCACTAGAGTTGATAGTGGGGTCAGAGTCGATTTTCGGCGGATGTACCAACCCTGAGAAAAATAGGTTTGTGAAAATCGATTCTGATCCCAGTTTTAGGCACCGGCTGCTCGGCGATCTGTCGATCGCGCCGGCGGATCCCGGCGAGCATGTACGGCAGGCGCCGCGTAAGAGAAAGGCAAATGGGACAGACTTTGCTTGACGTCCCCTCGGGTACAAGGTCCACGCAATCACCCTTCACGATTCTGGTCGTCGAGGCGGACCCTTCGGACGCAGAATTGCTGCTCAACGCCATCGAAAAGGCAGATTTGCGCACTCTTGGCGGTGAAATCGATATTCAGGTACGCTCGACTGCGGAAGGTGCTGTACGCCTCCTCGGTGAACGGGCCATTGATCTTGTTTTGACCGATTTTGTCCTGCCGGGGATGGACGGGCTGGATCTCGTCAATCATATTCAGAAACTGGACTCAAACCTGCCGATTATCGTCGTTACTCGAATGAACAGCGTTCAGACTGTGGTGGATGCGATGCGTCGAGGGGCTTACGATTATATCTTAAAGCCGGTCAATCCCATCGATCTTGGCATGCGGCTGCATCGCGCGATTCGCACGTCCGAGATCCTTCGCTTTAATTCCGCTTTTAAGCGAACGGCACAACACGAATCCCAAACCGGCACTCTGGTCGGAGAGAGCGCCGCGTTTCAGGAGGTTCTTCGCCTAGTACGTGAAGCGGCCAGTGGCAAATCGACGGTACTAATTACAGGGGAAACGGGTACGGGCAAGGGCTTGATCGCCAGAGCCATCCATGAGCAGAGCCGGGAGCGGGAGCACCCCTATCAGGTCATCGATTGTACGACCATGCCGGAGGGCATGATAGAGAGCGAGCTCTTCGGTCATGTGCGCGGAGCTTTTACCGGGGCGGTCTCCGACAAGCCGGGGCTGATCGAGTTGGCCCAGGGAGGCACCGCGTTTCTGGACGAAATCGGCGAATTGTCGCAGGGATTACAGGCAAAATTACTGCACGTGCTCGAGGAAAACGAGGTGCGGCGGGTCGGAGGCACTCGAACGAAACGCGTCGAGTCCCGATTCATCGCGGCGACAAACCAGGACCTGGGGGAAAAAGTCAGGACCGGAAGTTTCCGGAAAGACTTGTACTATCGTCTAGCTGTGGTCGTCATTCACATGCCGCCGCTGCGGAACCGACAGGAGGACATCGCACCCATAGCCCGTCACCTTTGTACCCAGTTCGGACGGGAGATGGCAAAGCCTCGATGCGCGCTGGATAGCTCCGCAATGAGCGAACTGACCGCCTATCAATGGCCGGGTAATATTCGGGAGCTACGAAATGTGATTGAACGTGCCGTGATGCTTGCCACAGAGAACACCATCACGGCTGATGATATCAAACCCCTCCTGCCGTCCGGAAAGAGGAGTGTGCCGGCGAACGGGGATGTTGCCAACCCCACCCTTCCCTATCTAGAAGCCAAACAAAAACTCGTGGCCGATTTCACCTCCGCCTATCTTCGTGCACAGTTATCCATTCACGCTGGACACATCACAAAAGCCGCAGAGGCCAGCGGAATACAGCGGCACTACTTCTCGCAGCTCATGAAGCGCTATTTGGGTCACGACGGCTAGCAGGCGACCATATACGTAACATCTGTTTTTATCTTCGCCCTTCTTTCCTCTCCAGCTGTTTCCTCGACGTAACCTTCTTGCGGTCCTGAAGCTAGAGATTTATAGGACGCGCACTCTTAATACATAGTAATCACTAGTGTTCAGTACAATTATACTTTTGTGTACATCACGCCTAACTGAGCGTTTTTTAAGACATGTCTTGACTATCTAAAATAAGTTTGTACACAGCTGTGTACAACGTTGTGGACATGTACCTTTTCGCTCCTCGATTTTTACGTCTTATTACACATATTTTATTATTAATTTCAATAAGTTATATACTCTCTCCCTCTTCGACCTTAACTTAGATACACCCTGGCAGTATCTTTGCTCAATAGAAGGCTACCGAGGTGAAGACTATGTACAGACATGCTTTGGAAAAAAGAAGGGAGGTGAGAGGTTCCGGTAAAGGGGCGTCGGTAACCCCTGGAGTATCTACTGTTTCTAGTTAGCTCATTTATTGAGAGGAGGTCGCGACAATGTTTTTAACGAGACGGCAATTCTTAAAGACGACCGCCGGAACGATCGCGGCGGTTGCCATCGCCGATCACGCCCTTGCGCTGACGGCCCTGCAGCCGGTTATCGAGGTGGGCAATCCCCTCGGCGAATATCCGGACCGGTCATGGGAACGGGTTTACCATGACCAATACCGCTACGACTCGTCGTTCACGTACGTCTGCACTCCGAACGATACGCACGCCTGTCGCGTGCGCGCCTTCGTGCGCAACGGGGTCGTGATGCGCGTGGAGCAGAATTACGATCACCAGAGCTATGAAGACCTCTACGGGAACCGCGGCACGTTCGCGTGGAACCCGCGCATGTGCCTCAAGGGCTATACCTTCCATCGCCGGGTCTACGGGCCATACCGGTTGAAAGGCCCGATGATCCGGAAGGCCTGGAAGCAGTGGGTCGATGACGGGTGCCCGGAGTTGTCCCCTGAAGTAAAGACTAAATATAAGTTTTCAAGCCGTGGCGAAGACGACATGCTTCGGGTGTCCTGGGACACCTCGTTTACCTACCTGGCTAAGGCTCAAATGAAGATCGCCGAACGGTACTCAGGTGAGTCCGGAGCCCGGCGGTTGCGCGAGCAAGGCTATCCACCGGAAATGATTGAAGCCATGAAAGGCGGAGGCGTCCGCACGTTTAAGTATCGTCCGGGCATGGCTTTGCTGGGTTTAATCGGCAAGATCGGCATCGGACGGATGGACAGCGCGAACCTCTCACTGTTGGATGCCTACATCCGCAAAGTCGGCAACGACAAGGCTGTCGGCGGCCGGACCTGGTCCAGCTACACGTGGCACGGTGACCAGAACCCGGCGCACCCATTCTGGTGCGGCGTGCAGACTTCCGACATCGACCTGGTGGATATGCGCTTCTCCAAGCTGCATACGAGCTGGGGGAAGAACTTCGTTGAGCACAAGATGCCGGAAGCGCACTGGATGATCGAGTGCATGGAACGCGGTGGCCGGCTGGTCAGTATCGCGCCGGAGTATAACCCGCCGGCATCAAAGGCCGACTACTGGATTCCGATCCGGCCGGGCGGTGATGGCGCTCTGTTTCTAGGCACCCTCAAAATTCTCATGGACGAAAACCTGTACGACGCGGACTTCTGCAAGCAATATACCGACATGCCGGTTTTAGTCCGCACCGATACACTCACCTACCTCGACCCTCGCGACGTCATCAAGGACTACAAACTTGCGGATCTGTCGAAGACCTACACTGCCAAG
>DASXSU010000064.1:0-32294 GCA_036505795.1 Nitrospirales bacterium
GGGTGAACAGGAAAAATTTGATCGCCGCGTAGATACGGTTTGGTCCGCCCCAGATTCCGATGATCAAATACATGGGAATCAACATCATTTCCCAGAACACGTAAAACAGGACGAAGTCGAGAGCGCAGAAGACCCCCACCATGGTCGTCTCCATGACCAGGAGCGCGATCATGAATTCGCGGACCCGAGTTTTGATTGACGTCCAGGAAGCGATCACGCAGATCGGGGTCAGCAGCGTCGTGAGCAGGATCAGCCACAAACTGATGCCGTCGATCCCCACTGCATAACGGATTGGCGGGGCCTGGATCCACTGCGCAACCTCGCTGAATTGCATGCGAGGCGTCGTGGGATCGAACCACGCATACAACGCGAGAGACAGAAGAAATTCAAGGCCGGATGTCCAGAAGGCCACATGTTTAATCTGGCTGGGGTTCTGGAAAAAAGCCATGATAGCGACGCCCGCCAACGGCAGAAAAATGAGTAGCGTCAGCAGGTGGGGAAGGGCGGTTGTGTTCAGGATAAGGTCAGGCGCGGTGGTCATATCAGCAAATAGACTCCCAGGATGATGACGGTGCCCAGAGCCATTGCCAAGGCATAGTGTTGGACCTCCCCGCTCTGAATCAGCCGAAGCGCCCGTCCCCAGAGATTAATGGTCGCCGCGACCCCGTTCACGGCCCCGTCGATGACACGCACGTCAATCCATCGCCATAAGTCGTTAGCAGCATTGACCGTCGGCCGCACGAACCAAGCATCGTAGAGTTCATCCACATACCATTTGTGTAACGACCCGATGTACAAGGAACTCCATTGTTCCATGAGGCGATCCGGCAAGTCCTGCCTCAGGACATACAGAACATACGCCACGGCTATGCCTGCGAGGCTCATAATCGTGGCGATCACCATGATCGCAACAGCAGCGGTACCTTCATGGGTAGACGACGAGGCAAGAGGCGTCGAAAGCGCGGGCGCAAGAAAATGGGGAATGCCCAAATACCCTGTGACGATGGCCAGTACGGCCAGCACGACCAACGGCCCGGTCATCGTGGGCGATGGCTCTTTGACGTGCAGGACAATGTGGGGATCGATGCGCGGAGATCCCCAGAAGACGACGAACACCAGGCGGAAACTGTAAAACGCGGTGAGAAAGGCCGTCATGAGGCCGACAACTGTCAGCATCTGGCCCAGTGGACCGGCGGACCACGCACCGATGAGAATCTCATCCTTGCTGAAAAATCCGGCTGTGAGGGGAAATCCGGCCAGCGCAAGCGAGCCGACGACAAATGTCCAGTATGTAATCGGCAATTTTTCCTTCAGACCGCCCATGCGACGGATGTCCTGCTCGTGGTGAAGGGCGATGATGACCGACCCACAGCCCAGAAACAACAAGGCTTTAAAGGCCCCGTGCGTGAGGAGATGATACATGCCGGCGGTATAGGCGCCGAGCCCGCAGGCCATGATCATATAGCCGAGCTGGCTCACGGTCGAATAGGCGACGACGCGTTTGATGTCGTTCTGGGTCAGGGCGATGGTGGCCGCAAAAATTGCCGTGACCCCGCCCGTGACCGCGACGACAGCCATGGCTGTGGGGGAGAGGTTGTACAGCGGAGCGAATCTTGCGACCATAAAGACGCCGGCGGTCACCATGGTCGCGGCATGGATGAGTGCCGAGATAGGCGTGGGCCCTTCCATGGCGTCCGGTAGCCAAACATGCAAGGGCACTTGCGCGGATTTGCCGACCGCCCCGGCAAATAACAGGAGACACAGCAGGGTCAACGCGTGGACCGGCCAGTCGCCGCCAAGGGCTGAGAGGGGATTAAGATTTATGGTGTCCCCGATGTGAGAGGCTGCTTGTGCAAATACCTGGTCGTATTGCAGTGTGCCGAACAGAGTAAAGACCAGCATCACACCTAATCCGAATCCGAAATCGCCAACGCGGTTGACCACGAACGCCTTTACCGCGGCGTCCGTCGCCGATTTGCGTTCGTACCAATGGCCGATCAACAGGTAGGAACAGAGCCCCACAGCCTCCCAGAACACATAGAGTTCGAGAAAGTTGTCGGCCATCACCAGCATCAGCATGGAGAAAGTGAAAAGGGCGATGTAGCTGAAGAAGCGCGCGTAACCAGGCTCGCTGTGCATGTAGCCGATAGTGTACACATGGACGAGCCCGCTGACGATCGTCACGAGCAAGAGCATCGCCGCGCCGAGCCGGTCTATGTATAACCCGATCGGCACTACAAATGTGCCGGAATTGATCCAGGAGTACAGGGTGAGATGGACCGTTTCGCCTTGCGCGATGTCGAGGAAGGCGCTCGCAGCCAGCACAAATGACGCGGCCACCGCCGGGACGGCGATCCAATGGGCCCGGTCGCGGATCCAATGGCCAAACAGGCCGATCACAACGAACGCCGCAAACGGAAGGAGCGGGATGAGCGCGTACTTCATATCTTACCGCCCATTCTCATAACCGACGGCGCACGAACCCCGGCGGGTGACGCTGGTTGGGGGCCTTGTTGCACCCAGCCCACCCGGGGTTTGCCAAGACACACCCCCGTTCCCTTCGCCTGCAGGCCAGTCTTCGCAGTCGAAGCCGGCGGGGGTGAACCGGCGGCAGGACCCGCCGGCCAGAAATTCTTTTGCGCCCTCTCGGTCCACTTCATCCCTTCATGAGATTGAATTCTTCGACGTTCACGGTCGGTTTCCCGCGGTACAGGGCAATGAAGATGGCGAGACCGACCGCCACTTCGGCCGCGGCCACCGTCAGGGCGAAAAAGACGAACACCTGTCCGGCCGTATCGTGGAGATAGTATGAAAAAGCGACGAAATTGATATTGGTGGCGTTCAGCATAAGCTCGATGGACAACAAGAGGATGATGATGTTGCGACGGACCAGAACACCGACAAGGCCTGTCACGAACACCACCGCACTCAGGATCATGTAGTAGGAAAGCGGGACCATGCTATTGTCCCCGGATGTCCAGGACCCCTTTTTTTGCCAGCAAGATCGCTCCGATCATCGCGACCAAGAGGATGAGCGAGGCCACCTCAAAGGGAAACAGATATTTGGTGTACAGCAGGCTTCCGATCATCTCGGTGTTTCCCTGTGGCATCGCGGAGGCTGTCTGGGAAGCGCCTGCCGTCAGCGGGCCACCAGTGGGAGGTGGTGTGAAGCCGATGCCTGCCTTGACGACAAGATAGATGACCTCGGCCAGGGCCACGGCCCCGAGGCCGACGCCAACCCAGACCTGCCGCTGGTAAGAGTCGTCATGCTTGAGGTTCAGCAGCATGACGACGAACAGGTAGAGCACGAGAATCGCCCCTGCGTAGACAATGATTTGCACGGCAGCGAGAAACTCGGCATGCAGCGAGACGAACAGAGCCGCCATATGAAAGAACATGACCAGCAAGGAAATGGCGCTGTAGACAGGATTCCGAAAGGCGACCACCAGGATGGAGGTTACGACAATGACCGTCGCGAGGAAAAAGAAAACGAAGGTCTCCACGTTTCCGATGGCCCTACGGGGTCACCGGAGGTTGGTCCTTGGAGGGCATCGGGGGGAGGTCGTGGTAGCCGATGTTGAAGAACGCTACATTGTGATGCTGAGACTCGATCTTCCTTTCCCGCTGAGGAAAATTGCGGTCTCCGAGAGCGAGCAACTGGGACTTGCCGAGCCGCAGGTCTCGCTTGTTATAGACCGCCCACTCATATTCTTTCGTCATTGCGAGGGCATCGACGGGGCAGGCCTGGATGCACAGGCCGCAGAAAATGCACCGTGACATGTCCATGTAGTATTCCTTGGCATAGCGCTTGTTGGGTTCGCCTTCCTTCTCTGCGCTGATCACGGTGATCACGCGGGAGGGACATGCCGCCTCGCACAGATCGCAGCCCACGCACTTTTCCGTGTCGTCGTCATAGCGAAGCAAGGCGATCATCCCGCGGTAGCTGCCCGGTAGGTCCCGCTTCTCGTGCGGATATTGCAAGGTGACCGCCGATCGGTTGCGTAGAATGATCCGCTGAATGAAGACCGTGATCGTGGCCTTCATACCGATCAGGATCTCATAAAAGGTCAGGTGTTTGACCCACTGCCGCAGAGTGAGCGTTGAACTATCCATCATTCCCCTAGATGCCGCCATAGAAATACGCCGACCGCCGTCAGCACAACATTGGCCAGGGCCAACGGAAGCATCACCTTCCAGCCGAAGCGCATTAACTGATCGTACCGCAACCGCGGCAGTGTGGCCCGTATCCAGAAGAACATAAATAGGAAGAAATAGACCTTGACCATGAACCAGAAGACCCCTTCGATCCAGGCCAGATTCTCCGGCAGCAGGGTACCCGGATACGGCGCCTGCCAGCCTCCCAGGAACAGGACCGCGGCGGTGCAGGACACCAGGACCATGTTGGTGTACTCCGCCATGAAAAAGAAGGCGAAGCGCATGCCGCTATACTCCGTCATCCAACCCGCGACCAATTCACTCTCAGCCTCAGGAAGGTCGAAGGGTAGGCGGTTCGTCTCGGCTACTGCAGAAATGAGGTACACCACGAAGCCGATAATCTGCAGTCCCCCGAACAGGTACCAGTGCCAGAAGCCCCCCGCCTGGGCTTCGGCGATCTTTACCATGCTCAGCGAACCTGACATGATCAGCACCCCGATGATCGCGAGGCCAATGTTCAGTTCGTAACTGATCACCTGCGCGGCGGCGCGCAGGCCGCCCAAGAGCGAGTACTTGTTGTTCGAAGACCACCCGCCGAGAATGATGCCGTAGGCCCCGATGGAAGCAAAAGCCAGGATGTACAGGATTCCGATGTTGATGTCAGTGATTACGAACGGATTGAAGGTATACC
Organism: Nitrospirales bacterium; assembly: GCA_036505795.1. Classification (GTDB taxonomy): domain Bacteria; phylum Nitrospirota; class Nitrospiria; order Nitrospirales; family NS-4; genus NS-11. The sequence continues at coordinate 4,847 of DASXSU010000064.1, forward strand.
CGAAGAGTTCCACCTGCTTGTTCGGCCCATAGGGAATGACGGCGAAGCCGATGAGAGCGGGAACAAGCGAGAGGATCGGTGCTAGCGAGAAGAGCACCCAATTGGCGCCCGTGGGAATGATGTCTTCCTTAAAGAACAGCTTGAGCCCATCCGCCAGCGGCTGCAGGATCCCGTAGGGGCCGACTTCCATCGGTCCCATCCGGTCTTGCATCCAGGACAGCACCTTGCGCTCGGCAAGGGTCAAGAACGCCACGGTCGTGAGCACCACGATCATCACGATGCCAATCTTGACTAACGCGCCCGCTGCAAAGGCCATCAGTTCCATCATCCGACCTTCTGCACGCGGACGTGCTGAACTTTATGGTACGGAACCCCTGTTACCGGGTCGGGGGTGACGCGCAAGAGCGACGCGAGCGGCTCACGGAACGATTCGGGAAAAAATAACATGCCATTAGGAAGGCGGCCGAGGGGACTTGCCGCGACCGTGACCTCCCCCGACTCGGACGTCACTCGGATCATGTTGCCCGCATTCAAACCGAGGCGCTGGTAGTCGGCGGGGTTCATATAGAGCCGTCCTTCCTTTTGAATCTCCAACAGACCTTTCGCCATGGTGGACATTTTGCCTGAATGAAACAAGGTCTGACCTACTCGCAAAGTCCATTCGGAGCGGCCGGCATTTGTCGGCCGATAGCGATCGGCCAAATCCTCCGCGAATCCGCCGGCAAGGTACCGTTCCATGGTCGGGCTGTCAACCTTCGCGGGTTCCGGCATGGCGCCAAGAACGGTGTATCCTGGAATGACGGAGCGAATTTCCTTCAAAATCTCCTGCGAACCTCCGTACTCGAGTGGATATCCCATGAGGACCGAGATCGCAGAGAGGATCTCCCAGTCCGGACGGCTATCGCCGATGGGGTCGGGGCCGGGGCGGACCTTCTGCACAAAGCCTTCTGAGTTTGTAAAGGTTCCGCTCTTTTCCGCGTAGGAACAAGCGGGAAGGACGACATCGGCGAGCTGCGCGGTCTCGGTAAGAAACAGCTCCTGGACCACCAAAAACTCTAGGTTCGTGAGGGCTTCCCGTGCGCCGGCCGACGCCGGCAGGCTACGCACAGGGTTTTCGCCGACAATGTACATGGCCTTCAGCCGCCCGGTCTGTGCCGCCTCGATCATCCCGAGCAGGCGCATGCCAGGAGCCGTAGGGACAGCCTCTTTCCAGGTGGCCGCAAGCCGGTCGCGTGCGGGGGGATTCTCCAGGCCGGTCGCTCCGGGAAGATAGTCTGCGGTCGCGCCCATCTCCACTGCCCCCTGCTCGTTGTTTTCTTCTGTCAACGGAGCGACGCCCGAACCGGGTTGCGCCAGCTTCCCCAGGAGAAGCAACAGGTCCATCAGATTCACCATGGCGTGATAGCCGCCCGTGGCCTGCAGAAGATCCTGGCCGACAATGATCACCGGGCGGTTTGCCGCTGCAAGCGCTTTGGCGATGGCCTTAAGCATGGAGGGATCGATGCCGTCCGGGTAGGGCAATGCGGAAATAGTGTCTTTCGTTCTCGCGACAAAGCCCGCGGCCGAGGAGCCGAGCTCGCTATCCACCAAATTTTGATCGAGGAGCGCTTTGACCAGGCCCTTCACGGCGTCTGCGTGTTGATCAAAGGCCACCGGGACGTGTACGGACGAGTGATTCACGATGTTGCTGATAGTCTCAATTGACGGCAGCGCGGTCTCGATCGTCAGCAGCTTCGCACCTCGCTTTTTCACGGCTTCCTTCACCTTAAATCCAACGATCGGATTCGCGAAGGTGATCTGGGTGCCGATCAACAACAGGACATCGGCCTTCAGAATGTCCTCATAGGAGACGGTCCAGCGATTGGTGCCCTGCACCCGGCGAAGAGCTTCCACCGCATTGACATGCCCGTAGCGCGCGGAACTGTCCAGATGGTTCGAGCCGATTGCGAGCCGCATGAACTTCTGAAAGACATAGAGGTCCTCGTTCGTACAGCGGGCGGTGATTAAACCGGCGACGGCGTCCGCGCCGTGCGCAAGCTTGATCTGGGTGAACCGTTCAGCCAGCAGCGGCAGGACTTCCTCCCAGGGGACGGGCTGCAGGGTGCCGTCGGGCTGTCGCACAAGCGGGGCGGTGAGTCGATCGGGATGGTTGATGTATTGATAGCCGAAGTATCCTCGGGCGCAGAGATCCCCGTTGTTGCGCCCTTCCCCGAAGGCCGACATGACTTCGATGACCGTCTTCCCGCGGGTTTGAAGCGTCAGCGAACAGCCGTCGCCGCAGTAGCCGCACGTGGTGTCCGCCCGTTTCATCATCCACGGCCTGAACTCATAGGCAGACAGGCGGCTTGTAAAAGCGCCGACCGGGCAGATTTGCACGCACCCGCCGCAGAACTCGCACTCTAACTGGTGGGAGCCGAAATGCGAGATCTCGGTCATGGTGCCGCGATTGATCGGCGCGAGGGCCTTGGCGTCCACCACTTCATCGCAGTAGCGCACGCATCGGAGGCACTGCACGCATCGGTTCATCTCCTTCTCGATCAGCGAGCTGAAGACTTCTTTCTTGAACACCCTCTTCACATCGATGAAGTCGCTTATCGTCGGCGTGTACTGATGCGAGAAATCCTGAAGGTCACAGCGGCCGCCCTGGTCGCAGATCGGACAATCCAATGGGTGGTTTGCAAGAATGAACTCCAGCACCGACCTGTGAGAGCCGGTGACTGCCGGCGTGTCGGTGCGAACGACCATGCCTTCAGCGACAATGGTGCTGCAGGCCGTCTGCATTTTCGGCATCTTCTCCACTTCGACCATGCACATCCGGCAGTTGGCATCAGGGGAGAGCTTCGGGTGATGACAAAAATTCGGGATCATGACTCCGACACGGCGGGCCGCCTCAATAACGAGTGTGCCCTTTTCCACCGCGATGGCTTTTCCATCTATCAGGAGGTTGATGAGGTCCGCCATTTAACGCGCTCCTGCTGCCGTCAACGACGGCTCCACGAGCACAGGCTCGTTCCGGAAGGGACACCGGTGTTCTCGGATATGGGCCTCGTACTCATCACGGAAATATTGCAGCGTGCTGGTAATCGGCGCGATCTCCGCCTCTCCGAACGCGCAGACCGTTCGGCCTGCAATGTTGGGGCACAGCCGCAACATTGTGTCGATGTCTTTCGGTTGACCTAGACCGCGCTCGATACGTTCGAGGATCTGTAACAGCCAGGCGCTTCCCTCACGGCAGGGCGTGCACTTACCACACGATTCATGATAGAAGAAATGCAAGAGATTCTCGGCAGCCCAGACCATGCAGGTCCCTTCTTCCATCACCGTGACGCCGCCGGATCCCAGCATCGAGCCGGCCTGCGCAAGGGATTCAAAATCCATCTTGACGTCCAGATGCTCGGGGGTCAGAAACGGCGCCGACGCCCCTCCCGGAATGAAGGCCTTCAAGGGCTTGGAGCTCCGCATGCCGCCCGCGAGATCATAAATGATCTCCCGGAAGGTGGTCCCCATCGGCACTTCATAATTGCCGGGGCGCTTGAGATGCCCGCTCAAACAAAACACCCGCGTACCCGCGCTCTTCGGCGGGCTCCCGAGCGCGGCGAACCACTCGGGGCTTTGGTTGACGATGTGCGGAAGGTTCGCGAGCGTTTCGACATTATTGACCACCGTGGGCTTGCCGAAGAGACCGTGTGTTGCCGGAAACGGCGGCTTGTTGCGGGGCAGGCCTCGCTTGCCTTCGAGTGATTCCAGCAACGCAGTCTCTTCGCCACAGATGTAGGCGCCGGCGCCGCGGTGAAGATAGATATCTATTGAGGAGCCGGATCCCAGGATGTCCGCACCCAGATATTTTGCCTGGTACGCTTCGGCCAGCGCCCGCTCAATAATCTTGGCGCCCAGAGCGAACTCTCCGCGGATATAGATATAGGCTGTTTGCGCGCCGATGGCGTAGGAGGCCAGAATCATTCCCTCAATCATTTGATGGGGGTCTCGCTCTATGAGTTGGCGATCCTTGAAGGTGCCCGGTTCGCTCTCATCGGCGTTGCAACAGAGATAGCGCGGACCCGGATGATCCTTGGGAATAAATGCCCATTTCACTCCCGTCGGAAAACCTGCGCCGCCACGGCCGCGAAGGCCCGAGCGCTTCACGATATTGGTCAGGTCGGCCGGGCTCATTTTACCGAGCACCCGGCGGATCGCTTGATATCCGCCGGCACGCTCGTAGTCCGCGAGCGACCCGGTGTATCCAGGCTGCAACATGTTTTTGAGCAACACGGGTTCGTACTTTTTGGGGTCAGAGTCCATTTTTATTTGCCCCGATCAGGTCTGTTGACAAAAATGGACTCTGACCCCACTTTCTCCGGCAAGGGCACCTGGAATGGACCGGAGGCCAGCGGGCACCGACCGTCCCGTTTCAAATCATCCAGGATCCGGTTGAGCTTATCCTGTGTCAGGGACTCATAATAGTCGTCGTTGATCTGCATCATGGGTCCTGTCGCGCACGATCCCAGGCATTCCACCTGCTTTAACGTGAAGAAGTTGTCCGCCGTCGTTTCGCCGGACTTGATCCCGAGCTTGGCGCTGATCCAGCGCATCAGGTCGTCTGATCCGACCAAGGCGCACATCAGCGAGCGGCAGACTTGTACATGAAACTTCCCGATCGGCTTGGAGTTGTAAAGGGTGTAAAACGAGATGGTCTGAAAGACCTGTGGCGGCGTCAGGTCGAGCAGCGCCGCCACTTCGGTCATGGCTTCTTCCGAGACGAAGCCATGCTCTTCCTGGACCAGCCATAGCAGAGGTAGCAGCGCGGCCCGTTTCTGCGGGTAGCGGTTGATGATGCCCGGAATCTTTTCTCTGACCGCCTCCGGAAACACGGAATTCATCGGTCTACCTCTCCCATCACGACATCGTAGGTGCCGAAGATGGTGACGATGTCGGCAATGAGATAGCCGCGCGCCATATGATCGAAGGCTCCCAGGTGCACGAACGAGGGTGAGCGGATCTTCAGGCGATAAGGACGGGTGCCGCCGTCGCTTGCGATGAAGAATCCCAGTTCGCCCTTCGCGCCTTCGGACGCGCAATAGGTTTCACCTTTGGGGATTTTGAATCCCTGCGTGTAGATGATGAAATGATGGATGTGACTTTGCATATCCCGCATCACCTCTTTTTTCGGCGGCGGGACGACTTGAGGAACGTCGGCGACGATTCGGCCGGGCGGCAGCTGATCCAAGCACTGGCGGATGATCCGCGCGCTTTGTCTCATCTCCTCCAAGCGGACCCAATAGCGGTCATAGGTATCACCGTTCTTGCCTATCGGCACCTCCCAATCGACCTTGTCATAGGCGCCATACGGCTCCGCCTTGCGGACATCATACGAAACGCCGGACCCGCGGAGGACCGGACCGGTCGCCCCGAAGTTCACGGCATCTTCCGCGGAGAGCAGGGCGATGTTCTTCGTGCGTGAGAGCCAGATCCGGTTGGTGCGCAGCAGCTCATCGTACTCCAGAAGGTGCGCTGGGAATGTCTCAAGAAACGCGTACAGCCTCTCGGAGAGGTCGGGCGTGAAATCACTATCGACACCGCCGACGCGATAGTAATTGAGCGTGAGCCGCGCTCCGCAGAGCTTCTCGAACATGTCCAACAGGATTTCGCGCTCCCGGAAGGTCCAAAAGAATACCGTCATCGCGCCGATGTCCAGCGCCTGCGTTCCCAACCAGAACAGATGTCCGATGATCCGCTGCATCTCAGCCACGATGGTGCGGATATATTCGGCGCGTTCCGGAATGGTAATATTCAGGAGCTTTTCAACGGCACGAACAAAGGCATAATTGTTGAGCATCGAGCACACGTAGTCCAACCGATCCGTATGCGGGATGATCTGCTGATACGTCAAAGCCTCGCATAGTTTTTCGACGCCTCTATGAAGATAACCGACGTCTGGAGTCGCCTTGATAACCCGCTCGCCCTCCAGCTGCAGAACCACGCGTAGGACCCCGTGTGTGGCAGGATGCTGGGGGCCCATGTTGAGCAGTAATTCAGTTTCCCGCCGGATCGGCATGGCGTCTGCGCCAAGCCCCTCCGCCTCGAGCAAGAACGGTCGTTGCTGATCGAGCGGGATCTCGCCTTCCGTGCTCGATGTGGCCGGCTCATCAAGCCGGGGCAGAAAAGGGAAAGTCGCTCGCCATCCCTTGCCTTCGACAGGAAAGTCCTTCCGGAGGGGATAGCCCTCGTCGTAATCCTCCGGCATCAGAATGCGCCGGAGATCCGGATGGCCCGCAAACCTGATCCCCATCATATCGTAGACTTCGCGCTCCAGAAAATTTGCGCCCTTCCAGATGGGAGTCAGCGTTGGAACGACCGGGTCGTCTTCAGACACCCGGACCTTTAACCGAAGGCGATGATTGCGGGGAAGTGATTTAAGTAGATAGATGACTTCAAAGCGATCTTCATCCTCCGGATAGTCTACGGAGCAGATATCGCTGAGCATGTCGAAGGCGGCCTCGTGATCGTCGTGGAGGAACCGTCCGATTGCCGGGAGGGCCTGCGGCTTCACATGAGCCACCAGGTCTCTGTACGAGCCTTCCTCCCGGACAGCGAGGACATCATCGGGAAACCGGTCCTTGAGTTTGGTCAGCAGGGACTGCATGTCTTATTTCACGAGCACCTTCTCGAGCATCATTTTCTTCTGCAACTTCAACAGGCCATCGAGGAGGGCTTCAGGGCGAGGAGGGCAGCCCGGGACGTAAACATCCACAGGGAGGAATTGATCGACACCCTGGACCACGCTGTAGGAGTTGTAGTGGTTTCCGGAGGTCGCGCAGGACCCCATCGAAATCACATAACGGGGCTCCGGCATCTGATCGTAGATCCGGCGGATGATCGGAGCCATTTTCCGGCAGACCGTGCCCGCGACGATCATGAGATCGGACTGCCGCGGTGAAGATCGGAAGACTCCGGCGCCAAAGCGGTCAATGTCATACCGTGAGGAAACCGTCGCGATCATTTCGATTGCGCAACACGCAAGACCGAAGGTCATTGGCCAGATGGAGCCCTTGCGACACCAATTGATGAAGGTGTCAAGGTTGGTCGTGAGGATATTGGCGTCTAGTTGTCGGTCAATCAGTCCCATGAATTTAATCCCATTCGAGTGCGCCCTTTTTCCACGCGTAGAAGTATCCAACCAGGAGAATGGCGATAAACAATAGCATTTCGACCAGCCCGAAGAGCCCGAGCTGATTAAACACGACGGCCCAGGGATACAGGAACACCGTCTCGACATCAAAGATGACGAAGAGCATGGCGATAATGTAATACCGCATCGGGAATCTAGCCCGGGCGTCCGAGAACGTCGGCGCCCCGCTTTCATAGGGTGTCAGTTTCGCGTGATAGGGGCGCGAGGGACGGACGACATAGCCTGCCAATATCGAGCCGATCCCAAAGGCCGCCGCCGCGGCCATGAGGATGAGAACAGGGAGATAATTTTGCGGGACGAGGTCAGCCATGTCGGTCTGCGCCTGCATAGAGCGCATCTGCGACAAAAGGACGTGTTTTGAGTCCGTCCAGAGCCGGCGCCGGAATGCCCTTGTGTTGTAGGAGGACCTTGAAGGTGCTTCCCATGCCATCGGGACGCAACAGCCGTCGCATCGATTCTGAATCTGTCGATTCGGGCTCCAGGTCGCGAAAGGCCGATTCGATGCCGAGCCCCAACAAGAAATGAACCTGATTTGTAAAACCGGTGACCTCAAGGCCAGCTTCCCGTCCCGTCAGCGCGAGGCTGGTGAAGTCGACATGGGCCGTCATATCCTGTTGTCCAATCCGGATGTAGGGGTCATCGCAGACGGTCGCCCGGTAATAACAGAGCAGGGTGCCGGTTTTCCTCACTGGGGAATACAGATCGGCGGCGGTATGCCCGTAATCGATGGTCAGCACGATGCCTTTGCTCAGGCAGGCTGCGACCTGTCGCATCCAGCTGAGGGCCTCAAGATTGATCTCGGCCTGTTGCCCCTCTTCCAGCCGGACGCCGAGCCGCTCGAAATACCGTTCAAGGGCAGGAGTCCCAGGCGGTGCTTCGATTTCGGTAAAGCCCCGCCCCGACCAGTCGACGAAGAGCTCTTGCAGGCCGACGCGCCGCTGAACGACGCGATGGACCGGGAAGGCATCAACGAGCTCGTTTGAGAAGATCACACCGGTGACTGCACCGGACGAGAGATCGGCAAGATCACGAAGCCAGCGGATGGGGATTCCCTCTTCTTGAAGGGGGCCGAGATAATCGCGCTGGCGTTGTTCCAGGGCGGCGCTACGTTCAATGATCAGATATTGGAGGCGATCGGCCAGCGCCGGATGCTCCCGCTTGAGAGCTTTCAGCAAATTCCCGGCGAATGTGCCGTTTCCCGCCCCGATTTCGATGACCATGAAGGGTCCGTCGGGAGCGATGACACCGGATGCTTGCGTAATCTGTCGACCAACGAGCTCAGCGAAAATCCGGTGGACCTCCGGGCTGGTCCAGTAATCTCCCGCCGCGCCGATGCGCGCTTCCCGGACGTAGTAGCCGAATTCCGGGTCATAGAGCGCCATTTCCATAAAGTCGGCGAAAGAAATGGGGCCTTCCCGTTCGATGCGCGCGATAAGCTTTTGCACAAGCTCCGGATGCCCAAGCTCAGCTGCCATGACTGTGTTCTCTGTCGAGAGAATTGCCATTTTTGGGAAAAATACCATAACGTAGGTCTTGAGGCTTAGTCAAGCTGAAACGCTGTGTCTAGACAAGGAGTTAGCGCAGTGTCATGGCGTCCAACAGCTCCGTTTTTCGACGTTTGAAATGGGTCTAATGACCTATGCCCGACTGGTGCCGGTTCCCGATCGAACAGTGGCTGCTGAGGGCAATTCTTTAGCCTCCATTTAAGTTGGCTGATGAAAAAGCCGACAGCAGATTTAGGGAAACTATTGTCTAAGGCATGACAGGGGGAAGCACAGTTGATTCCTAATATAATCAGCGTCATCGCTCCAATCATCAATTCCCCTGGAGCTCAGGCCGCTTCCCAGGCAAAGGTCCCAATCTCTCCGAAGACGGCGATACCGATCGTATCCGAGCTGGTCCAGCCCGCGATTCAGGATCCCATCATCGATTTGCTCAAAGACCTACTGCCGGTCGATAGCCCTGTGGGAACCATGTTGGAAAGATTTCGGCTGGCAATTATGAACTCGATGGCGGAGCCGATGAGCCAGGACGCAATTGGAAACATTCTCACGCTGCTCAAGGCGTTGCCTATTGACTTAAAGACGGTCACGGGCGAGCAATTACGCACGGTGATTGATCGTCTGGGTCTGCGGTATGAGCCGATGCTCAACGAAGCCTTCTCGCAAGGTGTGCCGGTGCCTGTCCGGCAGTTGACAGAGCAGAACCTGAAAGCTGCCTTACTCACCCTCCTCGAGGCGTCGTTGCCCGATGTCTCCGTCAGTACTCTTGCTCTCCCTTCGCACCCCGAAGCCAGCGTTGCCTCTCCGGCGGCGAACAGTATCTCCAGCGGGCAGTCGCAGGCGGCCGCAACTGCCACCGCGACCTCCATTCTTGGAGACTCATTTACCCACCAGCCGACAGATATCCTTGAAACCACGCTGCTCAAACAGCTCGAGGCACAGTCAAAAGGAGCACTAATAGCTCAACCGGAGCTGATGGCAGGCGAGGGAAAGGTAGTTCAGCAGGGAGCGGAAGCGCAACAATCGGGAAAGGTTCCTCCACAGGTGGGCGACCTACGGCGGCAGGCCGAGCAGTTACTAGGGACTGGCGGGCTGCAGCAGCTTCTGCAGAGCGTCAATCCTCAAGGAAGCCAGGATATGGAGCTGGCACTTCTGAAGCTGTTTCGACCGAGCCCGGAAGGGTTGCAAACAAGAACGGGAGAGGACCACCCGGCATCTCCTCTCCAGCCGGCACCCATCGGCGATGACCTCCAAGAGCTCATGATCGGCTTGAAAAACCTCGGAACTGCGCAGCAAGACCCCCTGGCCGTCGAGCAGTTCCGGAAACTCGTGATGATCAAGCTTGCCGCAGCCGATCCTGGGCCGGCCGCCAATGATTCAGTCCCAGCAACGCTGTCTGCATCGATGGCTGGAAGCCAGGGCACGAGCGTCCGCCAGCAGGGCCACGAACTGTTAGCGGCAATCGAAAGGACTCAAGTTCTAAACAGCGTCAATAATGAGCGAGGGGAGCCGTTGACCTTCCAAATTCCCATCATGCTGGATGGGCGTCCTTCTACTGCGGCGTTCTATGTTGAGAGACGGCTCGACGAGGGGCAGCAGACCGCCAGTCCGGAGGAGCGCCATTACAGGGTAGTCGCGCTCTTGGACCTGAGCGAGTTGGGCGCATTGCGGGTCGACCTTGCCATGCATAAGAAACAGCTCTCGGTTAAGGTCACTGTTGAGCGCGTCGAGACTGAGGCGTTGGCCAGCCGACTTCTACCTGAGCTCGGAGAGACATTGGGCGAGAAAGGGTTTGCGGTGGAGTTTCTGAAATGTGAACGCAAGACGGACGGGAGCGCGAAAGGCGAGGAACTTCGGGAGCGTACGCTGCCGGAAAATAGTCTTATCAATCTGCAAGCCTAGCGCTAAATGGGAATTCGATGAAGAAGAGACGTTCCGAGAGAAAAGGCGCGGTTGCCCTGCGGTATGAGCCGGAGAAACGCGCCACACCCTACGTGACGGCGCTAGGCCAAGGCCTCATGGCGGAGCGTCTTATCGAAGAGGCGAAACGGCACGGCGTGCCTATTCGCGAGAATCCCGACTTGGTGCAAATTCTAATGGAATTAGATTTGGGGCAGGAAATTCCGCCTTCGCTCTACCAGGCCGTCGCCGAAACGCTGATCTTTGTGTATCGCCTAAACGAAGAGTGGAAGAAGAGCCACGCGCAGTAGTTCGCCGCTTTACCAGATCGTCGTTCTCAATGCCATACACTCAGGGCATTGCCATTTCCTCGGCGAGTTAGACGGCTGCTCTTTATCATTTGTTGCGCGGGCGACCGGGAGCATCGCTTTATGGCAACGTGAGCATTTCGGTGCATTGTTCTCAGCCATTTCTGGACTCTCACTTTCATGTCATGGCACCGGGGCCACGCACCCTTTGGCGTTTTCTCTTGCTGAGGTGTAGACAGCAAGAGTATCTCACACGGTGAGCGAAATTGGAACCTCGAGGGATTTAAGCCGCGCGCCGCCGAAGCCGTAAGAAGCCCAGCTCGAAGCCGGTTTTCAGGAGCAGCGCAGCATTTGTGACGCGCAGTTTCCTCATCATGTTCGCACGGTGGGCCTCTACGGTTTTCACGCTGATCCGCAACTGCTTTCCCATCTCGCGGTTCTTCAGGCCGTTCCAGATCAACTCGAGAATTTCCTGCTCACGGGCCGTGAGCGAGGCAGCCTGCTTTTTCATTGTTCGTCGCATGAGTGCTCCTTTTAATAATTTTGACTTAAGGTAACGAATAGGGCGAAATCATGCAATCCGTACTTACGTAGCGGCACCCTCTTCGTTTGGAAACCTCGAGTGCACTACTATTGGCGGTGAAGAGCAGTACTATTGGCGAAATGGGCTATCTTAGGAAGACGAATATAGGGCTAGGGCTTAAACTTGTTCTGCGATGGAGGTCCGGTTGCCCCCTGCCGCCTTGGATTGGTACATCGCCTCATCGGCTTTGGATATCAGCTCCTGCTTTGTCTTGGCATGGTCCGGGACGCCGGCAATTCCGATGCTCGCCGCCAAGTGCGCGCGGGGGCCGGTGCCCTTTAAAAACGTGTGCGCTCGGATAGCCTGCTGGAGCCGTTCAGCGACCATCCGGGCGGTCGCCACCGTGGTCTGGGGAAGAACGACCACAAATTCATCGCCGCCGTACCGGATCGCAATGTCCACGTCTCGCACGCTCCTCCGTATAATATCAGCCAGCTCTGTCAGATATAGGCTGCCGACGGGGTGCCCATAGCGCGCATTGATCTTCTTAAAATGATCCACGTCCAGAAAGATGACCGCAACCGTCGATCGGTACCGATGACACCGTCGGATCTCGCCATCCACGATCTGATCCAGATAACGGGCGTTAAACAGACCGGTCAGCTTGTCGGTAATCGCAAGATTCGAAACTTGCTCGATGAGAGATGCATGCTCCAACGCGATGGATGCCTGATTGATCAGACGCGACAGCAAGCGAAGGTCGTGGCGAGTAAACTTCGCTCCGACTTTATTCAGCATCTCCAGCACGGCGACCGGCTTACCTTTGCTCAGAATTGGGACGCAGAGGACGGAGCGGGTCGTAAAACCGGTCGCAGCATCGACTTCGCGCATGAATCGCCGGTCGGTTCGCGCATCGCCCACAATGGCGGCTTGGGCATGGGCCGCGACCCAGCCTACGATTCCAGATCCGGCCCGGATGCGAAGCCCCTTCAGCCCGCGGGCTTTGGGCCCTCCGACCATTTCAAACACCAGATCACCTGTCGACGGATCGACTAAAAAGAGGGACCAGGCCCGGCAGCGCACCAAGACACGCGCTTTATTGATGATCATACGTAGAACAGTTTTGGGCTCTCGGGAGGAAGTGAGGGTATGCGCGGTCTCAACGAAAAATCTCAGCTCTCGCCGGTAGGCATCAAGCGAGAGGCGGGATTTTCGGAGGGGGCGTACTTTCGAGTTCCGGAGAGATTGGGTTCTCGGCATCAGTAGGCCGGGCGTCTCACACGCCGTGGCACTTCTTATATTTTTTGCCGCTTCCGCAGGGACACGGATCATTACGCCCGACTTTGTCGACCCGCCGCACAGTCTTGGATCCATTGTCGTCCGCAACATCCTCGCCCCGGTTGAGCGTCAGGTGAAGGGGGCGCTGCGGTTCCATCGGAGGACGGGGAGCCTCCCCTTGCACAACCTGAACGCGGAACAGGTGCTCGAGGACGTCCCGCTTCATCCTGTCCATCATCCCGGCGAACATCTCAAAAGCTTCCCGTTTGTACTCGATCAGCGGATCCTTCTGGCCATAACCACGGAGGCCGATACCTTCCCGAAGGCTGTCGATGCCGAGCAAATGGTCCTTCCAAAGGCTGTCGATGGTGACAAGCATCACCCTCTTCTCGAGGAACCGTAGCAGTTCGGCTCCGAGTTCCTGCTCTTTTTTCTTGTAGGCCTCTTCGATTTTCTTAAGCAGCTCCTCATGCAGGGCATCGAAGCCGGCTTCCTTCAAGTCGATGGAACCGTCTTTGATGTCGATGCCGAATTGTGCGTACGAGGCATCGACGAGGCCTTTCAGATCCCAATCCTCTTGATAGGAGCCTTTGGGGCAGTAGACCGTCAGCAGATCATCCAGCACATCCTCCGTGCTGGAACGGATCTCCTCGGTCAGGTCGTCGCCGCGCAGAATCATCCGCCGGCGCTCGTACACGACTTCACGCTGCTTATTCAACACATCGTCATAGTCGAGCAGTTGTTTGCGAATCTCGAAGTGATGCGCCTCCACCTTCTTCTGCGCATTTTCGATTGCGCGGGTGACCATGCCAGCCTCGATAGGCACGCCTTCTTCCATCCCCAGCTTCAGCATGATCTTCGAAATGCGTTCCGAGCCGAAAATGCGGAGCAGGTCGTCTTCCAAGGAAAGGTAGAACCGGGAAGAACCGGGATCGCCTTGGCGCCCGGATCGCCCCCGCAACTGGTTGTCGATGCGCCGGCTTTCATGTCGCTCGGTGCCGATGATATGCAGGCCACCGGCGGCGATCACCTCCTTCTTCTCGGCTTCGCACTCGGTTTCGATCTGGGCGCTCAGCTGCTTCTGGCGCTCGGGCGTCATCTCCGGGTCAGCGTACAGCGCCTTCTTGAAGAGAAACTCAGGATTGCCGCCCAATAAAATGTCGGTGCCGCGCCCGGCCATATTCGTCGCGATCGTCACGCCGCCATGGCGGCCCGCTTGGGCAATGATCTCGGCCTCTCGCTCGTGGTGCTTTGCGTTCAAGACGCTGTGCTTGATCCCCTGACGCACCAAGTAGCCGGCAAGACGTTCCGACTTCTCAATGGAGATGGTCCCGACCAGCGCGGGTTGACCGCGCTGATGGCACTCTTTGATGTCCTCGACGATGGCGTTGAACTTCTCTTTCTCGGTGCGATAGACGACATCGGCGAAATCCTGCCGGATGTTGGCGCGGTTCGTGGGCGCCACGACGACTTCCAGGTTGTAGATCTTGGCGAACTCACTGGCCTCGGTATCGGCCGTCCCGGTCATCCCCGCAAGTTTGTCGTACATTCGGAAAAGATTCTGAAAGGTAATCGACGCCAAGGTCTGATTTTCGTTCGCGATTTTGACCTGTTCCTTGGCTTCCACGGCCTGGTGCAGGCCGTCCGACCAGCGCCGTCCCGGCATCAACCGGCCGGTGAACTCATCCACGATGATCACTTCCCCGTCCTTGACGACATAATCCACGTCGCGGTGATAGAGCACATGGGCGCGGAGTCCCTGGACCACATGATGGACCAGGGTCAAGTTCGAAGGATCGTAGAGATTGCTCACGCCCAAGGCACGCTCCACCTTCTCGTTCCCCTCTTCGGTGAGCGCCGCAGTCTTCGTCTTCTCTTCGATCGTGTAGTGCTCATCGCGTTTTAAACCGGGAATGATGCGGTCGATCCGGTAATAGAGGTCGGTCGAATCTTCAGTGGGGCCGGAAATGATCAGCGGTGTGCGCGCCTCATCGATCAGGATGCTGTCCACTTCATCGACAATGGCGAAGCGCAACTCCCTCTGGACGCATTGATCCAGATCGGTCACCATGTTGTCGCGCAGGTAATCGAATCCAAACTCATTATTCGTCCCGTAGGTGATATCCGCCCGGTAGGCTTCCCTCCGCGTACACGGCCGCAGATAGAGGAGACGCTTATCCTCAGGGTCATACGCCGGATCGAATAGAAATGATGACTCATGCTGGATGACCCCGACTGAAAGGCCGAGGTGATGATAGAGAGGGCCCATCCATTGGGCGTCGCGCTTGGCCAGATAGTCGTTAACGGTGACGAGGTGCGCCCCCTTCCCTTCGAGCGCATTTAAATAGAGCGCAAGCGTCGCGACCAGGGTCTTGCCTTCGCCGGTTTTCATCTCGGCGATCTTGCCCTCGTGCAAGATCATGCCGCCGATCAACTGCACGTCAAAATGGCGCATTCTGAGCTTGCGCTTGGACATTTCACGGCATACCGCGAACGCTTCCGGAAGGAGGTCATCCAGGGCCGTTCCGTCGGCCAAACGTTTTCGGAATACGTCGGATTTGGCCCCGAGTTGCTGATCGGTGCGCTTCGAGATGTCCGGTTCTAACGCATTGATTTGCGCCACGAGAGGGCGCAGGCGCTTGATTTCACGCTCGTTTTTGCTGCCAAAGATTTTTTTGAGGACCAGGTTGATCATGGAAACCTTAGTATACTGAAAAATCTACGATAATGGAACTAACTCCGCGGTCTCGGTTGTCGCGTAAGCCGGCTCCCTATCAGGTACTCCTTAGTTGACGAATCATTCGGCGCGGTGAAGAATGCTGGCGAGATGCTGAAAACTCTTAATTGGAAAACCCTTCGATTGGTCCGTGGTCGACTAAAGAGCAACGCGTCCCTGTATGCGAATGATCGGGGCAATGTCGGGATTGCGATCCTCACCCAGTTGTTCCTCATTCTTCTCGCTAGCTTTTTTGTGTGGGGTCTCCTGCCGCCGGCCTGGAAGGAGTACGTCAAGACCGCGCCGTGGAAGCCCGTGGCTGTTATCGTGGCCGCGCTGGTCATCGTGCTGGCTGTGACGAAAGAATTGCTGGTACGGCGCGAGCACAAACGCACGCATGGCAGAGTCGCAAAGGTTTTTCGAGAAGCGACCGACCCGGCGCTCCAGAAACGAGCGGCGCTCTGGCTCATCGATCATGATCGCCGGTATCCTGAACGACTTGCTGATGCCGGGTCTCAACTGTTCGATGTCCTGGTGCGGATCTTGAAGGCCGACGTTGAGAAACTGGACCGGGCGCGGGCGGCGAATGCGTTGGGCGTTCTAGGTGATCCGCGAGCGATCGAGTATCTTCTACAGGCCACCAATGATGAGTATCCCTATGTGCGAGCCGAGGCGGCCTTTGGCTTGGGCCGACTCAAGGCCCTTCAGGCTGAAAAGCGGCTGCGGGAGTTGGCCCAAGATGATTGGGACGCAGGCGTGCGCGGCCGCGCCAAGGAGGCCCTGGAATGGCTGGGACACCCTTTAGAGAGTTGACAGTGCCCCCTGCCCTGGCTACAGTTAAGACAGCCATGGTCTTCAAAAGCTTGAAACCCGTCGCCTGGGCACTGGCCTTCGCCATCCTGCTCCTTCTCACGACAACCACGGGAGGGGCGTTCGTTCATGAGGTCCAACATGCGGCCCATCACAGCGCGGGCATGCATGCCACAGGCCTCTGCGCGTGGATGTGCGCCACGGCGGGCGGCGTCATCTCTCCGGCCTTCCAGCCGGCTGAATCCGTAATCGTCTATCAGTCGATAGTCATTGGCGAGAGTCGGGCAATCGGCTTTTTCTCCCCGCAGCGACTTCAGGCACGAGCTCCCCCCATTCTCCTTTAGCCCTTACAGCAGTAGGCTCCCGTTGCCGTCTCTAAAGGATCGGTCACGGAATCATTTCCAACTCTGCGCTGACTGCGGGAGGAGATCTCATGCAAGGGTCTATATCGGCCTTATGGCGCTATGGCGTGCTGTCTATAGCGCTTGGCACTGTCCCCTTAGGACTAGTGGGGATTAACGAGGTCTCGGCGAGCTGCGGCTCCGCCGCCTGTTTTTTACTGACAGGAGAGGAGTCAACGGTCCAACTCAAAGGGGCATTGTCAGTAGGAATCCAGTATGCCTACACGATCTCCAAGCTTGAGTCTGGGACGAACGGGTTTGTCACATCGGTCGACCAGGAAGCGCGACGGCTGGTTCTGAACGAACATGCGGAGCACCGGACGATCTTGGAGGTAACCACGCTCGATATCAATTACGGTCTCACCAACAATCTGACTCTTGAATTGCTGGTTCCCTACAAGCACATCAAACATACTCACATTATCGAACGGGGAAGCGCGGATACCGGCGGGGCTGGAATGTATGAGTCTTTTCAGGATTCGGGGGTCGGTGACCTACGGGTCAACACGAAATACAGTTACCTGCTTTCCTTGCGAAGTCTGCTCGTGTTCGGGTTTGGTGTGGATTTGCCGACAGGAAATTCTCATGCCACCAATATCAACAACAACTTGCAGGAGCCCACACTCCAGTTAGGGCGCCGCTCGTGGGGGTTACAACCGTCGATCTATCAGTCCTATGAGATCATCCCTCATGTCTTGGACCAGTTCGCCAGCGCGTCGTATCACCACACTTTTACCGGGCCGAATTCTTACCGCTTTGGCGATATTTACGTCGTGAGCGGGGGGTTAAATTATAGGACCCTAAAGATTCTGACGCTGACTGGTCAATTCAACTGGCGGTATGCTGTCCATGACGAATTCACCGGTTCGCTGGCCCGAGTGCAGGAACCGACA
This sequence comes from Nitrospirales bacterium, assembly GCA_036505795.1. Taxonomy (GTDB): domain Bacteria; phylum Nitrospirota; class Nitrospiria; order Nitrospirales; family NS-4; genus NS-11. The sequence continues at coordinate 22,363 of DASXSU010000064.1, forward strand.
GATCCAACATTTCCGGATGAGCCGATCGTGCTCGACCCTGAGCTCAAACGTCGCCCGGTTCCGAACACGGGTGGAACCACGCTGGCATTCTCACCAGGTATTGCACTACAGATACGCGAGCACCTCCGGGCCTACTTCTTCGTCCAAGTACCGGTGGTCCAGGATTACAATGGCGGGTTGATTCCCGACGTGAGTTATCTGGCAGGTTTATCGATGACGTTCTAATCATTGTGAGGATGACGATGAGACCAGTATTGTCGGCTGTTTCGTTGATTATTGTTCTCCTAGGGTTTGTCGGAATGGCAAGTCGCCCGCCGTTGCTGGACAGCCCGGCCCCTGAAATTGCATTGGAGGATCTACAAGGACACCAGGTCAGGCTTTCAGATCTTCGCGGCAAAGTGGTGCTCCTGAACTTCTGGGCGACCTGGTGCAAACCGTGCAAGGAGGAGATGCCGGCGATGCAAGCCAGCTACGATAAGCTCCGGGACAAGGGCTTTGTAGTGCTGGCAATCAACGAACTTGAGGACACGGAGAGGGTGGCAGAGCATATTCGGACGCACCACCACACGTTCCCGGTCGTTATGGACCACAGTAATACAGTGGCGAATCGATATGGCGTTGTCGGTCTTCCGGCGAGCTTTCTGATCGACCCTCAGGGCATCGTCCGGGAGAGAATCTCCGGCAGTCTATTGACTGAGTCGCGCATCGAGGAGTTGGTGCAACGGTATTCAGTGCCACGCTCAGCATCGAATCTATCGAATCTACCGTGAGGTTTTAGAGAGTACCTGTGTTTTTGCGAGCTTTTCAGATACGTGCCAGCCAGCTACTAGCGCTGACGCTCGCAGTCGGCTATTTCGGCTTGAGCATCTTCGCGGCCGGTTGCCTTTTTGAAGCCACGCCTCTGGGCACGATCGGCCCGGTCGCGCATCACCACCATTCTGCCGGGTCTACCGGCAAAACTTCCCATTCGCCCTTGTGCGCGTGGGCCTGTCAGGCAGGCTCCTCGTCAACCGTCGGAAATGTGGTCGTCGCCCCCTTCATGGTCTTTGTCCTCTGGGGCGCGGTCATGTGTGCGTCGGTCGTATACCTACGGCTTGCTTGGGCTCAGGCACGGCCTCGTTCCCCTCCGCTTCGTTTTCACTAGACCCGCACGCAGAAGAAACGACTCTCTTCCGGCAAACGCCGGAAGGAGTGCACTCAAACGCGTTCGTGCGAAGCCTTGCGCCAAACGACTAGGAGAGGGAATGGGAAGCGTATGCGTGAATCTCACCGTATTTTCGGCAGTGCAGTCTTTCTTTGTCTCATATTATTTGCCGCCCTGAAGATTCCGCCCGCGGAAGCGAGTTGCGGCTCGACGAGTTGCTTTCTTGTCATCGGCTCGCAGGCCGGCGTGCCGCAGCAAGGAATGCTGACCATGAATCTGACCTATAACTACGTGAATCAAGGTGATCTGTTAGATGGAACTACAGGCATCATCCCCGAAGTGGATACGAAAGGGCGCCGGCTGATTCCGAACCATCATTTGGAAACCAGGACGATCAATCAGGTCGTCACCTTGGATTTGAATTATGGCGTGACGGACCGGTTTGCACTCGAACTGGCTATTCCTTACATTATCCGCTCGCATCGGCACTTTCACTTCCACGGCGGGCAGCCGATCGAGCCGTCCCTTTTCACTGATAACGGGCTGGGTGACATTCGGCTGCTTGCGAAATACAACGTCCTGCCCTCCATCCGACAACTATTGGTGTTCGGCGTCGGGGTGGATCTACCAACCGGCAAGACCGACACTCTGACCAATGCGGGCGGCCCTGGCCCGGAGGAGCCGACGCTCCAACTCGGTCGCGGAAATGTGGGCGTGGTAGGCTCGGTCTACCAAACCTATGAACTGATTCCGCACCGCCTGGGCCAATTTTCGTCCATCGTGTACCGGCATACCTTCAGGAATAACGATGGCTACCAGTTCGGCGACGACTACGTACTGGCAGCCGGTCTAAATCTTTTGTTGCTGGAAAAGCTGACACTGACCGGCCAATTTAATTATCGTTATGTCGTTCACGATACGTTTAATGCAAGGTTGGGTTTTTCAGGTCCGGACAGCCTAAAGATTCTTGATCGTCGGGTTCCGACGACCGGCTCCACGATGCTCGCCTTTAGTCCGGGGATCACCTGGAACATCCGCGACGGCACGGCGATTTATGTCAACGCCCAGATTCCAGTAGTTCGCGACTTCAACAACAACATCGCGCCGGGCGTGGGCTTCCTTGCCGGAGTGACCCATGTCTTTAATGTCAAAGCGCGCTGAAGTAAAAATTCTAGCACTAGGCCGGTGAAATGAGATAAGAACGTGCCTGGGAGCGGAAGAGATCAACCAACGAGGAGGTAAGGATGCGACTCATACTGAATGTGGGACTAGGAATACTGTTGGCAGGGAGCGTTGCCATGCCGCACGCCTTCGCTGCGGATCAGAAAGTCACGCTGATGCTCGGCGGGAAGCATTGTGACAGCTATCTCAGTGAAGTGGAGACGGCGCTAATGAACACCCCTGGAGTAAAGAAGGTTGATGTAAAGAGCATGCCGGGACATGCCGTCGTCGAGACTGAGGCAGGAAAGGCGAAGCCCGAGGAGTTGGAGGGCGCGGTGAACAAAGTCAAAGGCTCGGGCTGGAACTGTACAGCGAAGGTGATGAAGTAGCCGAGTTGAGCGAAGTCGCCTGGGATTTCGCGCCTTGATACTCTTTCTCGGGCGAAGGCTGGCCCTCCAAGCCTTCGCCCGCCATTTTCAACATACTGACAGACCGGTAGGCGAGCCCTTTCCATGCCCGCACAAAAAGATGATTTATTGTGAGCGGTGAACTGTGACCACAAATGAGCTAACGGTTCGTTCTCAGCCGGATATTGAAGACGCGCTTCGCCGCAGGGATTTTGTCAAGCTGCGGGAGCTGTTGAAGAATTGGCCGCCTGTGGCATTGGCGAGCGCCATCGAAGATTTGGCCACCGAAGATCAGGTCATTGTCCTGAGAATCCTGCCGCGTGACCTCGCTGCCGACGTGTTCGAATACTTGAGATTGGACGTCCAGCGACGGCTTCTCAAAGCAATGGGGCAGGAAGAAGTCGTCGCTCTGCTCAATAACATGGCCCCCGATGACCGAACCATGCTTCTGGAAGAATTGCCGGCGACGATGACGAAGCAGCTGCTCTCCCTGCTGACTCCGGAGGAGCGGGCGGTTGCGATGACGCTGTTGGGGTATCCGGAGGGGACGGTCGGCCGTCTTATGACGCCGGATTACATCGCAGTGCGCGAGCATTGGTCGGTGCAGGAGGTCCTGGATTATGTTCGAGAGCATGGGCGCGACAGCGAGACCTTGAGCATGATTTATGTTGTCGACGAGGGAGGCCGCTTGATCGACGACATTCGTATCCGGTCATTTTTGCTCGCTCCCCTGACGAACCATGTCTCCGATATCATGGACTACCGATACGTGGCGTTGAAAGCGACCGACGATGAGGAGACAGCAGTATCGGTATTCAGGCGGGAAGATCGAACAGCCCTGCCGGTCACCGACTCGGCAGGCATCCTCATTGGAATTGTCACGATTGACGACGTTCTTCGTGTCGCCGAGGCTCAAGCCACAAAAGAGATTCAGAAAATAGGCGGCTCCGAGGCGCTCGATGAACCATACATAAAGATTGCGTTGCTGCGCATGATCAAGAAACGGGCCGGCTGGCTCGTCATTCTGTTTCTGGGAGAGATGTTGACCGCAACCGCGATGGCTTTTTTTGAGAAGGAGATCGAACGGGCGGTCGTGCTCGCCCTCTTTGTGCCGCTCATTATTTCCAGCGGGGGCAACTCGGGTTCGCAAGCCTCGACTCTTGTCATCCGTGCGCTGGCTATTGGGGAAATACGCTTGCGCGATTGGTGGCAAGTAGTACATCGGGAGATCATCACCGGCCTGGCTCTTGGGGCCATCCTTGGGACCATTGGGTTTTTACGGGTCTCGGTGTGGTCCGCCTTCACCAGCCTGTATGGGCCGCACTGGTTTTTGATCGCGGTGACTGTCGGGCTTTCATTGGTCGGCATCGTGTTATGGGGAACAATGATTGGCTCCATACTGCCCTTCATTTTACGCCGCCTGGGATTTGATCCGGCGACATCGTCCGCACCGTTTGTGGCAACCATTGTGGATGTTACCGGGCTCATCATCTACTTCAGCATTGCCTTCGTCATCCTGCGTGGGACGTTGTTGTAATACTGTCTTGGCAGATTTCAGGCCCCGGGAGAAGGACGCGTCCCACGGGACAAGAGGCTGTCTTGGCAGCCTTGGGGGCGGGTGGGTGCGATGACGCACGGGGTGGGCGGGTGGCAGGGGAAAGTGCGCGTCCGTCGGGACAAGAGGCTGTCTTGGCAGCCTTGGGGCGGGTGGGTGCGATGACGCCTGGGGCGGGCGGGTGTAATGGCGGGCGGTGTAATGGAGGGTGTAATAGGTTGAAGACCCGCTCGGCATGCGATAGGCTACGCTCGGGGGTAAAGGAGGCTGTCCCATGGGCCAAGGCTCCGTCCCGGCGGGGCCCAGGGGAAAAGGAGTTTGTCTTGGCAAACTCCAGGGAGGGTCCGGGTGTACTGTGTGGCGGGTGAAATCAGACTCCAGGGCGGGCGGGTGCAATGGTAGGAGTATGGGCATGACTCAAAGGATCAGGGATGAGGGCTGGCTGATTTGCTTCGTGATCGGGCTTATGCTTTTGAGCCCTCTAGGGCGAGCCCGGGCGGAAATCACAGCGGCGGACGAGATTGAGCAATTAGACGAGATTGAGGTCACGGCGCCGCGCATCGCACCGTTGCCGCGGGCCGTTCCATTCCAGCTTCCAGACCTGTCGTCAGTGTCGCCACTTTCTCCCGACAGCTCCTGGAAGCGCGGGGCTCCTCTGCCGCCCGATTTGCGAGGCGCGGGCCCCTCGCGCCTCCTTCAAGACAACACTGCGAGCACTCATGGGAGCCGTACGCGCGTTCGATACCTCGAGCCCGCTCGACCGGCGTACCCACGGCACGCGCGCGAGATGGGTTGGGAGGGCACCGTACTGCTCCGGATGGAAATTGGAGCGGACGGAATGGTCACACAGTTGAGGGTACAGCGAAGCTCCGGCCACCGCCTGCTGGATCAGGCCGCCATCGCTGCGGCTCAAAGATGGAGGTTCGCACCCGAAACAGACGGTGGCTTCACGATGCGGGTGATCGTAGACGTGCCGGTGCGATTTGACTTGGCGGACTACGCGGAAAATGAGCCGTTACAATGAGAACCGCCTCCGTGCTCTTTGCAATCGTGACGTGTGTAATTTTTCTTGTGCAGCCCCCTGCGGCGCATGCCGATGAAGCCAAGAAATATTATAACCAGGCAATGACGCAGGCGACTCAAGGTAAATACGATGCCGCCGCGGACTTGCTCCGAAAGGCAATTGCAATCAGGCCTAAGTTTGCTGAGGCTCACCATTTGCTCGGCATCGTCTATGCCACCGGGTTGCGACAGCTCCCTGAAGCGGTGGATTCGTTCAAGACGGCAATCGAGCTGAATCCCAACATGGCGGAGGCCTACTACAACCTCGGTCTGGTCTATCAGGGGCAAGGAAAGTTTGCGGAGGCTGAGCAAGAACTCCAAAAAGCACTGGCCATTTATCCCCGATATGAGGAAGCGCTGCTGTCCCTGGCGCAGTTGTACGAGCGACAACAATCCCTCAACAAGGCGATCCCCATCTACCAACGTGTCCTGGCCATTAAACCGGATCAGCCGGAATCGTTGTATGCGTTGGGTTATCTATTTGAGTCGCAGGGACGAAGCGCCGAGGCTCGCGAGCTGTTGACCCGGCTTGTCGCCGCGCATCCGGAGCATGCGGATGCATATTATCTGTTGGGGACCATCGCAGAAAAGGCGAATCAAGCAAGTGAAGCCGAGCGCGCATATCGTCAGGCCATTGCGGCGCGACCGGACTTCGTCGATGCTCATTACAATCTGGGATTTCTGTTGAAGGCCAAAGAGGAGATACCCGCCGCCATCCAGGAGTTCCAGAAGGTAGTGAAACTCAAACCGGATTACGCCGATGCGTTCGTGAACCTCGGCGTCCTGTACGCGACGCAAAAAAAGTTCGATCAAGCCGAGCAGGCGTACGAAGAGGCGATCCGGCTCAAACCGACGATGGCGGAGGCGTACTATAATCTGGGCGTGTTTTATGAATTTCACCTCAAGGATACTGTACGCGCCCTAGCGATCTACAAAAAGTATCTGGATGTCGGCGGGAAGGACGACCGCATCCAGCGGATTGTTCGAGACATGAGAAAATGACGCCGCTACGGCTTCCAATCCTCCTGTCCATAGGATTTCATATAGTGCTTGTGATCGTATTGATCCTGCTGCCGTTCGCCGCCAAGGCTGTCTTTGAGCCACGGAACGAGATGACCCTCTATCTGATGGATCCTCCAACCTCTGCTCCCGTTGTCGAACCTGTCGAATCCGCAGACAGGCCGGAGTCTTCTTTGACGCGCATGGACCAACCGAAGCCGGCGCATCACGCCTTGAGAACGACGCATCCGCAGGCCGATCGCGCGGCTTCGCGCCCGGCTGTGACCTCCGTCTCCAAGACAGTCGAGCCGGCATCGCCCCTGGTACCCAGGTTCATCGAAATGCCGCGCTCCTTCGATACGGCCGGGCCGCGTCTCCTTACAGATGGACAAGCCCTAAATTTGCCCGATGAGATGATTTCATCGGCGGGGCCCTTGCCGAACCTTGCCATTGTTTCTCCGCCCAGCCGGCCGGTCCTTGCCGCCGCGGCAGGATCGAGGCACGTGTTTAGGGATGGCTCGGCGGAACGGGTGGAAGCTGCCAGATCGAAAGCCAAGCCCGGGCAGAATGTCAGACCTGAATATCCACGGATAGCCCAGGAGGCAGGATGGGAAGGGACCGTGATGTTACATGTGGAAGTCCTGCCCGACGGCAAGGCGGGAATGGTCTCCGTAGAGCTGACGTCAGGACACGCGGTTCTTGATAACGCAGCGTTGAATGCCGTCCAGAGATGGCGCTTCAGCCCGGCGATGGACGGTAACTTTCCTATTAAGAGTGTGGTTCGCCTTCCCGTCAGATTCGACCTCAGGGCGCAATAACGCTATGCCCTCTTCCCGCTCGTATCTGCACCAGATCAGTATCTCCGACGGCGGTGTACCGAAGCTTCCGGTACCGGAGGCGCGTGTCGCCATGCAAGGCATCGTAGGCGATCGCCAGCGGAACCGCCAGGTTCACGGAGGTCCCGACCAAGCCATCTGCTTATTTTCCCTTGAGGTCATCGAGGCGCTTCAGGCCGAAGGCCACTCGATCAAGCCGGGGGCAAGTGGAGAGAACTTCACGATTGCCGGATTGGACTGGTCCCGAATAAAACCGGGAGACCGCTTGCGCATCGGGGAGAAGGTTCAGTTGGAGATCAAGAGCTACACCAGTCCGTGCAAATACAACGCGCAATGGTTTGTCGAGGGGGATTTCTCCCGGATGTCGCAGAAAGTCCACCCGGGTTGGAGCCGGCTTTACGGAAGCGTGCTGACAGAAGGGATCGTCAGGGCGGGCGATGCGGTAACTTTAGAAGAGTTCAAAGAGGAGTGAGACAGGAGATGATGGATCGCGTCCTTGAACCAGAAATCATGGCGGATCCCGAGCAAGCTCGTGTCTATTCAAAAGCCGACTTTGAAGAGGAGAATCAGGGCTTCGTGGACCGCTTCCGGGAATTTTACCCTGAGCTGACTCAGGGGCATGTACTGGATCTCGGATGCGGGCCTGGCGATATCGCGATCCGGCTTGCCCGCGCATTGCCGGAACTCCTGATCACCGGGATCGATGCGTCGGGGCCGATGATCGCCCTTGCCCGGCAGGCGGTGGACGCTGAGGGATTGTCACAGCGGATTCAATTTCGATGCGAGCGGTTTCAAGCCTCGGTTCTGGACCGAGCCGACGCCATTATCTCGAATAGTCTTTTGCACCACGTGCCCAACCCGTTGCAGTTCTGGTATTCGGTAAAGATGCTTGGAAAGCCGGGAGCCTGCGTGTTGGTCATGGACCTTCTCCGTCCTGCGTCTGTTGAGGAGGCCCAGGAGATCGTGGATCGCCACGCCTCAGAGGAGCCGGCGATCCTGAGGCGCGATTTTTTGAATTCCTTGTTGGCGGCCTTTACCGAAGACGAGGTGGCGTCGCAACTGGTTGAACTGAACCTGAGCCGTTTGTTGATCGATGTCCCCGATGATCGCCATTGGATTGTAGGAGGCCGTATATGACAAGACGCCTGGTCATAGCGTGTTTCATCCTCACGTCTCTGGCGAATGCCGGATGGGCGATGGAGTTTTCTGCCGAGCAGACCACGCGAATCGGAGATCGCACAATGACCGGCAAAATCTATTTTCAGCCGGATCGCTGGCGCGTCGAAATGGCAAGTGCCGAAGGGCCCAAAATTTCCATTAACCGTCTGGACAAGGCTGTTACCTGGCTATTATTGCCCAACCGATCATATGTGGAGCTGCCGTTGCGTATCGATCAAGTTCCCCGGGTGGGCCCTAGCATTGAAGGGGAGGTCTCCCGTAAGCGCCTGAAGACCGAAATGGTGGGAGGACGCACGACCGAAAAATACGAAGTGGCCGTCGAATCGGAAAAAAAGAAGGTGATCGTTTATCAATGGGTGGCGCCGGACATCAAGTTTGCCATCAAAACGGCCAGCGCTGATGGACAATGGGAGAGCATCTACAACTCTGTGACGCTGGGCCCGCAAAAACCGCAACTGTTCGAACTGCCCGCCGGCTACACCAAGGCTGCTCCGCCTCAGTAATCAGAAAGGGCAGGGAGGTGTGCCTCCCTGCCCTTCACGAGCGGAGAATCTATAGGATTTGCGGCGCGAGGTAGCGCACGCTCTTCATCTCAGCCAGCAGCGCGAGCTTCTCGATCGGCATGCGACCGATGATGAGTTTGCCGGTCTTCGGTTGCAGCACGATCTCAAATCCCAGCTTCTTGATTTCGTCCAATGTCGTCGGAGTCGTGTCTGAGAGCCACACCTGAACCTCCGCACGGCCGTTCCTGACGAACTTCGCTTCCTCAGGAGTAGGCCGCTGGTTGCTCTGCTTCAAACGCTCGATTAGGGCTGCGATCGCAGGGTGCAGTTTCACAGGCACCGCATTCACGGGAGCGTCGGCTCGCGTTGCTTCTAGCACGCCTGAATACCCCCATTTGGCTATCGAAAATTCTTGCATGATCCTAGCCTGCGGAACTATTGAGGCCGGCGCATTCAAGGCTCGATAGTCGGCCTCTCTGCCGCCGAAGACGCCTTCGTAGCTCACCCCTTCCGGGATTTCCACCGGGACATCAATGCGGCGTGGCAGACCCCCGTCCGTGATCACCATTTCTTCCACAGCGACGAATGAGGTGAACTGGGTCATCAGCCGGTAGTCCAAGCCGATTTTTGTAATCGCTTCTCGTAGGTCCTGTCGCGCAGTTCCTTGCTGCATCCCGTTGTAATCCTGTCCCATCAAGTGTTCAACCTGTGTACGTGCCCATAGTGTTGCCACAACGTCATGCCGGGGCTCCGACGCCGGCAGCTTGACTGGGATCTCCCGGATCATCTCGCGTCCGGCGGTCTTTCCTCGCAGTCGAATGACGCCGGTACTGCTATCCGTGAAGCGACCGGACAGGACGACCGGCTTGGCGCTGAACAGGTCCGGGATGCGCTGCGGGTAGATGTCGGCAAGAGGGAGGCCACCCCAATCTATAGAAATGTCGGTCATCAACGGATTGCGAATGCGTTCATGAAAGCGGCGCGCGGCTGTCGAGCCGTCATCCTGGAGCCCGACGTACTCCACTTCGCCGCGCCCGTGCTCCGCCATCTTGTCCAGCAGGAAACGGTTGACGGCGCTGCCGATGC
>DASXSU010000065.1:0-24712 GCA_036505795.1 Nitrospirales bacterium
GGTTGGTTGATCAGCGCCCCCGCCTGACCAATCCCCTGTGCGAAATAGGCCAGGCCGAAGTAGATCATCAGCCGGCGCACCGTGACGGCTGAGGGCGCTGCTATGTGATCCGGTGTTACCGGCGTGGCACTTATAGGGTCAACCTGCACTTGGGCCCGTCCCACGCTTTAACGTAATGAGCGGCAGTTCCGGACGGCAGAGAAAGCGGATCGGTAGGGTACTGGTTCCTATTCCTCGCGAGACGAACATTTTTGCGCTGCTGCCGGCAAACCAGCCCGCCTCATATGACTCACTCCCTTCTGGAAGCCATACGGGTCCCACCCATGGCAGACGAACCTGGCCCCCATGTGTATGCCCGGCGAGAACCAGATCGAAGCGCGCCAGATCGGCCTTGAAGAAAATCTCAGGGGAATGACTCAGGAGGATGGCGAAGGGAGTCCGCTGCATACCCTTGAGCGCCTCCCATAGGCGATCATGGCCCGTGTAAGGGTCATCGACACCGATCAGCGTCAGGGTATCCAGCCCACGACCGATCCGCCCGGCATCGTTCACCAAGAGGGCGATGTTGGCCTCGTTGAAGAATTGGCGCATCTCTTCATGCCCCAAAACCGGCAGGTCAGTATGCTCATGATTGCCAAGGACCGCCCAGACACCAAACGGCGGGTCGAGCGGCCGGAGGTCTTTCAAGAAACGCAGCACGGCGGCGCGGTCGCTCCCCGGAGTGATGAAATCCCCCGTGATGACGATTAACCCGGGCTTGGCTTTTGCCAGCGCCGTAAGCAGCCGGCGCTCGCGAAATCCGTAACTCGCGATATGAAGGTCGGAGAGCTGTGCGACCACCAGGCCGTCAAACTCCGGCGGAAGTCTCTTGAACCAGACGTCGTGTCGCGTGACATCGATCCAATTCGGCTCGAGGAGGAAGATATAAGCAAGGAACAGGAGGAGGACGGGACCAAGCAGTATGGCAGCGCGGCGGTTCAGCCGCAAGAACCTCACGCTCACGAACGATCGAACAGACCGAGTTGCAGTTCCTCTGCGCGGGTGAAGGGAATTGGATAGTTTTCGGTAAAGCAGGCATTACAGTAGCGGTCCGCGGTGCCCGGCGACGCCGCAAGCATGCCTTCGAGGCTCAGATAGGCCAGGGAATCGGCAGTGACGTATTTGCGGATCTCCTCGACACGATGCGAGGCGCCGATCAGTTCGAGCTTGCTCGGAGTGTCAATGCCGTAGTAACAGGGCGAGATCACCGGCGGGGAAGAGATGCGCATGTGGATTTCCTTCGCGCCGGCATGCCGGATCATCTTGACGATCTTGCGGCTCGTCGTACCGCGCACGATCGAATCGTCCACCACGATGACTCGCTTCCCCTCGAGGACGTCTTTCACGGCGTTGAGTTTCACCTTCACCCCGAAATGCCTGATGCGTTGCTCCGGCTCGATGAACGTCCGCCCGACATAGTGATTGCGGATGAGGCCGTTCTCGAACGGGATGTTCGCGCCTTCGGCAAAGCCCAGGGCCGCCGGAACCCCGGAGTCCGGTACCGGGATTACGATGTCTGCCGGCACATACGATTCCTTGGCAAGCTGGCGGCCCAGCGCCTTGCGGGTCGAATACACCGTATGGCCGTAGATTTTGCTGTCCGGACGGGCGAAGTAGATGTGCTCGAAGATGCACATCGCCGGCTTCACTTTGGGAAATGGGAAAAAGGAATGCAGTCCTTTTTCGTCGGCGAGGATCAGCTCTCCAGGTTCAATGTCGCGGATCGTCTCGGCGCCGATGAGATCGAACGCGCAGGTCTCCGAGGCCACGACCCAGGCATCCCGGATCTTTCCGAGAGACAGCGGCCGGAATCCGTATGGATCCCGCGCGGCGATGAGGCCATGATCGGTTAGAAGAGTAATGGAATAGGCGCCCCGGACCTGTTTGAGCGCATCGATGACACGGTCGAGCAAGGTATTCAATCGCGAGTGGGCGACGAGGTGCACGATCACCTCACTGTCGATGGTCGATTGGAAAATGGCCCCGTACGCCTCCAGTTCGTTTCGGATCATCTCCGCGTTGATGAGATTGCCGTTGTGCGCCAAGGCCAGATTCCCGAAGGCGAAGTTAATCGAGATAGGCTGCGCGTTTTTAAGGTCGCTCGACCCGGTGGTGGAGTACCGGTTGTGTCCAATGGCGGACCGCCCGACGAGCCGCTTGAGCCGCTCTTTAGTGAAAACTTCCGCGACTAGACCCATCGCCTTTTCCTGGTGGAACTGCTGGCCATCACTGGAGACGATGCCGGAACTCTCCTGCCCGCGGTGCTGAAGCGCGTACAGGCCTAGATAGGCGAGATTCGCGGCTTCCTTATGGCCGTAGATCCCGACCACCGCGCACTCATCATGAAACTTATCCGGCACCGGGCCGCGGGGGGAAGCGTCAATCATCCGCAGATTCTTCATGATGCCTTACTGGAGGTTGCCAGCATTTCCTGGAGGGCGCCCTGCCAGATGGCCGTCAAACGGGCGCAGTCCCGCTGAATATACACGGTGCTTTTCCCGCCCTGGTCCCGGACGGTAATGGTCAAAAGATCCCGGCACACGGTTCCCAGTTCGGAGCACGAAACTCCCGCTTCCTGCGCCATTCGGCGCACGGCGTCCGCGTCTTCAGGTTTGACGGACACGACGATGCGCGACTGTGATTCCCCAAATAGGAGACTGTCGGCCCGTAATCCATTGCGCGACAGACCTATCGTTGCGCCAAGTGCTTGCGCGGATGACATCGCGCACTCGGCAATGGCGACGGCTAGACCGCCTTCCGAGCAGTCATGCGCCGACCGAAGCAAGTCCTGATCGATAGCGGTTCGCACCAAAGTCTGAACGGCGCGCTCCCGTTCTAAATTCAGCGTGGGAGGCATCCCCTGTTCCCGGTGGTGCAAAACGCGCAGATATTCGGTTCCCCCCAGCTCCTCGTGTGTATCCCCCAATAACAGGACGGCGTCTCCTTCCGCCTTGAATCCTGGAGTCATTGCCCGCTCCGCACTGTCGAGAAGGCCGACCATGCCGATCATCGGGGTGGGATAGATCGACAGACCGCTTGTTTCATTATAAAAGCTCACGTTTCCACTTACCACTGGGATCTCGAGTGCATTGCAGGCATCCGCAATTCCCTCTATGGAGAGGATGAATTGCCACATAATATCAGGACGCTCGGGATTTCCAAAATTTAGGCAGTCCGTGAGCGCCAGGGGCCGGGCGCCTGCACAGGAGAGATTCCTGGCCGCTTCGGCGACGGCGCTCGCCGCTCCCGTATACGGGTTGAGCAGGCAGTAGAGGCTGTTGCAATCGACGGTCAGCGCCAGCGCCTTATTCGTACCCTTGATACGGAGCACAGCGGCGTCGGCACCGGGGCGAACCAGAGTATTGGTCTGGACCATGTGGTCGTACTGCTCAAATACCCAGCCTTTATGCGCGATGGTCGGGGACGCCAGGAGCGTCTCGAGGGCTTCGTTGAAATCCTTCGGCTCGGCAATGAGCTCGAGCGGCAAAGACTGGAGCTGATCTTGATAGAGCGGCGCTTCAGCGGGTCGTTCGTATTTAGGCGCGTCATCGGCCAGCGCGCGCGCCGGGACTTCGGCCACCACGACGCCTCTGTCTTTCACCCTCAACAGGCCATCCCCTGTGACCCGGCCAATGACGGCGGCGGCCAGATCCCATTTTTTGCAGATCTCAAGCACCTCGCCTTCCCGCTCCGGCTTTGCCACCAGCAGCATCCGCTCCTGGGATTCTGACAATAGGACCTCATACGGGGTCATTCCCGTCTCGCGCCGGGGGACCTCCGCGAGTTCCAATTCCAGGCCTGTCCCGCCCCGTGAGGCCATTTCGCATGACGAACTCGTCAGTCCGGCCGCGCCCATGTCCTGGATGCCGATCAGAAGGTCTTTATCCATGAGCTCCAGACAGCATTCGATCAGCAGTTTCTCCGTAAAAGGATCGCCGACCTGCACGGTCGGTCGCTTCGAAATCGATCCTTCATCAAAGCTGTCCGACGCCATCGTGGCGCCATGGATGCCGTCGCGACCGGTCTTTGATCCGATGTACAAGACCGGATTCCCCTCCCCGGCCGCCCGTCCTAGGAAGATCCGGTGGCGCGGGGCAATCCCGATGCACATCACGTTCACGAGCGGGTTCTTATTGTAGATGTCGTTGAAGTAAATATCGCCGCCGACGGTGGGGACCCCGACGCAATTGCCATAGGCGCTGATGCCGGCTACGACTCCTTTTAACAGGAACCGATTTTCCGCCCTTTCCAGTCCCCCAAATCGCAGCGAATCGAGTAGCGCGATAGGACGCGCTCCCATGGTAAACACATCGCGCAGGATCCCGCCCACCCCGGTCGCAGCGCCCTGATAGGGTTCAATAAAGGAGGGGTGGTTATGGCTCTCCATTTTAAAGACGGCCACCAGCCCGTCGCCGATGTCCACCACACCCGCATTCTCGCCCGGTCCCTGGACTACGTGTGGTGCTACCGTCGGAAGACGCCTCAGAAAGGCGCGGGAGCTTTTGTACGAACAATGTTCGCTCCACATCACCGAGAACATTCCAAGCTCGGTGAGGTTGGGCGCCCGGCCCAAGATCGAGATGATGCGGGTATATTCCTCGCCGCTCAAGCCGTGTCGCGCAATAACTTCCTTCGTGATGAGGACAGGATCGGTCATCGTCATGGTTCCGAGGGGCGATTGTTAGATGATGACTTGGCGACCGCTACCCTGAGCGATCTTACACCGGCCCAGAGAGCAAAATGGGACCGGTGGGTTGCGAGCGGCCGCCCTCCGGCTCCATTGTAACAGCAAATTTCTTTGTGTGGGTTAAATCTGGCATGCGTTGGATGAAGACCCGGCTCTTATTGCCGGCCTCCGTCCCGAAGGTGCCTGCGCTGATCGGCTTATCGACAATAGCCCAGAGCTGATAGATCTTGCCGGACGGAAGCGCCGGCATATTGAACGCATAAAGGAAGGCTCGCTTGGTGGAGGGATCGAACAGCAACAGGCCGCCGGCGGACTTCGCCTCGTCAGAGCCGCTTAATGAGACGACGCGCGTGTTCGGCCCGCGCAGCAAAGCGGCCATCTCATCGTCTGTTCGCACGGTCTTGCCCAACGCGCCGGGCTCCTTCTGCTGCGCAACACGAGCCCGCAGTTCATCGAGTTCGGCTTCGCGGGCCGCAAGAGTGTCACGCGTAGTCCCGAGTGTGTCGGCTAATTGGGTGCGGATTCGGATGAGTTGTTGCTCTTGATCCGCTGCCTGGACTTGTAGCGCGGCGAGCCGCGCGCTTTCATTCTGCATGGCCGTTTCGATTTGCCGGCGCTGCGCGGCTTCATTCTGAAGCTGCGATCGAAGCGTGACCGCATAGGTCCCGATGCCCAGGATCAGGAGAACAGATGCAACCGCGAACGCCGGGCGGCCGAAGGGGCCCCACCAGTTCAGGAAGCGGTCGCGAAGCGGGACTTTCGAAAGCGGCACCGGCTCTCCCTGTTTGGCAAAATCCAGCTGGAACGTCCTCATCAGATGAGTTTGCAGATCAAAGGGCACAGGCTCAGGAGGCAAGGCATACGGCAGCAGACCGGCGGCGGATTGATACTCCGTGAGCGCCGCGCGGCACTCCTCGCAACCGGCGCGGACATGCGCCTCCAGCGCCTCGCGTTCATGAGGCTCCAGCGCGTCTACGGCATAAAGCGCAACGGCCTCTTCAAACTGCTCAAGCGACATCTCTATTTCATCTCCCAGCAGGGTCGCAATGCATAACGGAGTTTTGTCATCCCTAGTTTAATGCGTGTCTTAATCGTCCCAAGGGGCTTATGCAGTTTCTCGGCAATCTCCGCATGCGTGAGTCCCTCGTAGAAGGCCAGCTCGATCGCTTCCTGCTGCGCGGCCGGCAAGTCCGTAAAGGCATTGCTCACAAGTGTCCGCAGTTCCTCTTTAGAATGTATCTCCAGAGGATCAGGAATGTCTCCACGAAGCTCCTGTGCTGAGGTGTCATCGATCGACTCTGTGAGGTGCCGGCCGCGCGATGCGGATGCCCTCAGCCGATCAATCGCCCGGCTGCGCGTCATCGTGATCAGCCAGGCCATCGGCGAGCCGCGTTTGATATCGAAGTTTCCGGCCTTGCGCCAGACCTCAATGTAGACGTCCTGCAGCAGTTCGGATGCTTCGTCAGGGTTGGTCAAAATCCTGACCGCCAGCGTGAATAATACCGAACTGGACTGCTCGTAAAGCTCGGCAAAGGCTGAGGCATCCGCTTGGCCGACCCGGGCAAGGAGTTCAGGGGTGACAGATGGCTGATTGGACGAAAATTTCATGCAGGCCGGATAGAGAAATGTTCCGCTGTGAAGAAAGGCGATCATTATAGGTAGCTACGGACTAAAAAACCACTGGGATGTATCCCAAGGTTCTTTCAGAGAAAAACTCGCTCCACCTTCGAAAATCCGCTCTTTCCTTCCTTCCGTAGATAGTGATATGAGAGCAGCAGCATTCAAACCAAGGAGGCCGACATGCGGAGACTACTAGGGTTGGCGGTTGTGACGGCATGGATGGTGATGTTGGGAGGGACCGGATGGGCGGATATGGGCAAGAACGCGCCCGCGCTGAAAGCGGCGGCCGGGTCCAAGGCGGAAGCCCACGTCAAGGAAGGCATCGAACATTATGACCAAGGCCATTTTGATGTTGCCCTAAAGCACTTCACGGCAGGCATTAAAGAAGATGCCAAGTCGGCCGAAGCCCACTACGATGCGGCCTTGGCGCTGGACAAGCTCGGAGATCATAAGGCAGCCACGGAGCATTTCAAGAAAGCTACTGAACTCGGCACGGGCAATCCGGAGATCGAGAATTCCGGAATTCTCAAAGCTCACCTGAAAAAGTAATTTCCTTCCGTTTCGTAATGGGAGCCGATGCCATCGCGAGGTCGGCTCCCTAGGACCCCGCTCACTGAAAAATTAGAAGTGCGGCAGATGCTTACGAGGATCGGGCGGTGAAGGGATGTGGTCGGAGACCGCCTTGGCGGCCGAGTTCGCCGCGTCCTGGGCCTGCCCGGCCGCGTGGTCGGCCGCGGACTGGGCTTTTGCCGCCTCTGCCTGAGCTCGGTCTGCAGCTTCCTTCGCGGCCTTGGCGGCCGCTTCTTTGGCGTGTCGCTCGGCCTGGGTCGTGGCTGCCGCGACCTCCTTTTGTTTATCAGCGGCAATTCTGGCCTGCTCGACGGCCGCACGAGCCTTCTCGGCGGCGTCCTTTGAAGCCTTGGCCGCATCAGATTTGGCTCGGTCCGCTGCAGCCTGCGCCTGCTCGAGAGTGTGCTGCGCCTGCTCCGCAGCGGCCTTCAACTCCCGCTCCGAATCCTGAGCCAGTTTCTTGGCCTTATTAAGCCACTCGAGAAGTTCGGGAGGAAGAGAGAACAGCGTGTTCAAAGCCTCCACCCATGTGGCACCAAACCCAACGCTGTTCGACCCGTAGGCGACCCAGCCGAACCCGTTGTCACCGATCGGCGAGCCGTCCTTGTCTTTCGTTCCCCACGAGTTCTTAATCCTCCAAGCATTTCTGGCGTCATCCCACCCCACCAGGAGGACAACATGATTTACACGCCCCCGGGCATGTTCGTTAAAGACGCCGCTCGGATATTGACCCGGGTAGTTATTGAAATAATCTTGGAAACTGTCAGTGGCTTCCAGGCTCACCGCCAGGGGGCCATGCAGGAGCAGCGCAGCTTTAAGTTCAGGCACTGTCGGCTCGATCCCGTTTCCGACAAAACCCCAGATCAGCGCGCGATACGGGTTATCCACGATCAGCCGGGGACCACGCTTTTTCGGATTTTCCGCATCATACGGTAGATCGGATTCTTTAGCCGTTCCGAGGAGCATCATCTCAGTGAACGCTTCCGGCGTCCAACCCCCGCCCGGGCCGCAACTGCCGAAAATCGCATTATCCAGAATGTATTGCTCCGACAGGTCGGTACTGCGGTTATAACGAATCAAGATGCTGCTCTCAAGGGCGGCCACGGCCGCGAAATCCCAGCAGCTCCCGCATGAGCCCTGATCACGGATCGGCGTGACCTTTCCAAAATTCGTCCAGTCAAATGCCTTGACCGAGACATTCGGCAGTCTTGCCCGCAACACCGTCTCGGGCAGTCGAGGCTGGCCGAGGGCCGCTTGCACCTTTTCAAAGGCTTCAATAGCCTGGCGTTCGAGTCTAAGAACCTCACGAGCTATCTCGTTTTGGTGCGCGACCTGCTGCATAATGTAATTGATCGAAGGCGGCTTCAGCCCTGTGCTTCTTTGACGCTTTTGGGATGTTCCCGGTGTTTGTTGGAACCCGAGCGGGTTCGGACCAGCCGGTTTTCCACCGATTCGCGGCGTCCCAGGCAATACGGGTACGCCCCGTTCCTCAATCTGCCCCTGCGAGTCTCCCGGTTGCGCCGGCGGAACGTCTTCCGATCGCCCTAGGCGTGGCACCGCGATAATGGCCAGACTTAGGGAGAGGAGGATCAAGAGCCTCGTGAGTCGTGCTTGTCGTATCATGTTTCTAAAGACTGCCTTTGACAGACTGTCCTTCCGGCAGCAGCTCGAAAACTGTTATTTCCGGCGGCTCAGCCAGCAGGTCCCCGGCCTTTTTCAGCAGCGACTGGATATGTGGCGTTCCGAAATGCTTGTCGATCGCCTCCTTGGAGTTCCAGCGCTCAATCGTGGTAAAGAGCGTCGGATCTTCGAGCGAGCGATGCAAGGCATACCGCAGGCACCCGGCTTCTGCATGCGTCGGGACCACAATCGCGCGCATTTCGCGTTCCAGATCAGCCTCGCGTCCCCGCTTCGCCTTGATCCGAGCAATGACCGTAAGTTCTGGCATTCCCGACTCCTCTCTCATAGTAGTTGTGGAGGCCGATACCGCGGAGCCTCCGATTTTTACGGTTGCCCCGGAGGCTCGCCGAAAAAGAGACAGCGACTAGGTACGCGCCGCCGGCATGGAAGTATGGCCTCCCGCCTTTACCTTGTCCAGCATTGACATGAGGATTAATTTGCCGGCGTCATTGCCGAGAATGCTTTCGGCGCAGCGTTCGGGATGCGGCATCATCCCGAGCACATTTCCTTGGGCATTCATGATACCGGCGATGTTCTCGAGCGAGCCGTTTGGATTGCTTTCAGGACTGACCGTCCCATCGGCATTACAGTAGCGGAACAGGATTCGCCGTTGCTCGTTCAAAGTGCGGAGGATTTCGTGGTCGGCGTAATAGTTGCCTTCGGCGTGGGCGATCGGTAGCGTCAGGACTTGGCCCTCATACAACCCGCTTGAGAACGATGTCGCGCTGTTTTCGACGCGAACATGGACATCCCGACAGATAAAAGAGAGTCCGCGGTTTCTGAGCATCACCCCCGGCAGCAGGCCCGCTTCCAGGAGAATTTGAAAGCCGTTGCAGATTCCGAGGATCAGTCCTCCGCTTTCTGCGAACCGGACAACCGGACCCATGACCGGTGAGAATCGAGCAATGGCGCCGGTCCGAAGGTAGTCGCCGTAAGAAAACCCGCCGGGAATCACGATCGCGTCCAGTTGGGGCAGCGTCTCGGTCTTGTGCCAGATGAACTCCGCCGAGGCTCCAAGCACATGCGTGAGCGCGTGATGGCAATCCTGATCGCAGTTGGAACCGGGAAAAACCAGGATGCCGATGCGAACTGGGGTCAGAATCGATTTTTCTCTGTTCTGTCGACCATTCATACTCTTGTCCATTTTGGAAAAATCGACTCTGGCCCCAATTATTAGCCCTGCATTATCTCGAAGCGGTAGTCTTCGATCACTGGATTCGCGAGCAGCCGATCGCCCATCGTGCGCAAGTCCGCCTCTGCCTGTGATTTCTCATTGACCTCCAGATCCAGTTCGATCAGCTTGCCGATCCGCACATCCCTGACTCCCGAATACCCCAGCGAGCCGAGTGCATGGAGCACCGCCTGTCCTTGAGGATCCAGGATTCCGCTCTTGAGGGTGACATACACGCGTGCCTTCATGAGGCGCGCTTTCCACGCTTTGCGGCCGAGGCTCCGAAGACCCGTTTGAAGATCGTGGCGACTTCCCGAGTATACGCCCTTGCGTCAAAGCAGTCGGCGATCTGCTGTGCGTTCAAATGCCGGGTGACGAATGGATTCTTCTCCACCAAATCCCGGAAGAATGCGGTGCCGTTCCAGGCCTCCATGGCCAGTCGTTGCACCGCCTCGTACGCCTCCGCCCGTCGCGCCCCCCGACGGACCAACTCAAGCATCAGAGGTTGAGAGTAGATGACGCCGCCGGTCAGATCCAAATTGCGCTGCATGCGGTCCGGATACACGACGAGATTGGTGACGAGCTCGGTCATGCGAGCAAGCATATAGTCGATGAGGATGGTGCTGTCCGGAATAATGACCCGCTCTACGGAGGAGTGGCTGATGTCCCGCTCGTGCCATAGAGCAATGTTCTCCATCGCCGCGAGGCTGTTGGCGCGCACGAGCCGCGCTAAGCCACAGAGATTCTCCGAGATGATCGGATTACGTTTATGCGGCATCGCCGAAGAGCCCTTTTGCCCCGGGGTGAAGGGTTCCTCTGCCTCGAGAACTTCTGTTCGTTGAAGATGACGAACTTCCGTGGCGAACTTCTCAATGCTGCTGGCGAGCAGCGCCAGCGCGGTGAGGTATGCCGCGTGCCGGTCGCGTTGGATGATCTGGCTTGAGGCCGGCGCCGGCGTCAAGCCCAGCCTCTTGCACACGTAGGCCTCGACATCAGGAGAAAGGTGCGCGAAGGTACCCATCGCTCCGGAGACCTTCCCATAAGCGATGCCCCTGCGCGCCTCGTCAATCCGCTGCAGGTGGCGGCGGACTTCGTCATACCAGATCGCGAGCTTCACGCCAAAAGTGATCGGCTCGCCGTGAATCCCGTGCGAGCGCCCAATCATCATGGTGTCGCGGTGTGCGAGCGCCTGCGTGCGAAGCGCCGCCAAAAGCCTGCTGATGCCTGCCAGGATCATATCGGCGGCTTCGACCATGAGGAC
The DNA here is from genome assembly GCA_036505795.1 of Nitrospirales bacterium. Taxonomy (GTDB): domain Bacteria; phylum Nitrospirota; class Nitrospiria; order Nitrospirales; family NS-4; genus NS-11. The sequence continues at coordinate 11,029 of DASXSU010000065.1, forward strand.
AGCCAGAGAGGTATCAAGAATATCCGAGGACGTAAGTCCCATGTGCAGGTAGCGTGCAGCCGGGCCTGCCTGCTCGGAGATGGACTCAATAAAGGCGATCACGTCATGCTTGACCACCTTCTCCAGAGCCTCAATGCGTGCCGGATTGATGCGGGCCTTGGCTTTAATCTCACGAAGCGCCGAGGCGGGTACGAGTTTCTTTTTGACGAGGGCTTCACAGACGAGCAGTTCCACGGCCAGCCACGTTTCATATTTACGCGCCGGCTCCCAAAGCTGCTTCATGGCCGGCCGGCTGTAGCGATCAATCATGCGCGACCTTCATATCACCCCCTCTTTATGCCCCGCTTTCCCGTGGGAACTTTCCTGCGCCTTTAGCCGTAAGCTCGGCTCCTCTTTCAGCATCCGGTCCAGAATTCCGTTCACGAATGCTCCGGACTGTGCGTCGCCAAAGCGTTTGACGACATCGATCGCCTCATTCAAGGTCACGCGAGCGGGCACATCGGGCAGGTGCATGAGTTCGTAAGCGGCGGTGCGCAGCACATTGCGGTCGATGACGGCCATGCGTGAGATGGTCCAGTTCTCAGCATACCGTCCGATGAGGGCGTCAAGCTCGGCCGAACGCGCAATCACGCCTTCGATCAATGTCTCAGCGAAATGTTGCGCCTCGGGGCTCACCGGATTTTGTTTCCAGAATTCTGTGAGCCAGCCGGAGGTGCCGTGATGGATGTCCCACTGAAACAATACTTGAAGGGCGAGTTCTCTGCCCTTGTGGCGTAGACTCATGGCCGCTTCCGTCGACGGGTCCGCCCGGGGGATCCCGAAGGGCGAGCTTTTCGTCGATGCCCTGGTCGTGGTTTGATAGGCTCACCACGCATGCTGTCTAACCGTTTCATCAGATTGGCCATCTCAATGGCCGCCCTCCCCGCGTCATAGCCTTTGTTGGACCCGTCGGTCGACCGCGCCTCGGCCTGCGCTTCGGTATCGGTCGTGAGAACGCCGAAGATGACCGGAACGCCATACTCGTACGACACCCGCGCGATCCCCTGGCTGACGACGGCACTGACGTATTCGAAGTGCGGGGTTTCTCCGCGGATGACCGCTCCGAGGCACACCAGGGCGTCATAGCGGCGAGTCTTCGCAAGATGCGCGGCCACAAGCGGGATTTCAAAGGCGCCGGGGACGCAGATGACATCAACCGCATCGTCTTTTGCTCCGCCAAGGCGCAACGCCTGCAGGGCCCCTTCGAGAAGTCGCTTCGTCACCGCCTCGTTAAAGAGGCTTTGAATGACGGCAAATCTCAGGGTCGCGGCAGAACCGCCGCCGTCAATCACCTTCATATAGACATGAATCTGAAACTTCGATTGTGAGGCCTGAGAAGTCCGTGTGACTTGCGGATGAACTTGTCCTACTCATGTCGTGAATATCATGAACCGCGTGACGAGCGTTGCGTTAGACCTTGTCAAGGAGATGGCCGAGCTTGGCTTTCTTGGTCTGAAGGTACCGGACGTTACTCGCCTGCGGCGCAATCTCAATCGGCACCCGTTCAACCACCTGCAACCCATAACCTTCCACGCCCACGATCTTTCGCGGGTTGTTGGTGATCAGGCGGATCTTATGCAATCCTAAGGCGACCAGAATTTGTGCCCCAATACCGTAGTCGCGTAAATCCGGTTTGAACCCGAGCGCTAGATTGGCTTCGACCGTGTCCTTGCCTTCGTCCTGAAGTCGATAGGCACGGAATTTGTTCACCAAGCCGATGCCCCGTCCCTCTTGGTTGAGGTACAAGAGAACACCCTGACCTGCCTTCTCGATCATGTGCATGGCGCTGTGAAGCTGATCCCGGCAGTCACAGCGTAGCGATCCCAAAACATCCGCGGTGAGGCAGCCGGAATGCACCCGAACAAGGACTTCGTCCGCCGGCTTGATCTTGCCCTTGACGAGTGCCACATGGGCGCCATGGTCCATGTCGTTTTCATACACATGAGCCATAAACTCGCCGAAGATCGTCGGCAGCTTCGCCTGCGTGACCTCGCGCACGAAGGTCTCGCGCTGCATGCGATATTCGATCAGGTCCTTGATCGTGACCAGCTTCAGCTTATGTCGCTTGGCAATCTCCTGCAGTTGAGGGACGCGCGCCATCGTCCCATCCTCATTCATGATTTCGCAGATGACTCCCGCGGGCTGCAGCCCTGCGAGCCGCGCAAGATCCACGGAGCCTTCGGTTTGTCCTGCGCGCTTCAGCACGCCTCCTTTGTCGGCACGAAGAGGGAACACGTGCCCCGGACGTGCGAGGTCCGCGGGTCGAGTTTTGGGGTCGACGGCGGTGAGGACTGTGACGGCCCGGTCCTTGGCGGAAATGCCGGTCATGACGCCTTTGCGTGCATCGATCGAGACTGTAAAGGCGGTGCCGAATGCGGCGGTGTTTTCGTTGACCATCAACGGAAGCTGAAGTTCCTCCACCCGTTCGGGCGAGAGGGCCAGACAAATGAGCCCCCGTCCGTGGGTGGCCATGAAGTTGATCGCTTGGGGAGTGACCTTCTCGGCCGCCATGACGAAGTCGCCCTCGTTTTCGCGATCCTCGTCGTCCACAAGGATCACCATCCGGCCCTGTTTCATATCCGAAATCGCGGCTTCGATGCTGTCGAATGTGACGGAACTTTCCATTCGCTACCCCGGCAAAATGCGTGATCTACTATAGAGATACCGCGGCTTGGGTGTCAAATGCCAGGTTCCACTCGGGCACTGTCCAGCCGGAGACAAATCTGCACTGCCGGCATCATGAGAGCGCAGAGAATCGCATACGCTGCAAAGCCGCTGGCAAACGTCCCGGTCACGCCCTTTAACACTCCCAAAACCGAGGGCAAGAGGAAACCGCCAAGTCCTCCGGCTGCGCCAATCACGCCTGACAGCGTGCCGACCTCCTGCGGGAATTTTTGCGGGACAACCTGAAAAATGACGCCATTGCCCATACCCAGGCAACACATCGCGAGGACGATCAGAGGAAACGTAAATGGAAAAGGTGCCAACAAGGCGATCATTCCGCAGAGAAGGGCGATCAAGGGATAGAGAAGCGAAAGAACCCGGAGGCCTCCGAATCGGTCCGCGATGAAGCCACCCACCGGTCGTGAGAAGCTTCCGGCAAGCGCGCAGGCCCCTGCCGCCCACCCCGACTCTACCCGGGAGAACCCATACTGATCGAAGAAAAAGATGCTGAGATAGCTGCTGAGCCCCACGAAGCCTCCGAACGTGGTCGCATAGAACAAGCAGAACCAATAGGTGTCCGATTCATGCAGCACCTGCCGGAGATCACGCCGGGCCTTAAGTACGGGGCGAAATGGCCCGTCGTGTGCCAGAGCCCAATAGATCGCGGCGCTCAGCATGACCACCGGGAGCATGAGACCGAAGACCGCATGCCAGCCAAATCTCTCTGCCAATAAAGGCGCAAGCGCAATGCTCACGATCGCTCCGCTGTTTGCTGACCCCGCGACGCCCATGGCCAGGCCTTGGTGCTCGATCGGATAGGCACGGCTGGCAAGCGGCAAGGCCACCGCGAAGCTGGCTCCGGCGATTCCAAGGAACAGCCCGAGTATGATCACTTCAGTAAATGAGTGAACGCCAAGCCACGCCCAGGCCAGAGGAAATACGACAAGGAGCATGCTCACCAGGCCGGTCCGGCGCGGACCAAATCGGTCGGTGGAGATTCCAACGATGATACGCATGATAGAACCGCCGAGAAGCGGAACCGCGACAATGAAGCCCTTTTGCGCCGCGCTGAGGTCAAGGTCCTGGGCAATAAATATCCCAAGCGCTCCAATCAGCACCCAGACCATAAAGCTGATTTCGAAATGCAGCCATGCAGCCAAGAGTGAGGGCCAATGCCCGCTTCGAAGGACACGTAGAATTGACAATAGGGATCCTCCTCGATGAATCTGCCCGGACGATAGAGGGTCCTTATAGCCCAGGACGGGCGCTGCCGCAAGGAGCGAGATGAGCAGGACCCATCTGTCGTCGCGAAGTCAGCGACGGACTCGGTTTATAAGCGCCTTTGGTAGGGAGACATGCGGTTTGGCTTCCAAAAATGGAGTCGCTATAATGGCTCCGATGGACAATGCACCAAGATGAACGACTCCCCCCGCGAGACACCCGATACCGAGGAGACGGAAGTCCCGGAAGAGGATGTGGACCTTCCCTTGGAGGACGTCGAGGATGCGAAAGCCGAAGATGTCCCCTCAGTGTTGCCAGACGAGGAAAAATCACTCGCTCCGTACGATCCGCTGCACCGATACCTGGCGGAAGTCCGCAAGTATCCCTTCCTATCCAAGGAAGAAGAACTCCAACTTGTTCACGAGTTTCAAACGACAGGTAATCGTGACGCGGCCATCAAGCTCATCCTTTCGAACCTGCGCGTCGGTGTCTCGATTGCCAGGGAGTATCGGCATTCCGGAGCGGACGTTCTCGATCTCATCCAAGAAGGCAATGTCGGTCTCATGCAGGCGATCCGCAAGTTCGATCCGTCCAAGGGTGTGCGCTTTTATTCCTATGCCGCGTGGTGGGTGCGCGCCTATATCCTTCGATACCTGCTCAACAATTATCGCCTAGTAAAAATCGGAACCACGCAGGATCAAAGAAAGCTCTTTTACAACCTCAACAAGGAAAAGCGCAACCTCGAACGACAAGGCTTTGTCACAGACCCCAAGCTCTTGGCCGACCGCCTCCATGTGCGCGAACGCGAAGTGATCGAGATGGAGCAGCGCCTCGGTAGCTGGGATATCTCGCTGGACGCTCCACTCGGTCCCGATAACCAAGACACCTTGATGGAAGTGCTGCCCTCACAAAGCATGCCGGCTGATGAGCAACTCGCTGAAGATGAACTTCGAGACCTGTTTCGGAGCAAGTTGGCCGTCTTCGCATCGACCTTGGACGACCGGTATGCGGATATCCTGCGAAATCGCATCCTCTCGGAGAATCCCATGACCCTGGACGACATCGGTCGGAAGTACCACATCTCCCGCGAGCGCGCCAGGCAATTGGAGGAAAAGATTATCAAACGGCTTCGGGAATACATGAAAAAAGAGGTCAAGGACTTTGATTTGTTGAAACCAAGCCGATAAGCGTCCATTATCTTCTTAGGTGTTTAATTCTCATCGAAAACCAGCCAAAGGGGCCGAAACCATTTCACGGATGCCCTCACAAAACAGGTGGCAGATCGCTCTCGGTCTCTCGGCTTTGATCGCTCTCGGCTTCGCGTCAGCCCCGGAGGCATCCGAGCAGCGTTTCTTTATTTCGATTTCCACGTTAGCGGTATCTACCGGGAATGGCTCAACCATTGGTTCGACCGGCACATGGGCAATTGAAATCGATCGCCTCAGCGAACCTGTCGGGCTGATCGTGCAATTCAACGAAGGCTCAAGAGTCTATGGCGTCTTGAAAGGCAGGGCGCTTGAACAAGATTCGAAGGAAGCGGCCAGAACGGCGGTCCTCGCGGCCTGCAGTATTCTTGAGGAAGATCCCCGGACCTGGCGCGTGACGTTCAAGGAAGTATCAAACGCGTATCTCATTGGCGGTCCCAGCGCAGGCGGGGCAATCGCGGTAGCTCTGATCGCCGCGGTGAGGGGGGCAAGCATTATCCCGGGCGTCGTGATGACCGGCGCCATCGACGACAGTGGTCGTATTCTTGCGGTCGGTGATCTGCCGGCGAAAATTCAGGCCGCTGCCGCTGCCGGACTGTCCACGGTGTTGATCCCGGAGGGACAAGCGCGCACCCGCGATTGGGATTTGTGGGTTTTGTCGGAAAGCCTGGGGCTGACGGTCGTAGAAGTATCAACGGTCAAGGACGCCTACGAGAAAATGACCGGCCGCACCTTCTAACGGAGTATCCCCTCTCCCCCTGAGGGAGGGGTCAGGGTGAGGAGTGATTTCTCTTCTCCGCTATCTTCTTCTCCTTACGCTGGTCCTTTGGATCGGCGGCATTGTCTTCTTCTCCTTTATCGCCTCCCCGTCCATCTTCAAGGTCCTTGCGCGCGAGCAGGCAGGGCAGGTGGTCGGCGACATCTTTCCCAAGTATCATCTCCTCGGCTATGTAAGCTGCATCATCGCGCTCGCGTGCCTTTTCGGCCTCCGGCAATTGGGCGGAGCGCATTCGATCCGCACCGCGATGATCGTTCTGGTCTTGATGGGCGGCATCCAGGTGACGATGGGCGCAATCATTGGCCCGAAAGTGATCGAGGCCCGCGACGCCATCAAAGCCACGTCCACCAGCCCCGAAAAGGAGCGGCTGGAGAAAAAGTTCCGCGGCCTCCACGGCGTCTCGATGATCTTCAATCTCGTGCTGCTGATTCTTGGCTTGGTTCTGCTGTATTGGCTGTCTCTGCGTCTTAAAATTTGAGCCGGGGGACTGGCTCATCTGAGGGGACTGGCTCAATTTATTCTGACAAATTGTGCCTGTCCCCGTCCTAATCCTAGCTACGGATCACTAGGAGGACAGCTACTGCATCGGGCGCCAGACACCGCTGTTGTCCGGCGGTCCGCCGCTGGATGGGCCCGGGACGACGCGGCCGCTGTGGTCCTTCCAGTAATAGTCGTGGCTGTTGTCGACGCTTTTACAGTCCCCCAGATCATCGCAGACCCGCTTCGTGCCCAATGTGGTATTGCTTCGCTGCGTGCTGAGCCTGTCATCTGAATCTTTATTTCTCCCGAGTCCCTTTACGCCCTCATTGGGATGATTCAGCCGCGCTAAGGAGTTCGCTGCCTGTTCCTTGGCCCGTCTTAGTGCGGCTTGAGTCATCGCGTTTTGCATCTTGATGACGTTCCCGGTCACATCTTGAACCTTGCGATTCGTCTTTGCCTCCCATTCCTTGTCGAGCGTGACACTCGACAGCATCGAGTACATCACGTACCGCGCGAGATCATGTTGAGCCGCCTCAGTCACCGTATAGCCCGCCAACTTGAAGACAAACCAACCCTGAACGCCCTGCGACGAAGGCGGTCCAGCCAAAATGGTCGTGGCATAGGTATAGCCTTCTTTCCCGGAACAACGGAATGTCGCCTCGCCGGCGCTGGCCTTGAACATCGCGTTCATGGATCGGGCAAAAGGTGCGATCTCCTTGGTGATGCGGTCAGTCTCGTCCTGAAGTGGTCCATTGCCGGTGATCTCTGGTTGCTGGCAAAGTTTGGAACCAATGTAATGCTTGGCAAATTGCTCGCCGGTTTCGAAGCGCGCAATCAGCAACGGATCGCCGCTGGGCGTCTGCACCCGCATCCCTTCGCGCCATCCCAGTGGGGCATACATCGGATGCGGGACTTGGCGACCTATGACATCGGGGTCATCCAGGAACGCACGAATCTTGCCGTCCGGACTCTCCGCTATCACATAACCGCGTGGCGTAATCGGCCCCTGCCATTTGGTTCCTCCGTTGATCTTCCAGCCTTGCGGAACCTTGACGGTGAACGCATGTTCCGTCGGATCGGTCCACTCCACGAGTGTCGGTGCCGTGCCATTTGGTAGTTCTGTTGCGGTTCGTGCCGCTATCGGTAGAAGGAAGAACACTGAAATGCTCAGCATGGCGAGATAAGAAATCCGGCTCATACGACACCTCCTTGTGGTGCCATCTGGTGTGCCCTGATGGTAATGGAGGCGAAATTTTGGGCTCGGCAGGGGGACTTGTCAAGGCGCCTAAGAGCTTGTCCTCTGCTCAACGCGAAGGATCTCTGGTTTTGTTCCTTCCTTACTTGTCGTTCGTGCTGAGCTTGTCGAAGCAAGAAGCAAAGTTCTTTCTCGCCAAGGCCAAGCCGAGAAATCCAGCGCCGAGCAACAGCCAGGTAGAGGGTTCGGGCACAGCAGCGATGCCGAAGGATAAGTTGTCTATGGTTACTCCTAAATTAATCAGGGGCAGCACGTCGGGTGATGTTATCTCCACGCCACCAATGCCACGAGGGTCAAACACGCCAAAAAAGGAGGGCGGAAAATTAATGGGCAGGATATAGGTTCCGAGTACTGTGTTGAAGTCATTCCCAAAGATCGTGAGATCCGCTTCCTGAAAGCCAGAGATGTCCAGCCCGAATGCGTTGACAGGCTCTGTGAAATCTATTCGCAGCAGAGGAGAGCTAGAGAGAACGTTTGTATCGCTTTTCGAGATGCGCAATGAGTTTAATAGGAATTGACGAAATGAAACTCCGCTCACAACCAGTCCCGGGCCCTGAGTGGGAACAACAGGACACCCCCAAAAATCGCAAAAGGCAAGAATATGACACCCATCGCAGATAGAAGCAGATATGACGGTTGAAGCATCCAACGTTGGGGTTGGGATTGAAAGACCAAACAACCCTCCAAGTGGACCAGATGGAAGTATGAAGCGTTCAAAATCCTCAGTCTTTTCGTGTTCGGCCAGAAGATTATCGAGACTAGCCCTGTCAGGGATTACTGTTCCCGCATAAAGCGGATTTCCCGCAAACATCATTGTTATCGAAAACAATACGATTAAAAGACACCGCATACGGAACCCCTCTAAGCGCAGGCAAAGGCCTATAGACTTGGCGGAAGCAGCACGAGTTAGCAAGAGCATCTAAAGCCAAATCCTCCCCACTACGTGTTAGGTATAAACGACACGATGACAAAAGGGACAAATCCATCCGCGTTGCGACTCCGTAGTTGTGAAAAAGGAAATCCACTCTTTTCACGAAAGGAGACGCAGATGAAGTTCATGCTGACATTCACCATGATACCGGACAAAGCAAAGCGTAACGAAGCGATTGCCCGGTTTCTCAAGACCGGCGGACAACCTCCGAAGGGAGCTAAGCTTCTTGGGCGGTGGACACGACTGGATTTTAGCGAGGGGTACGATCTACTCGAAAGCGACGACCCCAAAGCATTGACCGAGTTTGCGCTGGCCTGGAACGATGTCATGAAAATCGAGATCGTGCCGGTGATCGAGGATCAGGGACTGGCAGAAGTGCTGAAGCAGATCGCGGCGTAAGCGACGCTATAGGCGACAAACGATTGGTTTAAAGAATAGACAGCCCGTTCACTACGGCTGCAACGGGTCATGCGGGGCTGTCGTCGCCGTCGTGCCGATGAGCACTCCTGCGAGGATGAGGGCGCTGCCGGCCCATCCTATGGCATCGAGGTGCTCGCCCAGTACGAGCCACGACATCCAGGCGGACAGCGCCGGCTCCAGTGCAAAGATCAATGCGACCCGTTGTGCCGGAACATGGCGCTGCGCCCATACCTGAATAAAAAAAGCCAAGCCGGTGGCCAAGGCCCCGGTAATACCCAAGGCCACGATGACGGTGGGCGTAAACGATGCCGCAGTGGGCGGAGGCCCTTCGAGGAATGCCGGCGCAATGAGCACAACGGTCACCATGATGAGCTGCCATGAGGCGAGAGATTGAAAATCTGTTTTGGCCACAAAAAATTCCAGCGCAATGATATGGAGCGCGAACGCCACGGCGCATGCGAGAGTGTACACATCGCCGACGCTCATTTCGGAGGAAGGGCGAATCAGCAAGCCCAGACCGACCATAGCCAGGCCGAGAGCCGTCCAAAGTTGAAGACTGAATCGTCTGAGAAAGAGGGGGACAAACACGACGTATAGGGCGGTAATAAACGCCGAGTTAGAGGCGCTCGTGTAGCGAAGCCCGACCGTTTGCGTGACATACCCGATCAGTAGGAAGATCGAGGCAATGGCCGCCAATCCGAGACTTTTCGCATCTCGACGCAGCGATACTTTCAGTACGCCCATTACCGTCCCTACGGCGATCGTGCTGACAAGAAACCGAAGAAAGAGAAACATCAGAGGAGAGATTTCTTGAAGCGCCACTTTAGTGGCTGGAAAGGTGGCGGCCCAGATGAAGGTCGTCAGGAGCAGAGCGATCTGCGGCATCAAAGCGGTTCCTAACGGAGTAGCAAGGCAAGAACGACGAGGGCCGTCAGCGAGACAATAATGCCGTGATAGATGAATTCACTTCTGTCTGCAAGCCATGCGGTCTGCCAATTTGGGGGGTAGAGCGAGGTGTCGTCAAGATAGCGGCCTTCCTCATAAAGCCCCAGTCCTTGCTCGATCTTGATCAGCACCCGTTTTGCCATCTGATGTCGAACGTACTGCTGACGGACGAAGTACATCGTCGAGCCGGAAAACAGGAGGAGGCCGATGACGACAATGACGCTCCACGCGCGATGCGCCGGCAGCGGTGGAGGCAGAGCCGGCACGAGGAACAAGAGCGCTGTTAACATCGAAGCTGCGACGCTTGCGAGCCAAATCATCTGCTGCCGCCGGCGATACACCTCGTTCTTATACCAGGGGTAGAGGAGCTTTAGCATATCGATTCGTTCAAGCATGACACTGTGATCTCAATGACATACACGAGTCCATTGAAGATCGTTCGCCTGAGCTTAGGCCGCCGGTCCGTCGCGCGAGATCACTCTCACAAAGATCTCATGGATGCGTTCCGTGCAGAGGGCCTGATCCCGCAAAAATCTCTCCGTCGCCTTCCCCTCTTCATCATCACGGTAGCCAAGCCGCAGGGCGCACCGCCGCAGTTCAATCGGGTCGGCCGGAAGCGTATGGGTTTGTTGCTCTTCCACCATTTGCAGTTTGTGCTCAATATTTCGCAAAAACCGATACCCTTCTATCAGCACGCCATGCTCTTCAACCGACAGCAGCCGTGCCCGTAACAGCTTATCTAGCGCCTTCATTGTGTTCCGCTCCCGGATCGTAGGACGCGCGAATCCGAAGAGAGCCTGTAACACCTGCACCACCAGCTCGATTTCACGGATCCCGCCGATCCCAAGCTTCACGTTCCGCTGGCTTTCTCCCCGCCGCATGATCTTCTCATCGATGAGACGCTTGATTCGGCGCACCTCTTCGAGAAGGACCTTCGGTGGGGACGCCTGGGATGGTTGGTAGATAAACGGCTGGACCATCGTCAGGAAGCGGCGACCAAGAGCTTTATCGCCCGCGACCGGCCTGGCTTTGATTTGCGCCAACCGCTCCCATGTCTGCGCTCGGGCCACGGGAAAAGGGTCGGTCTTGGCCGACCCGGGGCGGGCGGGTGCAATGGCGGCCGGGTGCCTACGGGAAAAGGCCCCCGTCTTGGCGGGGGCCGGGGCGGGCGGGTGCAACACCGAGCCCCGGTAGTATCGGCGAAATTGCTGAAGGGAGCCGACGATCTCTCCGGCCCTGCCCTCCGGCCGAAGGCGCAGATCCACCCGAAACAGATAGCCCTCGTCCGTCACTTCGGAGAGCGCCTTTGTGAGATCCTGAGCCAACCGGCGAAAGTACGCGGGGTGTGAAAGACGAGACCCCGTGCGAGCTCGCTTTGTTCGCTTGGTCGTGCCCCTGTCAGAGCCGCATACGTAGACCAGGTCCACGTCCGAGCTGAAATTCAGCTCGTTCCCTCCCAGCTTTCCCATGCCAAGAACCGTGAAGCCGCTTTGTGCAGGACCGTAACGTTCAGACAAAAAGTTCCGGCAGATCACATACACCTCTTGGATTAATAGCTCGGAGAGTATCGAGAGGGCGAGGGTGGTTTCCTCCACGGGCGCAAGTGCCAGAAGATCGCGCAGCCCGAGAACCAGTAGCTCCCGGCGTTTAAAACGACGAAGCGCATCCAACCGGCGCTCTTTCGAGTGAAACGAAACGAGCGATGCCCGTAGATCACGTTCCAGCTCGGCCCGGGTGCGGCCGCGCTTTAGAATCCCCGCCTGCATCAGCCAGTGCAAATATTCGGGGTTGCGCATGAGAATTTGCGAGAGAAACGGGCTCGCCCCGAAGACCGTGGTCAGCAGATGCACCGAGGCAGGCGAAGTCTTCAGGTATGAGAACAAAGCCACCTTGCTGCCACCCGCTCTCGCGAAACGCTCCAGATAATCAAGCGCCTGATCCGGATCAGCAGAATCTGCTAGAGCCTCAAGCAAGTCCTCGAGAAGATCAGCCAGATGCTGTCGCGCCAGCGGTTCGTCGGCGAGCGCTTGCAGATTTGCATCGGCCCGACGATAGTCTGCAAACCCGTAGGGTTGAAGAATCGCGGCGACGGTGGAATCGTCGAGACCTTGGGCCAGCAGGAGTTTTCTCGGATCTGACGGCGACATTCGGGAGGCATTATACCGGAAGTTCAATTCAGGTATAGTACCCAGGCTATGACTCCGGTCGTTTTGCATCGTGAACTGGCGTCCCGCGTTCCCGATCTACCGCTCCCTATCATTGAGAGCTATGCGTCAGCCGCTGCGCCGGAATATCTCGAGGCGTATTCGCTCGCGGAAATCGCAGAGCATCTGCGCGTGATCCGGCAATTAGGCTCACTCCCCCTGCGCTTGAGCGTCACCGAGCTTGGTCCGGATGTCTTTGAAGTACGTATCGCGGCGCGGGACTATTTCTCAGAGCTTGCCGTGATCGCCGGACTTCTTGCCGCCTTCGGATTAAATATCGAAGAAGGCTATCTCACCACCGCCGGCCGATACATTCTCGATATCTTTCGGGTGCGGCCCATTGCCTCACGGGGTTTTGGTATACAGGCGCAACAAGAATTCGAGCGCGAGCTCATCCAGCTCATAGAACTGCTCGCGGAGAATCGGTTCCAGGAGGCCAGGGCGAGACTGAACCGACGCCTGACCGAGGTCATCGGGAAATCCCCGGGATTGCCGGCCGTGCTACAGCCTGTTGATGTCCGATTCGAAAATCTCCCGGTGGCGACTTGGACCACCATGGACATCACCGCGAGCGATAGTCCTGGTTTTCTCTATGCCTTTGCAAACGCCTTGGGCATGCGGGGCATCGCGGTCCATTCAGGGTCGATCAAAAGCCGCGACCATCACGTCCACGACCGCTTTGCGATCACGGACAGGCATGGACGCAGGATTATCGATCCCCGGGGACAGGCCGCACTGCGCATGACCACAGTGCTGATTAAACAGTTCACCCAGTGCCTGCCGGCCGCCCCCGATCCCGCCAAAGCGCTCGCCCATTTTGATCAACTCCTTGACCACGTGCTGGAGCTTGCGCCGCACGGTCGACTGCCGGCCTTTCTGTCCGAACGGGCCACTCTGGATCTGCTGGCACGGCTGTTTGGAACCAGCGATTTTCTCTGGGAAGATTTTCTTCGAGCGAATCTCGAGACGCTCTTACCTGTTCTTCAGGAGGCTCAGGCCGGCCCGGACAGACCGACAAAATTGACTCTGGCCCGTAGTCTGCGCCGGGCGCTCGCGCAGGCGGCCACCTTTGAACAACAGAAGGTCGCGCTCAACCAGTTCAAGGACCGTGAGCTGTTCCGGATCGACATGCGGCATTTGATGGACCCGCAACAGCAGCTCGAGCCTTTCGCGTTGGCGCTGACCGACCTCGCCGAAGTGATCCTCCGGGAGACTCTCCTCCTCTGTCAGAAGCGGCTGGCGAGTACGTTCGGCACGCCCCGCACCGAAAACGGCAGAGCATGTGACTTTGCGATCTGCGGTCTGGGAAAGTTCGGCGGGCGCGAGATGGGGTATGCCTCCGATATCGAACTTCTCTTCGTCTATAACGGGGCCGGACAAACCGACGGCTCTAAGGCCATTGCACACGGCGAGTACTTTGAGCGCCTGTGCCAGGAGATTCTCCGATTTATAGAGGCCAAGCAACAAGGCATTTTCCACCTCGATGTACGCCTCCGACCCCATGGTCAAAAAGGCTTGCTGGCCGTCGCCTTTGACGAGATG